>JBQTHK010000023.1:0-20945 GCA_052389935.1 Gemmatimonadota bacterium | reverse complement strand
TCGGAATGACCTGCGGTCCAGCGCGAGTTGGCATCGATCGCCCGCGCGAAAGCCGTTATTGTCCCAACGCTCAGGAACTCGAGGCTACTGACCATTCTCAGGTTGGCGGCTCCGAGTGCGAGACGATCGGCGAACCAGCGAGCTTCTTCGACACTCCGCCCCCCGAGGTCCCACCGGTCGTCACTCTGGAGACAAATGACACCGGCCATCCTCCCGGCGTCCCACAACGGAAGCGAAAGCCACTCTCCGCGATCCGCGTCCCCACCGCCTAACAAGGACGCGTCGGCTCGGGCTTCCTTTCCCGTGTACGCGCGCGTGCTCCCCGACAGTCGAGGGCTCTCCACCTTCGTCTCGCTCCTGAGCGTCCTTTCCTCACCTGACCGCGTGACCGTCAACCACTGCTCGTCGCCGCCTCCTCCGTTCCCCACCGGAATCGCGATCAGCGCACAACGGGCGCCGGTAGACCAGATGACCCTGTCCGCACCCACAGACACCATTTCCGGCAGTTCTACTCCGCGTAGCGCTGAATAGTCCAGCGAGTCGAGAGCCTCGTGGAGTGCAAACTGTCGTTGGAGTGCGCCGGTCATGGCTGTGAAGCTGGACGCAAGGCGGCCGAACTCGTCGTTAGATCTGATGTCCAGCTTCGTATCGAGATTGCCCTCAGCTACCAGGCGCGTCGCCTCGGTAAGTTTTCCCAGCGGCTCCGTGGTGCGCCGTATCTGAACGTGGCTGAAAAAGAATACGGCGAGGAGCGAGGCGCTCGCGATCATCGCGAAGGTCCGACCGAAGCCATTGACCGGTGCCAGTGCCTCGTCCATCGTTGTTGCGGTCACGACGGCGAGATCGGGAGCTGAGTACTCGCGCTTGAGATAGACAGACCGCCGGGAGAGGATCGTTCCGGCGATGTCGGCGGCCTGACCCTGACCTGCCGTGGACGCGACCAGAGCCTCGTGCGGCGCGTCGGCCGAACAGGCTAGTATCGCGCCGGATTCAGCCACCACGATGCATACATGTGGAATCACTCTCTCATCGTCACTAAATCCCCAAAGCGATCGCCCGGCCGGCGCTGCCCACAGGCTCCCTCGCTCGCTGCCGCGAACCACCCAGACCCGAGCCTGCCGATCTGCCTCGATCACGATGGCCGGCTGTCCTGCGCTCAACCGCTCAATCGCCGCGTCGCCGGCCATTACGGTCGGCGGACGTCCCGGATCGGTGTCGCCGCTGGCCCACAACTTCCAGTCCCCGCCCCCAGCGTGTCGCGACCGCCAGACTGCGACGAAGTCTGTCACGGGAGCAGTGCTGCCAGCCGGTGCGCCAGCTATCCTCGCAAGTTCGCTCGAATGTGCAACCCAACCAAATCGTTCGATGATCGTCACGGCAACTGACTTGGCTGCCTGGGCGAGCTCCTCGCGTGTCCGCTCGAGGAGGGTGTCCTTCACTTTTTTGTACGCGATAACCGCGAGCACAGTACTGGGCACCAGTGCACAAACTACAAACAGCGCAACTGTCCGTCGCCCGACGGCGGTCCCGAGGAACAACCCGCCGCGTTCAACCATGTTCAGTAGTTTTTGGCGAGACCGTAGTAACCGCCGTCGTTGGCCAGGATCACATCGTCGTGGCTGCCCTTGGCGGTGAGGGGCGGCGACGACTTTCCGTCCTTGCCCATGCTGTAGAGATCAAACAGCGAGTTGATCGGGACCAGAAACCGGTCCTTGCGCGCACCTGGCGGAGGGCCGCCGCCTTTACCCTTTGGAGGCGGGAACGGATAGTAGACGTAGGGGTTGCCCCATGGATCGAGGTATCCGCCTCGGCCAATTGCGGACATTGACGAGGGAAGCGGTACCAGCCCGTTCAGATCACTTGTTATTGCTCGGAGGTCGCCGATCGCCTTCGCCACCCTGGCTTTTTCGACCTGATCTCGGTACCGGGGTATGGCCAAGCCCGCGAGCACTCCGATGATCGCCACTACGGAGAGCAGTTCGATGATAGTGAATCCGTCGCTGTTACGGCGAGCGTTGGACATGCCGGTGGTCGAGCCGACCGAGGCTTGGGGGCGGGCTGTGATGGCTGGCACACTTACCGACGAACAGCCCGTCCCCTCAGCAACGTCAGCCGTACAAACGAGCCTCGCGCCCCCTCGTCGTCCTCTCGCTTCCTGCGCTCGAAGGGCCCTACGACTCCAACTCCCTCCGATCCCGGAAATACTCCAATGCGTCCGGGTTGGCGAGCGCATCGAGGTTCTTCACCTCTCGACCGTGAATGACCTCCCTCACTGCGAGTTCTGTAACCTTGCCCGAAATCGTTCGCGGGACGTCCCCTACCTGGAGAATCACCCTCGGCACATGGTGTGGCGAAGCATTGGCACGAATCACCTGCTTTATCCGGTCACGTAACGCATCGTCCAGCTCCAGGCCGTCCCGAAGGCGGACAAACAACACAACCCTGACGTCTCCGTCGCCGTCCTGACCTACAACAACAGAATCGGTTACCTCGTCGATCTGCTCCAGCTGGCGGTAGATCTCGGCCGTACCGATGCGAACTCCCCCGGGGTTGAGCGTGGCATCGCTGCGGCCGGTTATGACCATCCCTCCATGAGGAGTGAACTCTGCCCAGTCGCCGTGGCACCACGCTCCCGCAAAGCGCTCGAAGTAGGCCCGCTGATACCTCCTGCCGTCGGGATCATTCCAGAACGCCACAGGCATGGAAGGAAACGGAAGTCTGCAGACCAGTTCTCCCTGGCCCAGTGGCAACGGCCG
The DNA here is from genome assembly GCA_052389935.1 of Gemmatimonadota bacterium. Taxonomy (GTDB): domain Bacteria; phylum Gemmatimonadota; class Gemmatimonadetes; order Gemmatimonadales; family Gemmatimonadaceae; genus JBQTHK01. Next base: position 18,189 of record JBQTHK010000023.1, on the reverse strand, counting down.
TCCGTGACTATCGAAAACATCCACCTCCATCCCCAGCCCCGGGACCTGCAGTTCCCCACGCCAGACCGGACCAGCAGGATTACCGAGGACAAAACACGAAATGATGTCCGTCCCGCCGCTGATCGAGCTCAGCTGCACATCACCTTTGACCTCGCGATACACCCAGTCGAATGAACCCGCCGAGAGTGGGCTACCCGTCGACAATATCGTCCGCAGTGATTCGAGGTTGCGCCTGCGCGGCTTCAATCCCTCCCTCTCCGCAGCCGCCAGGTAACGGGCACTCGTTCCGAATACCGTAAGCTGCTCCCTCTCCGCCATCTGCCAGATCAGATCGCGCTCCGATCCCGTCCCGGTCGACGCGGCCATCGGCGATCCGTCGTAAAGCACCACCGTCGCCCCAACTGCAAGTGCACTCGTCAGCCAGTTCCACATCATCCAGCCACAGGTCGTGAAGTAGAACACCCGGTCACCAGCCCTGATATCGGTGTGCAGCACGTGCTCCTTCTGATGCTGCAGCAGCGTCCCGCCGGCCCCGTGCACCATGCACTTGGGCAACCCGGTCGTGCCTGACGAGTACATGATGTAGAGCGGGTGGTCGAACGGCAGGCGATTGAACACCGGCTCGCGCTTGCCGGTGACAATCCAGTCGTCCCATGTCACCGCCCCACGAATCGACCCCACATCGGCCGCTGAACTGCCCGTCAGGCGAACAACCACCACCCTTTCGATCGCGGGAAGTGCCGACACGATAGCGCGCACTCGATCAACGGTCGGGATCAGGCGCGCCCCGTAGCGGTAACCGTCGCTGCAGAAAAGCACACGTGGCGCAATCTGACTGAACCGATCGAGAACGCCGGCGATCCCAAAGTCGGGAGAGCAGGACGACCAGATCGCACCGCGCGAAGTCGCGGCCAGCATCGCCACGACCGTTTCGATGATGTTGGGCATGAAGCCCGCCACTCGGTCTCCTGCACCCACACCCATTCCGGCCAGCGCCGCCGCCGCGCCCGCAACCGCGGCCCGAAGCTCCCTGAACGTCATGCTCGCCCGGCGACCCTCTTCGGTCCACGAAACCAGCGCCTCGGCATCATCGTTCCGGCGCAACAGGTTTTCGGCGAAATTAAGACGCGCACCTTCGAACCAGACCGGCCCGAGCGCGGCATCGGGCGACGACATCCGCTCCAGCCCTCTCACGACCGAGTTCCAGCGCGGAACGCCGCCTTCTCCATCGGCTATCAGCCCCGTAAACCCCCAGACCTCGGGCCAGAACACCTCCGGCTGCTCCACCGAAAACCGATGAAGTACCGGATAATCGAGAGCTTCACCACGGAATGCGTCGACGAGGCCCTGTTCGCGCAGTCGGCGCCCAAACTCGGCGATGCGGGTGGCGGCCGCCCGCTCCGGCGACGGCGCCCAGATCGGCCCGCCGGCGGCGTCAGTTGATGCCGACGAGCTCGATGTCAAAGACCAGATTCGAGTTGGCGGGAATGATTACTCGTCCATTCTGATCCCGCTGAGCGCGCGACTGATAACCAAGGCTCGACGGTATGACCAGTCGTCGCTTGCCACCGGCCTTCATTCCCTGAAGCCCAAGTCGCCATCCCTCTATCAGTCCCGCAAGACTGAACGTTGCCGGGCTCGCGGCGCCAACGTTACCGTCGAACCTGCTGCCGTTGGCGAGATAACCGCTGTAATACACCCTGATCGTTGGCGACCCGGCGAGCACTGTGCCGGTACCGACGACCTGGTCCGAGATATAAAGGCCTGCCGGCAGCAACGTCATCGCCGGCAGGTTTACGCCGAGGCTCGATGACCATACCTGATCTTCGAGCGGAATCTCGGCGCTCGGAAGCGGCTCGGTGGAGTCGTTCGGGTTACACGCGGCAGCGGCAGCGCCGGCAGCGGCGACACGTATGAATTGACGGCGGTCCATGGCTTCGGAGTTTGATCTACGGGAGGTCCTGATACACTGCTCCTCCTCAGGTGTCTCCCGTCAATTTAACCCGTAAACCGGCCAACCTGGCTCGGCCGTTCAATCAGCAACGAGGTCTCGTGTGATCTCCGCAACGTCGCGGCAGCCGGCCAGGGCCATCGCCAGGTCCAACTCGTCGCGAAGGAGCTGAAGGACCTTCTCGACGCCCGCGGCTCCGCCTACCGCGAGCCCCCACAGCGCCGGGCGGCCGATAAGCGTGGCCCGGGCGCCTAACGAAAGCGCCTTGAGGATGTCGGTTCCGCGACGGATGCCGCCGTCAACGTAGACTTCAACCGCTCCACCCACCGCACCGACGACCTCGCCGAGTGCCCTCGCCGTTGGAATGGACGAGTCGAGCTGCCTGCCGCCATGGTTCGAGACGATAATCGCGCTTGCACCATGGTCCACCGCCTTCCGGGCATCATCACCCCGAACAACGCCCTTGACCACCACGGGCAGGCCGCTGAGGTCGCGAAGCCAGGTGATGTCTCGCGGTGTCAGTGCGGGGTCGTGGAGCCCCCTGAAATGGTGTGTCAGTCCCGACGCGTCCCCGGTAGCGTCGGGCATGTCCTCCTTTCCGGCAACCGACGCGTTGGCAATTGTCATCCCCTGAGGCAGCGAAAAGCGATTCCTGATGTCACGTTCGCGTCTGCCAATCAGCGGCGAATCAACAGTGAGCACCAGCGCCCTGTAGCCCGCAGCGACCGCCTGCGTGATCAGTGCTGCAGTAGCTTCCCGATCTGCATAGATGTAGACCTGAAACCACTTGGGTCCAGCAGATGCCGCCATGACGTCGGTCAGATTCGTCGTAGCAGTTGTGCTGACGACGAGAAGCGTGCCCGCTGCCTCAGCACCCCGCGCCATCCCCGCCTCGCCCTCGCTGTGCGACAGCCGCTGCAACGCTGTGGGGGCTATCAGTACCGGCAGCGAAACCTGAACCCCGAGCACTGTCGTCTCGAGCGAACGCCTGGACACGTCGACCATCGTGCGAAAGCGGATGCAGTAGCGGTCCCACGCCTCGCGGTTCGCCCGCAGCGTGACCTCGTCACATGCTCCTCCCATCTGGTACCCCCACGCGGACGCCTCCACACACCCGGCTGCGGCCTTTTCGTACTCGAAGAGGTTCAGCATATGTCGTTCATCGCCCGGCGGATGATGGTGGCTGCAGGTGACGAGTCTTCAGTGCACGAACTGAACGCCAATCGCCCATCGTCTTCATCGCCCTCCTCGTCTTCATCGCCATCCTCATCATCCTCATCCTCGTCTTCCTCGTCTTCCTCGCCCTCCTCGTCTTCATCGCCCTCCTCATCCTCCTCATCCTCATCATCCTCATCATCCTCATCATCCTCATCATCCTCGTCTTCCTCGTCATCATCGTCATCCTCCCAGTCATCCTCTCGTCCACTGCCCACAGCCCCTCCTCAGCGCCTGTAGCCAGCCGAGTTCCTCAAGGCAGGTGTGCAGCTTGGCCACGACTGGGGAGCCCCTCCTCCGAATCCGCCCGGCGTCTGACTGACCTGGGGACCGCGGTCAAACGATCTCCGATCCCGGGCGAGGAGCTCCGGGTCTTCGCTTGCGAGATAAACCAGCATCGCTGTCAGCGTCGCGTTGTTTCTCAGATCGTCGAGAACGGCCTTGTCGTACGTATCGCGCTGCGTGTGCCATGTGTACTGGCCGTAAGACCAGTCGAGGGCTCCCAGCCCGAATGCCGGGGCACCGTGGCAGACGAACGATGCGTTGTCGGATCCCCCTCCTGACGGCGCTCCCGGGAAGCTCATCGTCACGTTGCTGGCGATCTCGGTCGGAATGTTTGCCATCCACCGCGCCAGGTTGCCGCTGGCGGTCGTGAATCCGCTGCCGCCAAAGTTGATGATCCTGCCCGTTCCGTTGTCCTGGTTGAAGAGTGCCTGCAGCCCTTTCACCGCCGCCGGGTTGTCTTCGGACCAGGCTCTCGATCCGTTGAGTCCCTGCTCCTCTCCATTCCAGTGGCCGACGATGATCGTGCGTTTGGGAGCCGGGTACACTGCGCGGAGGATCCGTGCCGCCTCGAGCATGACGATGGTGCCGGTTCCGTTATCTGTTGTCCCCGAGCCGCCGTCCCAGGAATCGAAGTGAGCCGAAAGCATGACGTATTCGTCGGGCCTGGTGGAGCCGCGTATGGTGGCGATGGTATTGAAGACGGGTACCTCACCCTGGAACTCCGCGTCCGCTCTGGCGCGTACCCGCGGTCCCTGCCGGTTTTCGGCCAGGCGATACAGGAGTCCATAGTCTTCGCACGAGACGTCGAACGACGGAATGCGTTCGGTGCGTGCGTCGAACACCTTCTGGACTCCCCAGCCGTTCGACCAGCGGGAGGCGATAACTCCGGCCGCCCCAGCCGCTTCGAGCGCAACCCCTAAAGTTCCCGTGCCAAGGCCAAGCCCGAGACCCGTCTTGCGGGTCCGATCGTTCCAGCGGCGCGTTGCGGTGTCGCGCTGGGCACGCATCGCAGCCAATGAGGCCGGTGTGGCGAAGCGCTCCCAGTTGTCGTCGGGCCTGCACGTTGGCTGAAGCATCGAGACAAGCACGAACTTTCCTCTCGCCTGCGGCAGCCACTGGGCGAAAGCGGCCGAGTCAGGCACGTCGGGGAGGACGATGACGTCTCCCTCCACATCGCGACTACCGGTTCCGCCGCTCCAGGCGAGGAGCATGCCCTCGAGAGAACGCACGCGGGGCGCGATCAGGTCCAGATGTGAAATGCCGCGACGCCATCCCTTCCACGTACCGTACTGTTCGTTCTTCGCCTCCACGCCCCACGATCTGTAGGTGGCGACCAGCCAGTCGTTGCCCCGCTTCATTCCCGGCGTCCCCGTCAGTCTCGGTCCGATCGAATCCGAGAGCACCTGGAGGAGCCTCCCCGCCTGGGAGCGATTCATTCCTTCGTCGTGGATACGTCTGATGACCTGATCACCAGTGGTGAAGCGCTGGGCCACGAGAGGAGTGGCCGAGGCTGCCGAGACGAGCAGTATGATCTTGAGCTGGCGCATTGTGGTTGTCGATGGAGCGGACGCTGGTGGAAGGGAAGCGGGTAGCTGCTGTGTCAGGTTTGATGACGAAGAGGGCGGCGAAGAGGGCGAAGAGGATGAAGAGGATGAAGAGGATGAAGAGGATGAAGAGGGCGAAGAGGGCGAAGAGGGCGAAGAGGATGAAGAGGATGAAGAGGATGACGAGGATGAAGAGGATGAAGAGGACGAAGAGGATGAAGAGGATGAAGAGGATGAAGAGGATGAAGAGGGCGAAGAGGTCGAAGAGAGCGAAGAGGGCGAAGAGGGCGAAGTGGGCGAGGCTGTTCCGTCGTCGGCGTGAGCAAACTCGGGCGTGCCCTTCAGCTTCATCCTCCTCCTCATCCTCGTCATCCTCCTCATCCTCATCCTCATCCTCATCCTCCTCATCCTCGTCATCGTCGCCGTCCTCCCAGGCCGCAGCCTACATCACCGCACCAGTCAACGCCGGTCCGAGATAAATCCCGTTGAACAGGAACTTGAACGTGCCGTGCGGCTGCGCACGGTTGTTCACCTCGGGCGCAAGCAGGAAGAGGTTGCCCCGCCCGACTTTCGCCGCAGCGACAGCAACGCCGCCCTTGAGGTAGCCTTCTCCCCACGCCCAGCCAGAGCGCAAAACGTCGGCGGAATCGTACCAAGCAATCGGCTGCACCCCTTTGAGCTGGGCGCCCGGCTCCAGTCGCAACACCGGCGAGTTGTCGTAGAAGACGTTCAGTCTCTGCGGCAATCCGTGCGCGAGGGGGTGAGTGTTGTCCACCGCCGCTTCGAGTACCGAGCCCGGCACGAAGAACTTCTCGCGCGACAGCGGCCGCTCACCACCGGCAGGAGTGCGCTCGACCAGGTGATTGGCGACTGGGAGACCGAGATGCTGAGCGAGGATCGTCGATCCACCGATTGTGATGACGGTCCCCCCGTCTTCCATGAACCTCTTGAGCTGGGGAACGGTGCGCGCGACCGACACGCGCCCGAGCCACGATCGCATTTCGGCAGGCAGGTCGCTTGACTGCGGGTCGGCGCCGGCGAACGGATTAGGCGCTGCACCGCGGTCCGCCTCCGGAATGCCGCCGTCGACGAACACGATGACTTCGTACTTCGCAATCAGGTTCCCCGCGTCCAGTTCCTGGGCAAACACCTGCTTGAAGGGAAACTCGTACTGCTCGAACATCCAGCGTGTCCAACCTGACGGCATGGAGCCGCCGTACTGATCCCAGAGCCCAACACGCACCGGCTTCATTCGCAGTGATTCTCCCGCTGGCTGGGCTGCTACGCCATCGAAGCTGACTCCCATTTCGGCCGCCGCGCGGTCGACGACCTCCCTTGCTCCGTTCTTGTTGGCGATGAACCACGCGCCCGCTGTGTACTGTTTGTTACCGGCCGACGCCGCATTTTTCATCCAGAAGACGTCACCCCCGGCCTTCATGATCCTGTTCACGACCACGAAGGCGTCGTTGTAGGCATGGTCCACCATCCATCCCGCCGCACCGGCCGTCACCGTGCCGGGGAGGGGTCTTGCCATGCCGCGAACCGCGTCGCAGGGGCAGTCGAAACCATCGAGGATCCGGTCGAACTCCACGCCCATCTGGTAAGCCAGGGTGTAACCGGCGTTGTCATAAGGGGCGCGCGGCGGACCACCCGGATACTGCAGATCGTTGGGATAGTCCTGGGGCTCGAACATGTCCATGACGTGGGCCCTGAACGCCTGAGCCGTCTTCACGACGTAGGAACCAGCGGGGTAGTTCTTTCCGGCGACCGCAAATGCCTGACGTGCCTGGTGCACAGTGACGCCGGCCTTCTGCAGCGCGTTCATGAACTTGGTGGCAGTCGGGAAATCCTTCTGTGACGCCGCGAGGATAAAGCCGCGCGGGTCCCGCAGTTCGGGCTTGCGCAGCTCGTTGAAGTAGCGGGCGGGCATCGCGCCGCCAAAGCCACCCATCGCCGCCAACCGCTCGTTTGTGGCCGGCTGCTGCGCCCTATCACGCTGCATCTGCTCCGTTATTGACGCGATTCTGCGCGGATAGTCCGTCCATGTATCCTTCGAACCCTTTTCGATCCCGTTTCGCCCCATCCGCCAGATGTTGAACAGGAACTGTTCGCGGTGCCGCGACGCGATGTCCAGCACGCCGTAGTTTGCCGTCACAGAATATTCGACCGACTGGCGGAACTTCCATGGCTGCGGCGTGATCGGGAAAACATAGTTCTCCGTTGACACCAGCTTTTCGGGCGTGAACGGAATCTCCATCGGCGTCGGGCTGCCGATCGTCTCCGTCAGCAGGCCGACCATGTTGTGGAAGTAGACCGCGGTTCGCAGACCGCCGTTCCACCACGTCTGATAACCGGCCTGATCACGGCGGACCACACCCGGTTTGTTTTCGGCGGCAAAACGGGTGTGCATCGACGTACCGACCAGGTCGATGCCGTAGATGACCAGCGGATCGAAGTTGTGGTTGTGCGGCGCCCTGAACGGCGGGGCAAACATCACCGCCCCGGCCGGCCCGGTCTGGTGATGATTGTATACAATCTGCGGGTTCCACTCGTGATACTGGATCCGCATGATGTTCTGGGTCTCCACCTGAGCCCCCAGATAGAAATCGCGGTTGTTGTCGTGCCCGATGTACTTCTGGTAAAGAACGGGAATGTCGCGGAACGAACGCTGCGCCGGGTCCGACTTCCGCATGTACCAGTTGGAGACCAGCTCCATCCCGTCCGGATTGGCGTGGACCATCAGGATGATGCAGTCATTGAGGAACCGCATCACTTCCGGATCGGTCGAACTCACCAGCCTGTAGCTGGTTTCGAGCAACTGATGTGCACCCAGCACCTCAGTCGCGTGCAGTCCGCCGTCGATCCAGACCACCGCCTTCCCATCGCTCGCCAGTTGCCGCGCCTCCGCCTCCGTCACTTCGGCCCGGGCCAGGCGTGTCGCGATGTCCTTGTAGCGCGCGAGGTTCCGGTGGTTCTCCGGCGAAGTGATGACCGCCATCAGCTGCGGCCGCCCCTCGGCGGTCTTGCCGATCTCCTGGACGATCATGCGATTGGACTCGCCATCGATCCGCCGCCAGTACTCGCTGAACTTCGTGTAATTCGTCAGCTGGTAGTCGTCACCGACGTTGAAGCCGAAGAACTCCTTTGGGGATGTGATGCGACCTTGAGCGACCGCGGAGGTCGCCACAAACGCGATCGCCGTCGTGGCTGTGACGAGACGGCGCCCAATGGCAAGGGTACGGAGGCGAGCGTGAGCTGAATGCATCGCGATTTCCTTATTGAGAGTGACTGCCTGGGGTGGCCCGGCTGACAACAATAGAGCGAAGACGGCGGCGCGTCGAGCCGCGTCCGTGCGTAGAACGCGCTGCCCGCCCCGGATGCTGGCTGCCCCCGGGCTGGCTAGATTCGGGCATGCCGGACCTCAACGTCCACAAGTTCGGTGGCGCCGCACTGGCGGACGCCGACGCGTTCGCGTCGGCCATCGACATCATTCGCTCCCGCCCGCGACCGGTAGTTGTCGTCGTATCGGCGATGGGCGGAGTCACTGACTCCCTCCTCGCCGCCGCTGCGGCCGCCGCTGCTGGCGACGACGGCGCCCTGATCAGCGTCGCCCAGGGGCTCGCCGCGAGGTACCGCGCCATCGCGCGTTCACTTCTGAGCGGTGCTCCACGAAAAACGATCGGCGACATCATCGATCGTTCCTTTTCCGAGCTCGAATCCTTTGCCCAGGGTCTCGCGACCCTTCGCGAACTGACTCCGCGAACTTCCGACTACATAGTTGCACGCGGAGAGAGAATCTCCGCTCAGATCGTGGCCGCTGCTCTGGCTCAGCGGCGCATCCGTTCCACCTACGTCGACGCGACCGATGTCATTCGCTGCGACGACCAGCACGGTGGGGCAGCGCCTGAACTTGCGGCCACCGACCGCGCGGCGCGCAATGCCCTTCGACCGATCCTGCGTCGAGGGATCATTCCGGTTGTTCCCGGCTTCATCGGACTCGCGAGTTCCGGCCACGTCGCAACCCTCGGACGGGGCGGTTCCGATCTCACCGCAACGCTGATTGCCCGGGCGCTCAACGCTCGCTCAGCCACCCTCTGGAAGGACGTGCCCGGCCTCCTCACAGCTGATCCGCGCATCGTGGAGACGGCGCGCATCATTCCCCAGCTGAGCAGGCGCGAAGCAGCCGAACTCGCGTACTACGGCGCGAAAGTCCTGCACCCGCGCGCCCTCATTCCGCTTTCGAAAAGCCGCACGGTCATCTTTCTCAGGCCCTTCGCCGACCCCGATGCGCCGGGTACGGAGGTGTCGGAAAGACGCACTGAGAGCGAATACCCTGTCAAGGCGTTGAGTGTAGTTGACAGTCAGAGCCTGGTCACTGTGGCCGGCAACGGAATGTTGGGGGTTCCCGGCATCGCGGCCCGCACTTTCGGCGCCTTGCACGCGGTCGGTGTCTCCGTTGCATTGATCTCGCAGGCGTCCTCCGAGCACTCCATCTGTTTTTCCGTCCCGGGGCGCGCGGCCGAGCAGGCCCGCGAGGCGCTGGTGCGTGCTTTCCGCGATGAAATCCGTCATGGCGAGATTGACGGCGTCACCATCGAGCACGATATGGTGATCGTTGCTGTCGTCGGGACCGGAATGGCCGGGACTCCCGGGATTGCCGCCCGCGTGTTCGGTGCGCTGGCTGCGGCCTCGATCAACATCGTCGCAATCGCACAAGGTTCATCCGAACTCAACATCTCGTTCGTGGTCGCTGCCTCACAGGCAAACGAGGCGGTGCGGCGAATCCACGATTCGTTCCAGCTTTCCCGCATTGGAGGAGGCCGGATCGAGAAGCGCGCTCATTCCGACGTTATCCTCCTCGGCTTCGGCCAGATTGGGCGGAGCCTCGCGCGCATGCTGACGAGGGCTCGTGATGGAGGCAGAGTGCGCCCCCGCATCGTCGGGATCATTGATCGTTCCGGTTACCACTTCGACCCCCAGGGGCTGTCCGCCTCGGACGTTCGCGAGATCGCAGCAGCAAAGGAACAGACGAAGAGCTCGGCAGCCTCGTCGTCCCGCACCAGGGCTCGTGCCTCTGACGCCGCTCTGCGCTCGCGGCACGCGGCTGCCGGAGCGTCTCAGGCGATAGCGGAGATGTCTGCGCACGCGCTCTCCCGTCCACTGCTTGTGGACGTGACCGCGGCCGATACAGCGCGCGTGGTCAAGCAGGCTCTCGCGGCGGGAATGGATGTCGTCCTGGCCAACAAGCGACCCCTCGGAGGCCGCAGGCATGATGCGGAGGAAATACTTTCGCTTGCCCGACGCACCGGCCGCCGAGTCCAGTTCGAAGCCACCGTCGGTGCAGGTCTACCAGTCATCGACACCTTCGACAAACTCGTGGAAGCCGGTGACCGCGTCCTGCGCATCGAAGGGTGCACCTCGGGCACACTCGGTTTCATTCTGGGGCTGGTGGAGAGGGAGGTGCCCTTCAGCGATGCGCTGCGTCAGGCGATCGAGCGGGGTTATACCGAGCCCGATCCACGTGATGATCTTTCCGGGGCCGACGTAGCCCGCAAGGCTCTGATCCTCGGCCGCCTTATCGGCTACCGCGGCGAGCCTGGCGACGTTCGGGTCGAGTCACTCGTCCCGCCGGCGCTGCGAAAACTGTCCCTCTCCGGATTTCTCAGAGCGCTGCCCCGGTTCGACGCACGCTGGACCGCCCGCTCGCGGCGCGCTCACGATGCCGGTGGCGTCTTGCGTTACGTCGCTGTTGCCACACCACGGCGCGTCTCCGTGGGCCTGAAGATCGCCTTAGGCGGCTCGCCGTTCGCTGCGCTCCGCGGCACTGATAACCAGATCGTGTTCACGACGACGCGGTATCGCCACAACCCTCTGATTATCACGGGGCCTGGTGCCGGCCGGGACGTTACCGCTGCCGGTGTTCTCAACGACGTGCTCAAGGTCATGGCCACCGATGGGGCACTCCCGCAAAGCGCCCCCGCACGTACCTTCACCGAATGATGCAGGCCTCGAGCGCAACTGCTCACGCACCAGGCTCGATCGGCAACCTCGGACCGGGGCTCGACGTGCTCGGGGCGGCGCTGGTCGGTCCATACGACTCCGTCACGGCCGAATGGACTGACATTCCGGGACTCCATGTTCTCGACAGCGGACACCCGGAATTGCCCAACGACCCGCTTCACCACGCGAGCGGAATCGCGGCCGCCGAAGTTATGCGGGTCGCTACCACGCGCGACGCAAGGTTTGGCGCCCAGGGACTCGCGCTCCGTGTCACCAAGGGGCTGCCGCTTTCCGCCGGCCAGGGTGGCAGTGCGGCGTCTGCCGTCGCCGGAGCGCTGGCCACCAACGCCCTCCTCGGAACACCCCTCGAAGCCGATGAGCTGCTGACGGCCTGCCTCCTCGCCGAAAGTGCGCTTGCCGGTCAACATCTCGATAACATCGCGGCTTCGCTCTTTGGGGGCATCTGCCTCGTTCGCTCAATCGAGCCGATCGACGTTGTGAAACTTCCAACGCCGTCCAGACTCCGCGTCGTTATCGCTCATCCAGCGCAGCGCCTCCGCACTGAAACGGCACGCGCCGTACTGCCTCCGCAAGTCGACCGCTCGGTGGTTATCCAGCAGATGGCCAACGTCGCGGCGATCGTGGCCGCCTGTTACTCCGAAGACCTGCGCCTCCTGGGTCGCGCCCTTGTCGACCACATCGCAGAGCCGGCGCGGTCGGAGCTCCTTCCCGGCTTCGCAGCCGCCAAGGCAGCAGCGTTGGAGGCCGGCGCCCTCGGTAGCTCCATCTCGGGCGCCGGCCCCAGCGCCTTCGCGCTCTGCGACAGCGACGTCTGTGCGCAGCGGGTGATGCACGCAATGCGGGACGCCTACACCACCGCTGGCGTCGAAGTAGCCGTCAGGGCAACGCGACTCGATGCCGTGGGCGCGCGCGTCGATACGCTCCCCCTGATCGCACGGTGATGGCGCAGCTGCCAGCCCGGCCGCGCTGCGTCTCCTGCAAGTCGGTACCTTCGCCTCCCTTCAATTCCACGCAATCGACCTGCCAGCTCTGCAACGGACTGCTCGAGGTAATCCAAAGTCCGCAGATCCGGGGGGATGAACTGAAGGCGCGCTTCAGGTCCTCCGACGCGCGCTCCGGTGTCTGGCGCTATCGCGAGGTGGTTTATCCCGATTCGACCACCACCCTCGTGAGTTGGCCAGAGGGTAACACACCCCTGATCGCGCGCGACGTGATCAGTGATCACACCGGATGTGATGGCCTGCTCCTCAAGCACGAGGGGATGAACCCCACGGGTTCGTTCAAGGATCGCGGGATGACGGTCGCTGTCACGCACGCCACGGCAGTGGGGGCATCCGCCGTAGGTTGCGCGTCGACAGGGAACACATCGGCATCGCTGGCCGCTTACGCGTCGCTTGCGCGCGTGCCAGCCATCGTCTTCGTTCCTGCCGGCCAGGTAGCGGCGGGGAAGTTGACACAGACCGTTGCCTACGGCGCACGCACGCTTCTCGTCCGCGGCGACTTTGACCAGTGCCTCGCCCTGATGCTTGAGGCGAGCCGCGAACTCAACGTGGCTCTCGCCAATTCGGTCAATCCGTGGAGGATCGAGGGGCAGAAGACCATCGTTTTCGAAACCCTTGAGCAACTGCAGTGGGACGCCCCCGACTGGATCGCACTGCCCGCGGGCAACCTCGGAAACACTGCGGCTTTCGGGAAGGCGCTCGCTGAGGCGCGGGAGTGGGGCTTGATCGATCGCGTCCCCCGCCTTCTTGCCGTGCAGGCGACAGGGGCCTCCCCCTTCAGGCAGGGCTTCGAGGAGAACTTCACCAGGCGACACCGCGTCACGGCGGATACCCGTGCGACGGCGATCAGAATCGGTGATCCAGCTTCCTGGGAGCGGGCAGTGGCCTCGATTCGGGCCACGAACGGTTTCGTAACCGCGGTCACCGACGACGAAATCTTCGAATCGAAAGCGGTAGTGGACGGAGCCGGTGTGGGGTGCGAGCCTGCGAGCGCCGCCTCGGTGGCGGGGGTTCGTCAGCTCGTGCGACATGGCTTGATCAAGCCCGGAGACAGGGTAGTCGCCGTCCTCACCGGCCACGTTCTCAAGGATCCGGGGCTTATCCAATGGTATCATCAGGACCTGGAACCGCGGCCACGTCTGGCCAATCCCCCCGTCGAAATCGACCCTGACCTTACCTCGGTTGCGCGGGTCCTTGGTCGTATCTGACGCGAATTGTCCGCAACCATCGGCGGATTCGGGGTAGACTTTGCCAGTTCGCATAACGAGCGCTGCAAGACCGGCCTTTGTTCATTTGACCGCCTGACTTACTTTCCCCCTTGACTTCGGAGCCTTCGTTGCCGGAGTTGCGGCGAGCCTTTTATCACCACGCCTCCATCCACCTGAGGATTGCATGCGAATGAAAGCCTTCCGGTATGTCGCGCTCATCACTGCGCTGGCCGGATCCACGGCCATGGCGCAGAGACCGATCAACCTCGAGATCGGCGCCTTCGGTCAGTTCACCAAGCAGGACACCGAGCTCAATATCGACGATGGCGTCACGATCGGCGGGCGACTCGCGCTCTTTCTCATCAAGAACCTCGCCCTCGAAGGTGACGTCCAATACGGAAAGGCTGACTGGAACAACAACGGAACGATCACTTCGCTCACCCTGACGCCCTGGGCGTTCCGACTCGTCTACGGAATTCCCGTCAATTCCAGGACGCGCTTCCTCGTTGGCGCCGGGTATCAGTCGAACGTCTACGACGGCCGCATCATCGAGGGCACCAACTTCGTAGCCCGAAACGAGCAGGAGGACGCCTTTACCGCCCTCCTTGGTCTCAAGATCTGCATGGGTGAAAAGTGGAACATCCGCGGTGACGTCGTCGGCGACAAGAACCCGTCTCCCAACTTTACCGGCGACGAAACTCTCGACGGCGACGCCACGAACATCGGCTTCCGGCTCGGCTTAGGACGCATGCTGCGCGGCGACTGCCCCGGTGCCCCAACGGTCTGGGCGCTTTCGGTAACGCCAGCCACCAGCCGCCATCGGGTTGGTGAGATCGAGCAGCTCCAGGTCGTTGCGCGTGATGGGCGCGGCGCCCCGATCGCTCTCACCAGGCTCCGGAACTACGCCTGCACGAGCGACAATCCCAACGTCGCCACCGTGGACGCAAACGCCCGCGTCTCGGCTGTTGCTCCGGGTACAGCCACGATCAATTGCGGCGGCATGTACGCCGGTTCGCTGCAGTCCGGAACGCACACTATCACTGTTCGCCGTCCGGAATGGAGACTGACGGTAACGGGCGGCGGTACGACAATGGTTGGTCAGACCCTCAACGTCTCCGCCACTGCCGCCGACGAAGACAACCGGCCGGTAACAGGTAACCTCACCTGGACTTCAAGCAATCCAGCTGTTGCCACGGTCGACAACAGCGGCGTTGTCCGCTGCGTCTCCGCCGGCACCGCCACGATCACCGGCTCGATGACCAGGGCAGACGAGACCCGTACGGGAACCACGACGGTCACCTGCACCGCCCCACCACCGCCGCCGCCACCGCCTGCTCAAATGATCGTGTCTCTCGGTGACGTTCATTTCGGGTTCAACCAGCACACGCTGACCCGGGCCGGTCGCGACACCCTCGACTGGGTCATTGGCCAGCTGACGTCAGCCGCGGGCCAGGGCGTTTCCATCTCGGTCGAAGGGCACACCGACCCCTACGGCAGTGACGCCTATAACGACGCACTCTCCCGCCGACGGTCGCAGACGGTTTACGACTACCTCACTCGAAGCAACGGCGGGATCCCAGCCAGTCGCATCGGCGGGCAGGCGGCGTTTGGTGAACGGTGCCTCAGGCTCGATGACGACCACACGCGGCCACAGCGCTCGCGCGCAGACCACGCGGTCAATCGCCGCGTAGAGCTCTGGGACCTCCGCGGTAATGCGGTCCCCACGAGTTGCCGGCCGGCCTCGGACTACCAGAATCGGTGATCTGACCCGAGGCATTAAGACGAAAACACCCCGCGTTACGGCGGGGGGTTTTCTTTTCCGGTCATCGCATGCCACCTGACAAGATCGTTCTGCGGTCGGGAAACCTGACGGCGACGCGATCCCCCCGCCCCTTCGCGCTAAGCCCGGGGACCTCGATCTACGCCGTCACGCCTTCGCCCACTACCTCGCGTCGCTCGATCTTGAGTTGTGCGGCAAGAGGTCGCAGAAGAACGAACGAGACACCGGCGAGCAGAACTTCGACGGCGCCCACGCCCAGGAGTATCTCGCGGTATGCGGGGGTCGCCCCCGCAGCGCCTGTCAGGGAAACGAGGATTCCACCAACGATCGGTCCTGCAAGAAAGCCAATAGAACCGGCAACCTGGAACGCACCGAACAGACCTTCTCCGTGGCCGCGCCCTGCCAGGTCCGAAACGAGCAAGAGACTCGGCGCAAACATGAGAGCGCTCAGCACCCCGGAAACGATCATGACCACCGGCAGCATCGCGACCGGCACGTACCCGTAAGAGGCGAAGACCAACCCGAATAGCGTATTGCCGGTGAGGAGCGGCACGAACCATCCCTTCGCTTCCGCCAGCCGGCCTGCCGGGATGCAGAGGAGCGCGAAGGGGATCATGAACAGCGCGATAAGCATTCCTCGCTCACTCGGCGACACGCCGGCGACGTTCGCGAGGTAAAGCGTGAACGTCGAGACGAAGATCCCGATACTGAAGCGGTCCAGGAACGCCCAGCCGAGCGGCACCCAGGTCGCCGGCACACGGCGGTTCCAGCGGTAACGTGACCGGTCCGGGGGTCGCGATGGGACTCGACCAACTGACCCGGCGATCAGCGCCGCAAGCAGCAGCAACACCGCGCCGACGATGTATACGCTCGCGGGGTTTCGCTCGACGAGCCGTCCGCCCAGCGGTGACCCGATCGCGACACCCGCCATGATCGCCGATGCGAGAGCGCCGAGGCTGCCTCCGCGTCTGGCGCCTGACAGCCGGTTGGCGGCGACCATTAGGAGTGTCACGGCGGGCAGATGCACCAGTCCGTCGAGAAGCCTGAAGGCGAAGAGGGTGTTGAGCGAGTCGGCGGTCCACATGCCCATGAAGGCGAAAGCATCTGCAACGAGCGCGATGACAAGCAGTCGCCTGAGGTCGTCGTGTTGCCTTAGCCATCGCATGGCCAGCGGCACTCCCAGCGTGCCGGCGATCATGTTGATGGACATGAAGGCGTGGGCCTGCCCTTCGGTCCCCCCGTGGGCAACGACCACGAGTTCATGCAGCCCCGGCACCAGCAGCGTTACCGGGACGAGGGCGAGGAACATCGTCAGCGAGAGAGCTAATCTTTGATACATGGGGGAACGATCACACCCGTGTCCTCTCGGGGCAACGCGTCGCGTTGGCCGGCGCGAGCGTGGGAACCCCAGCTTCGGGCAGGCGAGTGGAGGCGATGGGATGGCGGGGAGGTGGGATCCGTGAGAGCTCACTCACAATCCTCTCCTGGCCCCTTTCTTCCGAGGCGTCATTTCCACCCCCAAAAGCGCAGGGGCCCTCAGCTTTGCACGCTCGGGCAGCCTCACGCGGTCCGTGCGCAATCCTTAGCTTGCTTTTCATGAAACGGATCCTTCACATCCCTCTCTGGGCGGCGTTCGCCGCCCTGGCCCTTGACGCCAACGGCCAGGCTGTTTCGGCGCCGACCGACATCTCCCGTCCGATTCCGTTCGACAGCGCGGTGAGAACTGGCCAGCTGCCAAACGGCCTCCGGTACTACATTCGCCGGAACACGAGACCCGAAAAGCGTGTCGAGCTTCGACTGGTGGTGAATGCCGGGTCCGTGCAGGAGGATGCGGATCAGCGCGGGTTGGCTCACTTCGTCGAGCACATGCTGTTCAATGGCACGCGGCGGTTCGAGAAGAACGACATCGTCGAATACCTGGAATCGATTGGCGTGCGTTTCGGTGCCGACCTCAACGCGTCCACCAGCTTCGACGAAACGGTCTACATCCTTCCTGTTCCGACCGACAAGCCGGAGCTTGTTGAGCGTGCGTTTGACATTCTTGAGGACTGGGCGGGATCCGCGCTTTTTGATTCCCTCGAAGTTGTGAACGAACGAGGTGTTGTCCTTGAGGAATGGCGGAGCGGACTCGGCGCCGAATCGAGGATCAGGGACAAGCAGATCCCGGTAATCTTCCGGGGCTCGCGTTATGCGGAGCGATTGCCGATAGGGTTGCCCGGGATAATCGGCAAGGCGGACGCGGCTCCGCTGCGGAGGTTCTATCGCGACTGGTACCGTCCCGACCTGATGGCGGTGGTGGCGGTGGGAGACATCGATCCGGTGGCGATCGAGTCGATGATCGTTTCGCGTTTCAATCGCCTCGCCGGGCCCGCCGGGACGCGTCCGCGAGTTGATGCGCCAGTGCCGGGCAACGACTCGACGCTGATTTCCATCGCCACCGATCCCGAGGAGCAGGTTTCGACCGTTTACGTCATGTACAAGCATCCGCCGATGCGGATGCTGACGGTTGGTGATTACCGGCGGTCCCTCGTCGGGCAGTTGTATCACTTCATGTTCAACGACCGTCTCACCGAACTTTCGCGCCGCGAGGACTCGCCGTTTTCGCTCGCTTCCAGCGGCTACGGATCGTTTGTCCGCTCGACCGACATCTACCAGCTGGTGGCGATTCCCAAGGATGGTCCCCGAACGCTGGCAAGCCTCGAGGCTGTGCTCACCGAGGCCAGGCGAGTGCGGGAGCATGGATTCCTGGCCTCGGAGCTCGATCGCGCCAAAGCGGGTCTGCTGCGTGGGTACCAGAGCGCGTATGACGAGCGATCGCGATGGGAGTCAGGGCAATACGTTGGGGAGTACGTATCGAACTACCTCTCGGGAGAGCCGACACCGGGGATCGAATGGGAGTTTGAAAACATCCGCGAGTTGCTGCCGGGGATTCGCCTCGAGGAGCTCAATGCTCTCGGGCGGCAGTGGATATCAGACCGGAACCGGATCGTGGCGCTGTCCGCGCCTGAGAAGGAGGGAATCGCGGTCCTTGGCGAAGCTGAGCTGCTTTCCGCATTTCGGCGCGCCGATGCGACTCCGGTCGTCGCTTATGCCGAAACGGTTTCTGATGCACCTCTGGTTTCGCCGCTGCCGAGCCCGGGAAGGATCGTTTCCGAGACTCAGCTGCCCGCGCTTGGGGTTACCG
>JBQTHK010000022.1:0-11685 GCA_052389935.1 Gemmatimonadota bacterium | reverse complement strand
GCGAGGGGTCGGGCGGGTCCTGGGTCGCCGTGCGGGCACGTAATGGCCGCTATGAGGGCCTCACCCCGACGTCGGGTAGGTCAGGCCACATGCACGTATCCGGAGGACGCGTGAATCTCGGGTTTGGAGCCCGATCCAGCTATCTCACCTGTTCAGAAACCGGGCCCAGTTCTCAACTACGTGTTAGCGGCTTGATTTCAGAAATCGAATCTCTCGCTACAGCGGATGGATCGACACACGTACCCCGATCGCGAGATCAGACCAGAGAGCAACGAGACAATCAGGCAATCGCGACACAACCAGGCTGCGGACGACGCCAGCCAATCCGCCCAACAGGACGCCTGGACCCCCAAACCGCTTCAGCCTCGTCGCGCTCGCTGAATCCCGAGCCACTGGTAAATTGGCTCACCGATGCCCATCACCGACCATCAGGCCAAGTACCTCGCTCACGAACTGACTCGGCGCTTTCCGGCGGGGAGTGACGCACGCCTCGCTGGTGCGCTTGTGGACGCGGAGGTCGACCTCAATCCCCACCAGGTCGACGCCGCTCTCTTCGCCTTCAATTCGCCGCTGTCAAAGGGTGCTCTCCTCGCCGACGAAGTCGGTCTTGGCAAGACGATTGAGGCGGGCCTCGTCATCCTGCAACGATGGGCCGAGCGCAAGCGTCGCATTCTCGTGGTCACGCCGGCGAACCTGCGGAAGCAGTGGTATCAGGAGCTCACAGAAAAGTTCGCGCTCCCGTGCCGCATTCTCGACGCAAAGTCGTTCAACGACGCGGTGAAGCTCGCGCACCCGCCGTTCGACGACCCTGCGCACGTACTCATAGTCTCCTATCAGTTTGCGAAATCGAAGGAGACTGACGTCATCCGGACCCCCTGGGACCTCGCCGTCCTGGACGAAGCGCATCGTCTACGCAACGTCTACAAGCCATCGAACGTCATCGCGAACTCGCTCAAGCGATCACTCGGCCGTGCGCACAAGCTGCTCCTGACGGCCACACCGCTCCAGAACTCGATTCTCGAGCTGTACGGTCTTGTCTCATTCATCGACGAACATGCGTTCGGCGACCTGAATTCGTTTCGCGAGCAGTTCACCTCACTCGGGGACCATCTCCGCTTTAAGGCGCTCAGGTCGCGGCTGCGCCCTCTCTGTCATCGCACACTGCGCCGCCAGGTCACGCAGTACATTTCGTATACACAGCGCCGGCCGATTCTCGAGAAGTTTGCCCCCGACGAGGCCGAGGACCGACTCTACAACCTCGTGTCGGAGTACCTGCAGCGTGATAACCTTCAGGCCCTGCCGAAGAGTCAGCGCTCGCTGCTGACGCTCGTCCTGCGAAAGCTTCTGGCATCCTGGGGCGGCGGCTTTCGCTACTACCGCATCGCGCCGTCCCTCATCGAACTCGACTCGTGGGACAACCCCGTCATCAACAAGCAGTACAACCCAGCCATGCTCGCCGAAGCCCTCTGCAAGCTCGAAGGCTTCGCCTACGCGCCGAGTGAGACAACCTGGTGGCAGCAGGGCCGCTCCACCGAACGCGACTACCTCTATGTCACCACCGCCAACCTTGGGCCCGACCAACTGCAGCAGTTGAGCGATGAGGTCGGGCCGGAGCGTACGCTGCTCGTGTTGTGCGCGGCGTTCCGCGGCAAGGCCGATCGCTGGTCCAACCTCACCGTCAGGAAGATCCCCAACCAGGTGCTCTCGCGCTGCGAGTGGGGCCGCGACGACTACAGCCTCGCCATCGCCGAGCTTCCTCCCGCTCCGGCGAAGCCCGGTCAGCAGGACCTCTTTTCCGCGGAGCCAGCGTGACCGAGCCTCAGGGCCCACCCGGCACCGAAATCATCCTGTACCAGACCGCGGACCAGCGCACCCGCGTCGAGGTGCGGGTGTCGGGAGGCACGGCCTGGCTGACGCAGGCGCAGATGGCCGAGCTCTACCAGACGAGCGTGCAGAACGTAAATGCCCATCTGATAGACATCTACGAAGAGGGCGAGCTCGACGAGCAGGCAACTATCAACTCCTGGTTGATAGTTCGAAACGAAGGCACGCGGGAGGTCGGTCGTTCTATCCAGCACTACAACCTGGACGCAGTCCTTGCCGTGGGGTACCGCGTACGCTCCAGCCGCGGTACGCTTTTCCGGCAATGGGCCACCGCGCGCCTCGCGGAGTATCTGGTCAAGGGCTTCGCACTCGACGATGAGCGCCTTCGCGACCCCCCCGGTGCAGGCGTACCAGACTACTTCGACGAGCTCCTCGAGCGCATTCGCGACATCCGGGCGAGCGAACGTCGCATGTATCTCCGCGTGCGCGACATCATCGCCTTGGCTGCAGACTACGCTCCTTCAGCCGCGGAAACTGCGCGTGTCTTCCAGACCGTCCAGAACAAGCTGCACTTTGCCTCCACGGGGAAAACGGCCGCAGAGTTGATCGTGGAGCGCGCGGATCACGCGCTGCCCAACATGGGCCTCACATCGTGGAAGGGGGACGTCGTGCGGAAGGGGGATGTGGTGATCGCCAAGAACTACCTGCGCGAAGACGAAATCGATGGCCTGAACCGGATAGTCGTCATGTTCCTCGATTTCGCCGAGGATCAGGCGAAGCGTCGAAAGCAGATATTCCTGCGCGACTGGTCGCAGCGGCTCGACGACTTCCTGCGGTTCAATGACCGGAACGTACTGCCGAACGCGGGCGCCGTGTCGCACGACGAAGCGGAGCAGCATGCGAGCGGCGAATACGACCGGTTCAACGAGCGTCGCCGCGTCGAAGCCGATCAGGACGCCGAGCGTCGGCACCTCGAAGAGATCAGCGAAGTGATTCGCTCGCTGCCTCGAGCGCCGAAGGAGACCGGTCAGTGAGCCGCCATGTGAACACAGTGGCGGGGCGCCTCAGTCTCCGGCCGCCACAACGTCGGTCGCTCGAGATCCTGGATCGAGTCGTGGAAATCGTGACACCGTCAAAGGCCATCGACCTCGATGCGGCCCTGCGAGTGATCCAGGGCGAGTTCCCGTCGTTCGCGGATTTCGAGCGCGACTTTCCGTCGTACTGCTTTGCCATAGCCACGGGCGTCGGCAAGACGCGCCTCATGGGCGCATTCATCAGCTACCTGCATCTCGCCCACGGTATCGACAACTTCTTCGTTCTCGCGCCGAACCTCACGATCTATCGCAAGCTGATCACTGACTTCACCCCGAACACGCCCAAGTACGTGTTCAAGGGGATCGCCGAGTTTGCGACGTCGGCGCCGGAGATCATAACGGGCGACACTTACGAGCAGCGCGCGACGACGCTGTTCGATGAACTCGTGCGTTGCAAGGTCAACATCTTCAACATCTCGAAGATCACGTCCGAGGTCCGCGGTGGAAAGGCACCGCGCATCAAGCGCTTGTCCGAGTACATCGGACAGAGTTACTTCGACTACCTGGCGGCGCTTCCGAACCTTGTCCTCATCATGGACGAGTCGCATCGCTACCGCGCCTCGGCCGGCGTGAAGGCGATCAATGAACTCCGCCCCGTCCTCGGCCTCGAGCTGACCGCGACGCCATTCGTGGAGTCATCGCGAGGCACGACGCCCTTCAGGAACGTCATCTACGACTACCCGCTCGGCCGCGCGATGGCCGACGGCTTCGTGAAGGAGCCGGCCATCGTCACCCGCAAGGACTTCAACCCCGCGGGCATGTCGGCGGAGGAGCTCGAGCGGCTCAAGCTCGAAGACGGCATCCGGTTGCACGAACGCGTGAAGGTCGAGCTGGAAACGTACGCGCGCGAATCAAGGAAGCCGATCGTGAAGCCCTTCCTGCTGGTGATTGCGCGGGACATCACACATGCACAGCAACTCCTCGAAACGATCGAGTCCGACGCGTTCTTCGAGGGGCGCTATCACGGGCGCACGATTCAGGTGGATTCCAGCAAGACCGGCGCGGAGGAGGAGCAGATGATCGAGCGGCTCCTC
The DNA here is from genome assembly GCA_052389935.1 of Gemmatimonadota bacterium. Lineage (GTDB taxonomy): Bacteria > Gemmatimonadota > Gemmatimonadetes > Gemmatimonadales > Gemmatimonadaceae > JBQTHK01. The sequence continues at coordinate 7,733 of JBQTHK010000022.1, read as the reverse complement.
CGCATCGAACATGGCGACGAGCCCACGGAGATCGTCATCCACGTCAACATGCTCAAGGAGGGGTGGGACGTCACCAACCTCTACACGATCGTCCCGCTACGCGCCGCGAACGCGCGCGTGCTCATCGAGCAATCCATAGGTCGAGGATTGCGGCTCCCGTACGGGGCGCGCACGGGAGTGGCGGCGGTCGACCGACTCAACATCGTCGCGCACGATCGATTCCAGGAGATCGTGGACGAGGCCGGCCGCCCAGACTCCCCGATGCGCATAACGAGCGTGGTGCTCGACGCGGAGGAGCTGCGAACTCGCACCCTGATGATCGTGTCGGTGCCGCGGGTGATGATCGAACTCGGGGGCCACCGTGTCCTTCCTTCGCGAGCTGTACGCGGAAGGTTTCATCGAGCAGTCCTTTGCGGAATCCACCACCGACCGGCGGCGTCGTCCGAAACGCACGGGCAAGGGGATTCAGGCGCTCGAGGTCCTCCGCCTGTGTCAGCGGTTGTGTTCGTCGACCGCGTCGCTCGGCAAGTCACTCGAACGGTTCGCTGACGGCGAACTGGTGACACCGGAGTATCGCACGAAGGCGCTGCACCTCGCGGCCACCGCCGCGGCCATCTCGGAGAATGCCAAGCTCGATGCGCTCGGCGACGTGCTGAATCAGCACAGGGAACAGGTCATCGTGTTCTCCGAGCACCTGCCCACGCTCGAGATGATCGCCAGGCGCGTGAGCGCACATGGACGTCATCCCGTGCTCTACCAGGGCGGGCTGTCGCGGCACGACCGCTCTCGACGGCTGCAGGCGTTCAGGAGTACCCCTGACGGTGTGTTCGTGTCGACGCGCGCTGGAACCGAGGGACTCAACCTGCAGTTCTGCAACGTGCTCGTGAACTACGAGTTGCCCTGGAACCCGATGGTGGTCGAGCAACGCATCGGGCGCATTCACCGCATCGGGCAGACACGGGACGAAGCACGCGGGGGAGATGAAACGCGAGTGAAGGGATGGCGCGTTTCTCGCGATGCCCGCCACGTCGTTGTGCAGCTCGACCTTGGCTGGACTCGTCGTCTGGTGGTTGCCGTGCCTCATGGAGGCGGCGCGCCCGAGTTCATCGTACGGCATTCGATCTTCGGAAGCACGACGGTCAAGGGCTGATATGCATCCACGAAGGCTCCGTCTCGAGGGACACCCCCCGCTAGCCGAGCGTCAACACGCCGATAGTTTTGTGTGCCCCCTGATTCCACCGTGATCGAACGACTCGGCGCTGCCCTCGCAAACCGCTACCGCATCGAGCGCCAGCTCGGCGCCGGCGGGATGGCCAGCGTCTATCTCGCCCACGACATCCGTCACGAGCGCCACGTCGCGATCAAGGTACTCCACCCCGACCTCGGCGCCGCGTTAGGTAGCGAACGATTCCTCAGCGAGATCCGCACCACCGCTCGCCTCCAGCACCCACACATACTCCCCCTCCTCGACTCCGGCGAAGCCGACGGCCTGCTCTACTACGTCATGCCCGTCGTCGCCGGTGAGTCGCTGCGAACCCGCCTCGAACGCGAACGCCAGCTCTCCCTCCCCGACACCATACGGATCGCCAGCGAAGTCGCCAGCGCCCTGGACTACGCACACCGCCACGGCGTCATCCACCGTGACATAAAGCCGGAAAACATCCTGCTCCATGACGGCCAAGCCATGGTCGCGGATTTCGGCATCTCGCTCGCGGTACAACATGCCGGCGGTGCGAGGATGACGCAGACCGGTCTCTCGCTCGGCACACCGCAGTACATGTCGCCGGAGCAGGCCATGGGCGAACGTACGATCGATGCCCGGAGCGACGTCTACGCTCTCGGCGCCGTCACCTATGAAATGCTCGTCGGTGAGCCGCCATTCACGGGGCCGACGGTCCAGGCCATCGTCGCCAAGGTGCTGAACGAACGCCCCGTGGCACTACACACGATGCGCGATACAGTGCCGGCGGGGGTGGAAGACGCTGTATTCACTGCACTGGCCAAACTGCCTGCGGACCGGTTTGCGACGGCCGCCGAGTTCGCAACTGCGCTCCAAAGCGGGCGAACATCAGCCAGCACAGCGCTTCCATCAGCAACGCGCGCCGCCACGTCGCGCCCCCGCTGGCGCGATCCGCTCGTCATCGGGCTTTCGGCCCTGGTCATGCTGCTGGGCGCGGTAACGTGGATGCTATGGAGCAACCAGGGCAGGACGGAAACTCTTGCCGTGCGTTCCGTCATCGAGCCGGAAAGCGAAGGGACGATCGGCCCGGGAAGCATGTCTCACGATGGGCGGTCCGTCGTGTTTACCGGAGGATTGCGAGGGATGAGGGGCCAGGCGCTCGTCAGGCACCTCGACGAACTCACATCCCGCGAAGTCCCGGGGGCAGTCGGCGTAATGCCCGCACCGGTGTTTTCACCAGATGGCCAGTGGATCGCCTATATCCAGGGGCGACGCCGCGTGGTCAGGATCCCCGTTGCCGGTGGCACTCCGACTCCACTCGCCGAGGTACCCGACAATGGGGGAATCGCCTGGTCGCCTGACGACGAGATCATCATCGGGGCAGGAGTCGATGAAGGACTGGAGGGCCTTTCGCGTATCAGCGCGAGTGGAGGGCCGGTGCGCGTACTAACGCGTGTTGACACCGCGCGCGGAGAACTATCGCACCAGGCGCCAGTGGTGCTTCGGGATGGCTCAGCAGTCCTGTTCACGATCCGGAAGCGCGACGACCAGTTCGAGGTAGGGGCCGCATCCTTGCGAGATAGTCAGCCGCATACCCCGTTAGGCATCGACGGACTCTCCCCGCTGGGAGTCGTTGACGACAAGCTCGTGTATCAGGACGACGAGGGAGCGCTGCTGGCAGTGACGTTCGACGCAGGCAGGTTCCGCGTCGACGGCACACCAGTAAAGGTGCTTGAAGGCTTGCGGTTGCCTGGCGGATCCGGTCTCCACGCCGCGTCTCTCACCGCGAACGGCGGCCTGGTCTACCTGCGCGGAAACGAGAATCGTCGCCTCGTGTGGGTTGATCGGCGTGGCCTTGTGACCCCCGTGACCCCCGAGTCCAGGGAGTATCTGCACGTCATGCTCTCTCCTGACGGTCGCCGCGTCGCGCTGGCGATCGTCACTGGATACAAGCGGGACATCTGGGTCCTGGACGTCACGGCGGGCACGCTGACCCCGCTGACGAGTGTTGGGCTCGCCCGGAATCCGGTCTGGACAAGTGATGGGAAGCGAATCCTGTTTGGATCGCCGCACGCCGGGGGCCGAGCCGGTTTCTGGTGGCAGGACGCAGATGGCAACGGATCACCGACACGTGCCGCGTCGCCGCGGAACAACCCCTGGCAGGCGCACCTGTCACCCGATGGCCGGCGGATTGTCTTTCAGGCCATCTCGCAAGGAACATTCAACATCGAGACCGTTTCGCTCGATTCCGGCGCAGCATCGGAGTACCTGACGACGTCCGCCACCTCGACCGAAGGAAATCCGCGGTTCTCGCCTGATGGAATGTGGATTGCATACAACTCCGACGAATCGGGACGCCAGGAGGTTTATGTCAGACCGTCGACGGCAGCGGGAGGGCGCGTCCAGGTTTCTGTCAACGGAGGTCGCCGACCCATTTGGAGCCGCGACGGCAAGCGACTCTACTACTGGGAGGGTGAGCGGATGACCGAGGCCGGGCTGGCTACGGACCCAAACCCGCGCGTGCTGTCGCGAATCGCGCTTTTCTCCGGTCGATATGTCGATGACTTTGATGTGGCAGCAGACGGTCGGTTCCTGATGATCGAAGCCGAATGGTCCGGCGTGAGCCTGGTGGCGATACCCAACTGGCGTGCAGAGCTGAATAGACTGACGGCCAGATGATGAGAATGCGGACGGCACCCGCACTCGTCACTCGATGGCACGTGCGTTTGTCCTTGAATGGATAGGATTTCAAGCATACAACCGCGACTAAGGGCAATGGTCAGGTTGAAATGGCGCGTATTTGTGCCGGCGCCGATTATCGGGTTACCGCCCGAGCCACCACGACCGTGGCCGCGTTCCAGGGCGATCCGTTCAGAGTGCCCGCCACGCGACTTCCGTAAATTGGCGGTGAAGTTGGCGTTGCCCCCTCCACCACCCGGACCTCCCGGACCCCTCCGCCTCCACCACCCGCTTCGACCAGCTCGACCAACCGCTTACCCTCGCCCGATCCAGCCTTCGACCAACCGCTCGAAAGCATCGGCCGACTTCTGTGTGGAATCGAGTACGTCTGCATGCGAAATGCGTTCGTGAGTCAGCCCGGCGCCGAGGTTGGTGATGCAACTGACGCCGAGCACACGCATTCCAATCGCGCGCGCAACCAGCACCTCGGACACCGTCGACATTCCCACGGCATCGGCACCAAAGCGCTCGAGCATCCTCACCTCGGCGGGCGTCTCGTAAGCGGGCCCGAGGAGGCCGGCGTAGACGCCCTCCTCAAGCTGGATCCCGAGTTCCCGCGCCGCTGTCCTGAGCTGAGCGCGAAGTTCACGGTCAAAGGGTTCCGACATGTCGGGGAATCGCTCCTCACCAGCAACGACCGGTCCACGGAGGGGATTCCGCCAGGTGAAGTTGATCATGTCGGCGATGATCATCAGCGTTCCCGGAGTGAAGGTGCGGCGTATTCCCCCGGCGGCGTTGGAGACGAACAGGATGGGTACGTCCAGGGCCGCCACGACACGAACAGGGAGAGCCGACTTCTGCGGTGAGTGGCCTTCGTACATGTGAAACCGGCCTGAAAGAGCCAGGACTTCGGCACCGCTCAGTTTGCCATGCACGAGCTCACCGGCGTGGCCTTCGACCCCGGGACTCGCGAACCCCGGGATGTCGTCGTAAGACATCGACGTCCGGTCCGACATCCGCTTCACAAGGCCACCCAGTCCCGAGCCGAGGATCACTGCGCAGCGGGGAGCGACGACGGGGAGACGTCGCCTTATGGCATCGGCCGCCGTCCGCACCGATTGGCTGGCAGTGCCCTCGGCGATGCCTGCCCTGCTTTCTGTCATTGGAGCCTGCCGGAACGGTGGCTGGCGGAGAGCGACCCCCGTGCCATCTCGTCCATCTCCTGACGGGCCCTGGCCAGCAGGATGGACTTTTCGGGTTCGGGAAGGAACGCGCTCCGGAATCCGTTCAGTGCGACGTTGCAGAGCTCGTTAAAGGAGAAGCCCAGCTCGCGATGGGCATGGACGTATTCATCGACGAGCGTAACGCCGCTCATCAGGCGGTTGTCGGTGTTTAGTACGACGCTCAGACCTGCGTCGTAGAACCTGCGGAACGGGTGGTCTGCGTACGAGCGCGCCGCACGGGTCTGGACGTTGCTCGTCAGGCAGATCTCGAGCGTGATCTGCCGGTCCCGAACGTATTCGAGGAGGGCGGGATCCTCACCGAGCCGAGTGCCATGCCCGACCCGTTCGGCTGCGCATTCGTGGACGGCGCCATGGATCGACGCCGCGCCATCACCTTCGCCGGCATGGCAGGTGCAGCGGAGCCCATTGGCAGCCGCATGGTGGAACGCCGGCGCGTGCGGCCCCGCCGGGTTCCCTGCCTCACCTCCCGCGAGATCGAAGCCGACCACACCTTCGGACTTGTGTTCCGCCGCGACGTCAGCGAGTTCCATCGAAACCTCTGGGTCGAGGTTACGCAGGCTGCAGACGATCAACCGGCCGACGATGGCGTGGTCCTTTTCCGCCAACAGCAGTCCGCGGGCAGCGGCGTGAATGGCGCCCGAGAGGGTGAGCCCCGAGCGCCGATTGAGAATCGGCGCAAAGCGCACTTCCAGGTAGCGGACGCCTTCGGCGGCGGCATCGACGGCCAGTTCGAAGGCGATCCGTTCGATCGATTCCGCGTTCTGCATCACCGACAGCGTGATCGCGAACCGCTCGAGATAGTCTTCGAGGTTTGTGGCATCGCGGACGATCATGTACTCCGCAAGGTCGGTGGCGGTGGAGCGGGGCAGCTTCACATGCTGGTCGCGGGCCAGTTCGAGGAGCGTCGCCGGCCGCACTGATCCGTCGAGGTGGCAATGCAGTTCGGCTTTAGGTAGTTTCGTCAGCAGGTCCCGGTTGACCGGGGTGGGGGCGACATCGGTGGTCTCAGCCATCACGCTCGCGGCGGGTAACGGTGCGGATGATGGCACCGGCGAACACCTCCGTGTCGGCAGGGAGAGGCAGCCCGCGACTGTCGGTGAGTGAGCGCTTTCCGGTCGCGACCGAGTCTCCCTCGCTCCCGTCCGCGAGGCGGACTGCGTCGAGCACTGTCCGGCCGGCGGCGATGTCGAGTCCGCGACCGTTCACGTAGACCCTGATCGTGGGCTGCATCAGCGGCGGATCAGGCGGCGGTCGGTCGGTTCACGAACAGGTTGCGGCAGGGTGCGAAGATAGCGCGACAGCGCACGACGGAAGAGGATCCCCGTATCCTCAACTGAGACGGCGCGTTCGGACAGACCAAGCCCGTCGCCACCGGCCATCAGGAAATCGCTGATGATGAGGGTGTATTCGCGCCGGGGATCGAGGGCGCGTCCGTCACTCAGTACGGTGCGTACCAGCCGTTCTCCGGGGGGACGCGAGGCATCGAACTCGACGACGATCCCGCTCAGGTGGAACTGGGTTGTGTTGCGGGCGATGATGCGCTCCAGGTATTCGCGCAGCTCTGCACCCCTCACCGTGATGCGCATCAACACGTTGTCGAACGGCAGCACGTTGAAGATGTCGCCCTCGGTTACCCACCCCGGCGCGAGGTCGACGCGTACGCCGCCGGAGTTCATCAGGGCGATGTCACCTCGCGCAGCCCAGCGCTGGGAGTCGGCAATCAGGTTGCCGAGGTTGCCCGCTGTCCCGCGTCTGATCGGCTCCGCGATTCTAACCACCCGCTCGTCGAACTCGGCGCGCGCCCGCTCGGTGACCGGAGCCACCATCCGCGCTGCTTCGGCGTTGCGGGGCGAAGAATCGGGCATGACGTTGCGCAGGGACGTACGAGCACGTTCACCCTCGCCCTCGAGGGGAATGTCGATTATCCCGATTGCTGTTCCCTTGGTGTAGGCCTGGGTGATGGCGGTGCCCTTGACCGTGGTTGAGGCAGCCCGGTGGAGGTGTCCCGCGACAATGCCGTCGACGCGTTCGGTGAGCTTGCCTGCCATCTCGATTATTTCGCCCTCGCAGCGGCTGATGTCGTCGCGCTCGCACGACGCTCCGGCGTGAGCCGCGACGAGCACCACGTCCGCTCCGCGCGCCCGCAGGGAACGAACCTGGCGATCGACGAGCGGCGCCGGGTCTCTGAAATGAAAACCGGCGACGTTTGTGAACCTGGTCGCTGTCGGCGTCGCCACCGTCAGCACGCCAACGACACCTACCTTGAGCGCGCCGAGGTCGATGAGAGTGTCATTGGGGATCCAATCGACGTCGTTGCCCAGAGTATCTGTCACGTTGACCGCCATGAAACGGTAGCGCGCCTCCCGCATTCTGGCTCGCAGCGTGTCGAGTCCCCAGTCAAACTCGTGATTGCCGAGTGCAGATGCGGCAAGGTTGAAGCGATTGAAGACCTCGACGACCGTGCGACCGTAGGTGCTGTTGCTCGCCGGCGATCCCTGCCACTGGTCGCCGCCGTCGATCCAGATGCTGTGACAAGTTGGTGGCCGGCATTCCGACCGAGCCTGCTCGATGGCGCCGATCAGGTGAGCGATCCCACCCCGCACCACGCCGCTGGCGTTGAAATCTCCCGG
>JBQTHK010000021.1:0-5589 GCA_052389935.1 Gemmatimonadota bacterium | reverse complement strand
GGTGCGCGCTGAAGGGGTTCTGGTCGATCACCGTAAACGCCAACTGGGCATCATCCGCACAGCAAACGGATTCGCCTGTGGGACTTTGCCGGAGCGCCTTAAGGCGTAGGTGCGAGCCGCGGGCGATTGGTGGTCGGGGACCGTTAACACCGCCCCCGGGCTGTAGGCTGGGCGAGCCACCATGTGACTCCATCGGCCGAAGGTCGCCCCGCTCGCGGGTGACCTCCGAGTTACCGCTCTGACGCGCGCGCTGCTGCTCCTGCTACTGCTTGACGATCTCGACTCGGCGATTCTGCGCGCGGCCGGCAGGCGTCGCGTTGGGCACCGATGGTTTGGTGTCGCCAAAGCCCTTCGTCGTGAGGCGATCGGCGGAGACACCAAACCCCGAAACCAGCGCCGCCTTGACCGCCGCCGCGCGCGCGTCGCTCAGCGCCAGGTTGGACGCCGCGGCCCCCACGTTGTCGGTATGTCCCTCGATCAAGATCTTGAGATCACCGTACTTGCCGAGTGTGGAGGCGATCTCCTTGAGCACGGGGTGAGACTCCGGCTGCAACTCGGCTTTGCCCGTGGCGAACAGGATGCCCTGCGTGACCCAGCGTCCCTTGGCCACCAGCGCGTCGTACATGACATCGGTTTCGCTCTCCGCGACGCGGATGCCAGTGATGAACGTCGACTGTCCGTCCTCCTCGCCACCCTTCACGAACACGCGGATCACGCTGTCGCGCTTGAACTGAAGTTCCGGGATGTTGTAGATGCGCTTCTCGTTCGCGTACATCTTGAAGTAGGCGCTGTCCATCAAGATGCGGAGGTGCGTTGGCTGGCCCATCATCTTGTCGCCATCCGCCGCGTTCTTCTGGCTCGTGCCGGCGTTCTGCCCGCCGCCGATGATCAGCGAACCGTGCGTGTTCCAATTCACCTCGGCGGACTTGTCCCCACGATCCATGCTCGTGCCGCCCTCGACCGCCACATAGTCGTAGCCGCCGACATTTGCCGCGGGGGCGAGCACGTCGATCTCCAGCGTGAACCGCTCCGGGAGCTTCCGGCCCACGGGAATGAGGAACGTCGCGCGTCCCTGCGAGCGGAGCATTTTGACGCCGCCGCGCTCCACCACTTCGGCCGGTCCGCCAATGTACTTGAGGCCGCGGGCGAAGTTGCCGACGCGGTCGTCGGCAAAGTCTGTGTAGAAGATGACCTTGCTCCCCGGGACGAAGTCGTAGTTCTCCCAGATTTTCGGATCTGACTTCGCTGGCGCCCCGGCCGCACCGCCTTGCGTCGGCGTTCCCTGGGCGGCCGCAGCCCTGGAGGAATCCGCGGCGGTTGCTTTCGCGCTATCGGCGGCGGCCTTTGCTTTCGCGCTGTCAGCGGCCGCCTTCGCCTTGGCGCTGTCGGAAGCTGATTGCTTGGCCGCCTCCTCGAGCTTCTTCCTGGCCGCCTCTTCGGCCCGTCGCCTCAGCGCTCCTACCTGCGCGTCACCCGTCGTCGGGAGGCAGGCGACCAACGTCATGGCGACGACAATGGTCCACAGCGTTCGTCTCCTGGGCATGGTCTTCTCCATTAGGGCGAGGCGTGCAGATCGCGGGTCGGGACAGGAATCTCAATCGGGATGGACTGAGTATACGCCCCGGTCCCCTGCCTGGCGAGCACCGGTGAACGGGCGACGGCGCACCCGCCACCGCGGCGGTGTGCCTCGCGGCCATTCGGCCTGCGGTCCGGGCGGGTGATCCGGGGCCGGCGGGGGACTACGGTGACGCCGCGGTGGGACGGCCGCGCGCACCGAACGGCCCCGCGTGGTCGCGGGGCGGTGGGGGAGCGTCACGGGACGGTCCGGGCGTCGGCGGACGGGCGTGGGGCGCATGACGCACCTCGGCTCGCAAGGGCCCGCGATGGGGGGCTCCGCGGCGCGGCGCAGTCCGGACGGCGTCATTGTGAGGGCAAACTCTTCGACGTAGCCGTGAAGGTCACGACCGCGGCCGCCGAACCGTCGACGGATGCACGGAGTGTGTTGGTGCCGGTCAGCTCGCCGAGCGTCCAGGAAGCGGCGGCGGCGATGCCGGTTGCTGCGGTGCCGCCACTGACGCTGCCACCGCCGGCGGTCACGGCGAACGTGACCCTCGCTCCCGGGACAGCGGTGACGTTCGGTGTGATCTGAGCACTGTCCATCTGCGCGATGGCGATCGGATTGACGGCGAACTTCAGCGCGCTGATCCGGGAAAACCAATCGCCTCAAGGCCCTGGCCTCAGCTGATTCTGATCCCTTCGCGGCTCGCAGATGGGGGCTGGGCGCGGACGATGGCACCCGAGCCCAACCCGTGGCTGATTGTGCTCGGGGGCTCGCGCCGGGCAGTGCGGTCACAGTGGCCGGAAGGAGGCTCATTCACTTGCAGCCATGGTGGTCGCGCATACTCTCAGGGCTTGACGCGGACAAATGGCGCCTGCAGATCCTCGTCTATCAAAGGAGGAACGTGTCATGCGGACTCTGGCAGCGGTATGCATGTTATTCAGTGCATTGTTGGGGAGCGCTGTTGATGGACAGCAGAAAATCATCACCTTTCCGGGCGGTACGTCCGGAAACGGGAGAGGAATCGGATACAATCCCACGTTTCATAGGTGGTTCTCCCTCGGTCAAACGTTCACCAGCTCCTCAGCTCCTGCGCGGCTGCTTGATTTCTCGTTCTGGCTGTCAACGTCTTCGAGCCTGTCCCCAACGATTCAGCCCTTCTTCGCCTACATCGTCGAGCTATCTGCCACGAATACTGTCACCCGCCTGCACTACAAGAGCGCTGCCACGCAACCACCCCCGGTCCTTCCACCGGGAACTCCGAGGACGAAATACACTTTCTCCGTTGCTGGCGTTGTGCTGAACCCGAACAGTACCTACCTCGCGTTTCTGTCAGGGTTCGTGCCAAACACCACGCCGGATAGGCATGCCACCCTCCTGGAGTACATGCCCGGTAACGTTTATCCGGGAGGCTCTTCCTTCACCGCGATCGATGATCCGCTCACGGCGACCTGGGCTCCGATCGCGGACGAGGACTTTGCGTTCGAAGCAACACTCGACGCACATGTGACGCCCGAACCGTCTGTCCTGTTGCTGCTGGCGAGCGGGCTCGGCCTGCTGACGGCTGCCCGACGACGGCGAACGCATCCGGGTTCGACCGCGTAAATCCGGCGGACCGACATCGGAGGTGATCAGAAAACGGGAGTTCTGATCGAAAGCGACGGCGCCGAATCCGTTGTTTCTACCACCTCCGACGAGGGCGCTGAGATCGGCTCGGCCGACGCCGACAATCGCGTGGTCCGTCGTCTCACTCGGAGATGATCCGCGTCGCAACGGTGATGAGCGAGGGCCATGATCGCCTGCAGCGGGTTCACACCCAACGAAGTCGGCAAGAGCGATCCGTCGCAGCGGCCACAGGCTGGGAATTTGAGGTGGCCACCGAAGATCTGCCGCTACATCGAGACGTGGTACCGACACCGGGCGTCGGCATTCGACGTTAGGCTGCGTGAATCCGGCGGAGTACGAAAAGCAGTGCGAGATGGCAGCGTAAGGTTTCCCAATCACGTGTCCACCAAATCGGGGTAAGCTCAGTCATTCACGTCCATCACGTCGTCCCTGTTGCGGCATGCCTCTTCCGGGGCACTCCTTCCTTCAAGCAGTCTCAGGCACGCCGCGTCCGTGGAGGGCTTCCCCTGCAGTTCTCCCGCGAAGGCGGGAGTCCAGGGGCGTTGTTTCCAGTATGAGCGAGAGCTGAGCGCGCCCCGAATCCCGCGAGACCCCGGACCGTTGAGCGAGCCGGTGTCCAAGTGGAGGTTGATGGTACGACTGAAGAACCTCGTCCTGAGCAACTCCACCGCGGGCGGCGATATGCCGGTCCCCGGTTCCGTGAAGCCCACGACGCAGAGGATGTCGACGCCCTCAGGCTGCGGGTCACCCAATCCATTCGTGCGCGCGACGAGAGCGAATTCCTCGGCCTCCGTCATCCCGGCGCCGGCGCTGTCACCGGTCGCATTTGCTGGGTTGGGGTCGCTGAAGCGCGTCGTGGCAGAGGTGAACGTGCGGTACGATGACGGTGTCGACGAACCCAGGCGGCTTCCGCACGGGACGTGACGGTGCAGGCGGCGGGAACAAGTACTTATAGATGGACGCCGGAGGGTCTGCTGGACACGGTGCGCTCACCGGGCCCCGGGGGTCCGCGGAGGATCAAGTACGACTACAACGCCTTCTCCGATCCAACGGGGGAGGCGTGCATCAAGACTGTGACGCCGATCTATCTCGTGACGTACTCAGGTGGGCGCGAGGTGGACCGGAAGCTTCTCTTCGAAATCGTCAATCATACGGGGGACTGCATTGGGGGTGCCAACAGCTGAAAGGCGGTGTAGCATAATCGCATGCCGTTAACCCGACGCGGAGAATCCTGATGCTCCCCGACGCTACTCGCCACATCCTCGCCGTCGCCTTAGTTGCCGGCGCCTGCGCTGCGCCCGCCCCCGAGCTCGCCCCGCTGGACACCGCGGCACTCGAGCGCATCCTCGGCGTCGCGGGCACCGTCGAGGACGGCGAGTTCAAGGTCACGGTCCCGCAGAACGACCTCGACGTACGCGTCGACGGCTTCGCCATCGTGCCGCCGATGGGGCTGGGCTCGTGGGGGGCCTTCACCCCTGGGCCACGTGGTGCCGTGCTGATGGGCGATCTCGTGGTGCAGGACGCCGAGCTTGCGGCGCTGCAACCAACACTGGTCCAGCACGGCCTCACCGTCACAGGACTCCACAACCATTTCGCACGTGAAACTCCGAGCGTGCTCTTCATGCACATCGGCGGCGACGGGCCGGCCGACTCGCTCGCGCACGGCCTGCGGGCCGTCCTCGATCGCCTTCGCGACCTTCGCGGCGGCGACCCGGCCGCCGCTCCCGCGCGCAGCGTGACCAGCGCGCTCGATACCGCCGCGATCGCCCGGGGGCTCGGCGCGAGCGGCCAGGCCGCGCGCGGCGTCTATCGCATCACACTCGGCAGGCCCGACGTCGCGCTCACGGCGCACGGCGCGAGGGTCTCCTCGTTCCTCGGCTTCAGCACGTGGGCGGCGTGGCAGGGCACCGAGGAGCGAGCCGCGGTCGCGGGGGACTTCGCGATGCTCGCCCACGAGGTCGCACCGGTGGTCAAGGCGCTTGTCACGCGCGGCATCGAAGTGGTCGCGCTGCACAATCACATGACGCACGAGCAGCCGACGATCTACTTCCTGCATTACTGGGGCGTCGGGCGGCAGTCCGACCTCCTCGCGGCGCTGCAGGCCGCCCTCGTCAGTCTCGGACCTACCGCGCGATAACGACGCTTGCGGCTGATGAACGCGGCGAAGGATGGCAGTTGTGGGACGGCCGCCCTGGGGTGCATGGGGCGGCCTGGCGACCGCTCCTCAACTGCGTCTTGTTGAAGCGTTCACAGCAGAAGCACCCGTTAGGCATCAACAGCACATATGGCCGTGGCAGGGATGGTCACTGGACCGCAGCGGTCGGCTCTGGAGGGCCGGGGTGTCCGCTCGAACGGTCACCAATCAGGCGTCGGGGTAAGTCTGCAAGCTCGGGGGGCGGGGCCAC
>JBQTHK010000020.1:0-26248 GCA_052389935.1 Gemmatimonadota bacterium | reverse complement strand
TAAACAGTGTCAGAATCCGCGCCGATAGTGACGAGTTGTGTCGCGCGGATCGAACAACGCGGGCACATCACTGCCTCCGGGATCTCGCGGTACTTCGAGTCCGTCTCCTGAGCTGGCAGGGTGCCTGGACCGCCGAGGATCGAACCAACCGTCATCGCATACAGAAGAACGAGGCGCGGCGTGCCTAACGTCATCCAGGGCGCGGGTTGACAGACGTCCTGTGCGGTGGCCTCATCCCCCGAAGATTGAGAGGTTACTCCGTCCAACCACCTCATTTTGTCTCCGTCAATCTTGGTCATGCCATCTCGGCGCGATGAATGTCAATCCCGGAAGCAGCGGGCAAGTGCCGGTATAGAGCTTGTCGTTACCACGTCGACGTCTTTCGAGAGCTGTCAAGTCTCCGCTTGAAACGCGACAAGGTTCAGCTGGTCATCTGAACTTCTCCCGAAGTGTTACCACCAAACTTTAGTAGCTTTCACAGAATGAGAAGCGGCTCCGCTTCTCTACAGCCTAACGGCGGAGTTAACTGGATCGGCAAGCGGGGTTAGGCTGCCACGGCGAGTGACAGGGGAAGAAATATCTGCCGGGGCGATAAATCCTCATGAAGGCTCCTTTCTGACAGGTGGACGGTGCAACGAGAGCGACAGAAGCTCGACGCGTACGAGTCCGTCGCCATCGACAAACGGATGCGCCAGCAAACGCTTGCCCGCGATGTGGCTGTGAAACTGTAGTTCCGTCCGGGCCAGGACCTTGCCTGCAACCGGATCGAGGATGTCAATCATCGACATGTAGAGTCGATCGTTCATCGCCATCGTGAGGATCGATTCATCCCGAAGGGGAACGTATTCGAGCTCTTGCTCCTTCCAATCGGCCTTGCCCCTCTGCCAGAGAACCCATAGCAGACCGTTGTCGTCAACCTGCAGATCGCGGATCGAAGGGCCGTACCTCTCCAGAAGTCGCGTCGGCCGTTCTCCCGGGCGCCTGACCACGCGGATCATCGGCGTGGCAGCGGCCGCTCGACGACCCTCTTCTGGCGTCGTCCAAGGTGCTCGATCGAACCACGGCGCCAGTACGGCGAGTGATCGCACCTTGTTCCCAGACAAGGTCACTTCCTCAAGGACATAGTTCTGAATCTCGCTGACCCAAAGCGTACTATCGGTAGCGGGGGCCATCACACGCGCTGAGGCGCCCTGCTGCCGTGGGTTGAGGTTCGGTGCGCCAAAGCGCGCGATGGTCTGACCGCGAATATCGACCAGCGCAAACGGAATCCCGAAACTCTGAGGATGCGTGGAATGCACATTGAGAAGTGTGCGTCCTCTGGCGAGAGGCAGAATCCAGTGCACCGTACGAGGGTCACCGGATAGGCTTCCCGACTCGACGAATCTGGACTCACGAACGAACGTCCCGTTCGGGTCGAATACAAGCACTCTCCGGTTGTCAACGGCTAGGTGCAAGCTGTCGCCGTCATCGAGGGCGCCCGAAAGCACTGAGTTAAACTCACCAGGTCCGTTCCCTCGACGCCCTAGTGTCCGCGAGAGACTTCCATCCGGCGAGTAGACGAGAACGGGATGATAGTACCCCGTTCCACTTACGTATAAGTAGGTCCGACTCCGTGAGTCACGAAGCACGTCGGGAAGGCCGCTAAGGAGCAGCGAGTCACTCATCGTGGCGAGCGTGTCAAGAACGCGCACTTCGATACGGCAGCTCTCACAGTCCGAAGCGCTGTCGACCAGGATTGGTATCGGAGGGATCTGCCCATCGGCCAGACGCATTCCTTCCCGCCCCGCTTCTTCGCTTTGTCGGTCCGTCCCGGCACAACTGAGAGCGACCAAAGACGCAGCGAAGACGCGAACATGCCAACGACCTGAAGCAAGTCTGTGGGCTCCCGCGGCAGCGACACCTCCCACCCGACTTTGGATCGGGCGGACTGAGGCGACGGCCCCTGACTGATGACCTGGTTCTCTTGCCATGGTGAAACGAGCAGTCGACTGATGGACCTCTAGACCGTCCGGGACATCTCGTCATCCCGCGAGCTTAACCCGCAGTTCCACCATCGCGGAGAGCATTAGCCACAATCCTCCGTGTCCTTGGATCGTCGATAACAACAAACGCTCGACCGCGCACCCCTCCCCCCCCCCCCCCCCCAGCGGCCGGATTGGGCAGAATACGTATCGCATCGCGACGACGGCTCCGCATGGCTCTCCTCCCACCGGCGCACGTGCGCCAGTGTCGTTCAACCTACCGGGAGCGGCGCGACCTGTACACTCGTGGTAGCCCTCGTCTTGCGGCCTGCCAATCGGCGCGGTCCCGGATCATCTGAAGCGGTGCGAAGCTTCCCACGTACTCGATCCGACGACTGGCTGCCCTCATCATGGCAGCGCGCGGAGCAGCGGCATCATACCGCGGAGCAGCGGCATCATACGTCCCGGGTTCCGGCACTTGCGGGTTTGGTAAGCCAGTCCGCAAGGACTGATTGATCAGCCGGCTGAAGCAGGACCCCGCCCGGTCTTACATAGTGCGGGATGATGTCACCGCGTGGATCGTCCGATCCGGGAAGGACGAAGGCCTGTCTGCTCTGCGAGAAGTAGAGGCATCCCGCCTCCGCGGCGGGTCGGCTTCGGACAAAACTGTCGACATCGTCGAGCGCGCCGAGCCATCGTGTCTTGGCTTCAGTGATGTCGAAGGGGCGCGAGAGATCAAGGCGCGCGATCTCCTCTGGTCGCGGGCGGCCGCGTCTTTTCAGGAGTTCCAGCAACGAGAGTGGCGTGAATCCCGGATCCTTGCCCGTCGCAGCCCACACGAGCCCGGCGAGGGGAAGGACGTTCGCGTGCAGGTAAATCATGTCGACGAAGTCACGTGCCTCGTCGCGCCCCGCGAGCGCCAGAGTCTTGTTGACTGCGAGGTCGATCTCGTGAAGGAGGTACCCCCCGAGGGAATCCTTGCGGGGGGGCATGAAACGCCATGCTGAATCGCGCGCCCAGTCTATTCTCGTGGCCTGCGAATCTCGACTCACTATCGCCCTGACGAAGCCGGGCTGGCTGATTTCGACTACGAGCTCGAAGCCGGCTCGTGTCAACAGAATCTCGTCATCAGCGTATGCAGTCGCGACGCGGTCCACAGAGTCCTGAAAAGAATCGAGGTCTCCGCTGTAGCGAATCGAATTGGGTTCGAAATGGATCGCCGCGCCACCAGCGAGGTAGTTGTCCGGCGTTCGACTCGCTCCGATGACACCGAGGACCGCGCGCTGAAACCCGGTCAGCGGCATAACCTGTCTGCCGCGAGCCAGGCGTCTCGGCCACCGTGCTTTTTCAGTTGTTCGGCCACCCAGGGTACGTCGGCGAGCTTGATCACGAAGTCGCTCCGATACGACCAGAAGCAGCGTGAATGGAAGCTTTTGAAGGCGCGTCGGGCCTCCCTGACTCTAACCATGTCGCGTGCTGCTGAAGGCTCGAGTCGTCGACGGCTCCTGGTGCCGCCGACTCGGCCGATCGCTGCAAGGTATCTCCGGGTGGCCTTGTTCACCCGAGATATTATAACCCGCTTATGATCATATGTCAAGCATCGGCAGGCAGTTAACAGGAAGCCGCTGTCTCCTTACTTCACTTATTCGCTCTGCCGGATTCCCTGTCACTACCAGCAGGTCTGCCTGCTTCCCAACCTCGATCGATCCGATCATGGATGCTTTGCCGAGGTAGGTGGCTCCGTTAAGCGTTGCCGCCCTGCTTGCCTGTATCGGTGTAGCTCAGCCTCCACCTACAGCTCGACGGTGGCAGGCAAAGGCGAACCTTGGTGGCCTTGAGTGCGCACAGTGGAGTCATGATGTTCTCAGGGCATCGACCGACTGCGAATGACAGCTTTGATGCATCCGGCCTGTAGCGATCTCTGTGGCGTGCGCATTATGCCGCTCACGGTTTGTTGCGGAGTGAGGCGCCGATCAGACGTCCGTCGTCAGCGTCCTGCCCTACTTGTGGCTCGAATGACGTACCAGTGCCGGTTGGAAGCCCGGTGATCGTGTTCACCGGAGTAATCACGCCATTCCGGTGACCGCTCCGACTGGTGTCACCGTTGCGATAGCGGCGGCCGAGGTCGACCAGCTCACTTGACGACCGGAGAGTGCGTTTCCGTTGGCATCCCGGATGGATACGACGAAGTTCTGAGTTGCGCCGATCAGGAGTGTCGCCGCGGACGGATTGACTTCAACGCTGGCAACCGCCGGGGCCCCCTGGCCAGCGTCGCAAGCAACTGTAGCCGCGACGGCCACGCCGAGAGACAGTCGCGTTCCAGACCGGGTTAGGGACTTCATGGATGCTTATCGGCGTCTGAGGGACGGCAACTCTGCGATGCGACCGTCTCGGCTCCGTCAGCAGGGGCAATAGGGGTGTCCGTGCGGGCTTTCCTCTTCCCAGGGAGGGCTTAAGACGCTCATGAGACGCTCAAACGTAGCGTCGGGGCTCGTACCCTACTCCTGGGCGCTCGAACCCAATCGACATGATCAGGCTCGGAATCACCGCTGCTACACTCTCGCTCCTTCTGGCCGCCTGCGCGACCCGCCAATACCGTCTCGAAATCCTCGGTGGATCTGGTCAGGGCCTGTCCAGGGTGACTTCCGACTTGGAGGGCGAATTCGGCCCGTCAATCAGTCCCGACGGTCGCGTTCTGTTGTTCGACACTCGCTATGCGCGGACTGCCGGTGTGGTTGGCATAGATCCGACATCCGGCGCCCGCCGCACGGTCTTTACATCCACGTCGAGCAGAGCCCAGGAGGTGGCGTGGGACAGGGCCGGCAAGTACTTCGTGTATACGTCGAGTTCATCAGGAACTGGAGTCTCGTTCGAAGCATCTCGAATAGTCCGAATGCTGCAGTCGCGATCATCGTCAGCGGCGAGATGGCCCCGGTAGTGTCTGATCCTGATAGCTCGCCCGACGGCAGACGTGTCGTGTTCACGACGCGCATTCGCAATGTCTGGAACATTGCGATGGCTGGTGTCGATGGGTCCAACTTCACCATGATGGGAGAGGGCAGTGATCCGACGTGGAGCCCTGATGGGAAGAGGATTGCCTTCGTCAGGGCTGCCGGCCGTCGAGCGCACGTATTCACGATGGATTTGGAGACGGGAGCCGAGGTTGTTCAGGTTACCACGGGTGACAACGACAACTTCGAACCAACCTGGTCGCCGCAGGGGCATGGCCTGGTCTTCTCGTCGAATCGGAGTGCAAGAAAATCCTCTCTCACGTCCAATCAACTGCTGGGAGACCGGCCGTTGCGAGGTGTCTCGTACGTCTATCAGCTCTTTTCCGTTACTCCTGACGGAACTGGGGTGATTCAATTAACCGACGGAAACGGCATGAACGTCCAGCCACACTGGGGAACGGACGGGTTCATTTACTTTGCGTCGAATCAGGCCGGGAGCTTCGATATCTGGCGGCTTCGGCCAACAGGTGAGCTGCTCCCATCTGTCGAGCGTTAGGTCCGGCTCTCCCGGCGCTGGCGCGGTCCGGGGCTACACCTTGGCGAAAGCTGCGTCAGCCACAAGTTCGATGTCTGACGCAGCATAAGTTCGGCCCGCCTAACGTTTGTTAAGCCAGCCTGCCAGCTTGTCGGCCGCCTTGGATCCAGCATCTGCGGCCTTGCTTGCCGCTGTCGCCGCCTTGCCACTGATATCGTATTGCGCATCCAAACGAGAGGCCGCGCTCACCGCGGCGTCTGCCGCGCCCATCGTCGATGCCCCCAGTCGAGTCAGAGACTGGCCCAGTTCAGTCTCCGTTGCAAAGGAAGAGATCGCGGCGTTCACCGTCTGGCCCATTGCTGCGAGTTTGACCATGGTCTCCCCACCCGGCAGCAGGGCCAGATCGCCCGACGCCGTCATCGCTGCCACAAGCGGCATGTGCGACCTGAGTTCAATGAAACGCATGTTTTCGACGTTCACGTACGAATCGGCGAGCGTGAAGCTGGATTTCGGATAGACGCGGATTCCGACGCGTGTCTGGACAACGTGATGCGTTCCCGCGTATCCGATCGCGGCACCAAGTACTAAGACGACGATCGCGATCACCCAGCCTACTGAACCGCGACGCGCTCGTGTGATGCTCTGCATGTTCCCTCTCTGAGGTGAGTTTGCCGCGGAGTATTCACGATTCCTGTCTCAGGGGCGTCATTAGAATCCGCGTCCGGCCGTGCCTGCCTCGCTAGACCGGGCTGACGGCGTTCTGACGTGCCTTTCTCATCGTGTTCGAACCGATGTACCGCAAGCACGATAACCAGGCCCCGCATGACACCGACGACGACGCCTGCCGAGGCTCCGGCTCAACCGATTTCCTACCCCCGGCTCCTTGGAGCCATGGGGACGATCATTGGTGTTTCTATCCTGCTGTCGTGGCTTCCCCTGATCGGCACTGCCGTAGCTGGCTATACCGGCGGTCGCGTCGCCCGAACGCGCGAGGTGGGGCTCCAGGCAGCCCTGTTCGTGCTCGCCATTACAGTGCTACTCACCGCCGCGCTGTGGCCTGACGTCGTGCGGAGCCTGCCGCGCGGTGATGGCGTTCGTGTTGCCGCCGCTATCGGCGGGATCATTGGCTTCCTCATACTGGCGGGGATCCTCGTTCACACGACCCTGTGGGGCGCTCGCTCGGCCCAGCGCCGGCTCAATGGTATCAAGCAGTTGGAACTGAGGGGAACCATCGAATCCACGGAGGCGTGAGTGTCAAATCACCAGATCGTGAACGGCGTTCTTGTAAAGCCCGCAGGCAGCATCTCAGCCGGGATCACATGGATGATCATGCTGTCCGTGTTCCTCTTCTGGCTCCCTGTAGTTGGGCCAGCGGTCGCCGGCTTCGTCGGGGGAAAGCGCGCCGGCTCGGTGGGAGGAGCAATCGCGGCCGTGTTTCTTCCGGCGATCCTCTTCGGGGGGTTGCTCTTCGCACTGGCAACCTCCATGTCTGGCTTGCCACTGATCGGCGCGGTAGCTGGCATCGGCGGGATGGCCCTGTCTCTGATTCACATCGGCCCCCTGCTGGTGGGTGCAATCGTCGGTGGTGCGATGGCGTGAAGCAGCCACCCTGCCGTGAGCGACCTCAAGATGTCCACTCAATCCAGTCTCTTGAAAGTGCGACGAGAATCTCGCACGATTGAGGCGGTCTCCTATCGCCTTCGGCGTCGCTGGCGCCACAACTCACGAGCCTTGTCGGCCTTCATCTTCCAGGGTGACTCACGCAACGCAGCCGATAGTCAGGCTTTGATGACGACGTTCACGTTCTGCCTTCGACATCGTTGACTGTCCAGATCGGCCTCCTGCGATGCTTTGGTACCGCAGCCCTGCTCGACTCGCCGGAGAACCCGGATTCCGCCATCCTATTCCTCGGCAAACCGCTCGCACTCCTCATATACCTCTCCGCAGCTCCCAATAGAACAGCCTCGCGCTCGACGCTCATTTCCCGCCTCTGGGCCGACCTCGAGCCCGACGCAGCCAAACACGCCCTTCGACAAACCGTCTGGTACCTGCGCCGCAAAACCGGCCATGACCTCGTTTGCGCGATCGATGACAGCCTCCAGCTCGTCGACAGCGTCAGCATAGACCGCGCAGAATTACTCAAAGCATCCGCTGCCGGCGACCACGAAACCGTCGTCTCCATCTACACCGGCCCTTTCGTCCCCGATTTCGCCACGCCGGGCGGAAGCGGCTTCGAGGATTGGGCCGCACTCGAGCGCCGCCGGCTCCTCGAAATCTTTCGACACTCCGCCGAAGCTCTGATCCGCGAACGCCTGGCCCGCGGCCGCGCACGTGACGCAACAGATCTCGCCCGGAAACTCCGCGATCAGGACATCTATTCCGAGAGCGCGTGGCGACTCTTGATCGAAGTCTACACCTCCGCCGGCGACCTCCTCAGTGCCCGCGCCGAGGCTGAGGCCCTGCAGCAACTGGCCGAGTCCGAGGACTTCGAACCTGAACCCGCTACACTCGCCACCATTCGCTCACTCCGCACTCACTCTCTGGATCCGCGCCGGGACCTGCCAACCACCCAGTCGCCAGCCCCCATCACCGGCACCCTGGTCGGGCGCGAATCCGCCTTCGCGACTCTGCTCGCCGCGTGGGAATCGGCCAAAACGGGAAAAGTCACCCGACTGCACGTCACCGCCCGCGCCGGCATCGGCAAAAGTCGCCTCCTCCGTGATTTCGCCGCTCGCGTCCGCGGCATGCGCGGAAAGCTCGTCACGATCAGCGGCAGTCACGGAACACGCTCCGTGGCCTACGCGCTCGCGGGGGACCTCGCGGCCGGCCTCGCTGCACTCCCCGGCAAGCACCATATCTCCTCGGCGGCCGCCTCCACTCTCGTCGGGCTCAACCCCACCCTCTCTACCTACTTCGACGTTGCCGGAAGACAAACGAGTCCGCAGGATGCCCTTCGCGACCGTTCACTTTCGATGCGCGAGCTTGCCAACGCCGTTTCGTCCGAGAACACTGTCGCCGTCCTCGTCGACGATCTCCACTGGTGTGACGAGGAATCGGCCGCCCTCCTCGCAGCATTCATCGAGGGGCTCGGCGACACGCGGCTCCTCCTCGTTACTACCGGACGTCCTGAAGCTCGCCGTGTCGATCTTGTAGCACGCGAAACAACGCGACATCTGTCACTCGACCCACTTACGGTCCCCCAGATCGAGGAACTTCTCCTCAGTCTGGCTTCACTACCACCTCACCCCTGGGCTGGTGAATTCGCGAGCGAGCTGTGGCGGGCATCGCGGGGCTCGCCACTCCTTGCGCTCGAAATGCTGCAGCTTCTCGAAGAGCGCGGGGTTCTGCAACGCGTCGACAGCGCCTGGCACTCGGACAAGCCCGACGTCCTGAGCGCGGAGCTGCGGGCTGGTGACGTTCTGCGCAATCGGCTCGAAGACATGGACCGCTTTGACCGCTGGCTCCTCACCCTGATCGCTGCAGGCGGCTCCACGCTCGATGCGACCACTCTTGCGACAGCCGCGGAGAGTTCCCGACCCGACGTCGTCGATCGCCTTCGATCCCTCGAGGCGCGCGGACTTGTGCTCCTGGACGGCCACAACTGGCAAATCGCGCATGACGAGATCACTGACGAGCTCCTCCGGCTGACGCCGACCAAAGCAGTCGAAAACGCGGCCGCTCACGCCGGGCGTGCCCTCGCGACAGCCTCTCCGTACGACGAGGCGAGGGCACGAAGGGCGATGCAGATCCTTCGCACAGCGCGGGACGAAGGTGCACGGCGCGATCTCTTTCTCCGTTTTGTCCGCCATCGCCACCAACTTGGTGATCGGCGATCCGTCACACTTCTCGCACTCGACCTCCTCGGGTCAGCGGCACCTGAAGGAGATCTCCTCTCGCTGCGTCGCGGAACTCCATGGACGTGGAGACTCGGGCTCGTCTCCAACGCCCGCAGGACAGTAGCAGCTGCCGGCGTGACCGCGGTACTGGCCGTTGTTGGCTTCGCCATTCTGCGGCCACCGGTCCTGCTGGCACCCGACGCCATCCTCGGCTTCAGTCTGATGGACAGCACCGGGCAAATACACTACTTCAGCGCTGACCTGCGCGAGTCCGATTGGACTCCTCTCAAATCCATCGAGACCCGGTCATGGAGCGGGCCGGGCAAGGCGCCCAGTCTGACCTCGGCAAACAGCTTCAACATCACGATGCATCCCAGACTGAACGTTCTCGTCACAGCGCAAGCGGTGGACGACTCCGGGATTATCGACCTCCACGTCCACGAACCCGGAAAGGGGCAGCGGAGGCTCGCCAGTGCACCGGGGGACGATCTCATGCCGTCGTTCAGTCCTGATTCTTCAGTCGTCGTGTTCGTTACTGCTCGTTGGGACAGCCTGAGTCACTATGACCTGGCACTAGCGGGCCTCGATGACACAGTCGTGCGCCAACTCACCTCGGGACCAGCCAGCGACCTCAATCCACGCTGGAATCGCTCCGGCACAACCATCGCCTTCGCGCGTCGCAAATGGGGTGAGCGCCCAGACGAGGTTTGCATCATCTCGGTTGCTCCCGGTTCGCAGCCCTTGTGCCACGCTCCTGCAGCGTTTGTGTCGCCATGGGTACTCGGCTGGCTCGATGACGACCGGCTGGTGATTATGGGCGAATCGGGTCAGTCCAGATCCATCTCCGTTTTGCAGTGGTCCACCGGAGACTTGCAGAGGATTGTTGAGTCGCCGATGACCGGGGTTGTCCTTAGTCCCGATGCGCGTTGGGTCGTTTGCGAATGTCCGATGAGCGCCGACGGTCGCCTCGCACCAGCCGTCTTCCCGCTCTCGGCTCCCGGCCTTTTGCGACCAATCACCATCGCTCCCGGTCTCCTGCGCGTGCCCAACGGTACGTTCTGGATCAGAAGCCATGCATCCCTCGTCCCTGACCGGCTCCGCATCGACGCGCCACCACGCGCTCCTGTCGGCGTACCGCTGCAGCTCAGAGCGGAGATGACGGACTCGATGACGCGCCCCCTCCAGTATCACGGAAGGATCAGATGGACGGTCACCGACACCACGGCCGCTACGATCGACTCACTATCCGGACTGTTCGTAGCCTCCGGAGCGTTACAGGCAGCTACGGTGCGCGCATCAGTGGGGCCGACCCGCGATTCAGTCGTGATCCGCCTAACGTCGGATTCGGCGCCTGTCGCGTTCGACGAGCAGTGGACCGAAAGGTGGATCGATCGCTGGATTCTGTTTGGTGCGCCTCAGCCGACAGTCGAACTGGCACGGGGCGGGACGCCAGCATTCCACAACAACGGCGAAGGTTCATTCAACAGTGGAGCGCTTTCGCGGCAGTCTTTCAGCGGCGTCGATGGCCTTGCAATCGACGTCGATGTTTCGACACCGATAACACTCAATCAATGGCAGACGGTCGCGATCGCGCTGCTTCCGGACGTGGACACGATCACTTACACTCGCGTGCGGCGCGCTAATGCCAGTCCGCTCGACCCTTACAGCGTTTGCGAATTTGGCTACCCAACCGAAGGGACGTCGCTCACCACGTCCGCGATGAGCTTGGCGTCCTCCGCAACAGTGCGTGTGATTCCAGTTGCCGAGCCCGGGCTCTTTTCCGGAGAGTGGCACCGCGTACGACTCCAGCGGTTTCCCGACGGACGTTGTGGACTTGCCATCAACGGAAAACCGCGGGGCATTCTTCGCGCAAACCACAAGCTCGGCCGCGATCTGCGTGTGAAAGTCTTTGGCAACAGCTACAAGACGCGAGTCGCTGTTGGACGCGTCAAGGTCTTTGAAGGAGTGCCGCGCGACATTGACTGGACCAGGGCGCCTGAAATACCCTGAGAGGTCGGAGCCTAAGCGCTCGCCACTCAACGCCCTCGCGTTCCCTCGCCTTGCGCGGCATCCTCCACCTCCAGCTGCGCTTCCACAAGCCGGTTGATGTCGTCGCCCGCAACCCGTACTGCGTCCATCAACGTCGTGAGGGGCGCAAGATCGCCGGCACCCGCGTGCAGGCGCAACAAGTCCAGCCTGAGCGCTTCGAGCGCGGCCACAGTCTCAGAAAGATGCGCTGCCGCCGCCTTGCGACGCGCACCGAGGATATCCGACTCCACATCTCCAGACGGCGCGAGGGCCGCCAGTGATTCAACCTCCGCGCGCGCCTCAGCCGCACGCGACTCCAGCAACCTTACCAGGCCCGGCAGGTCGCCCAGTTGCTCTCGATACGCAGCCGGAAGAGCCTCGAACAACTCCGATGCCGCGACACCAAGCGCCACTTCCGTAGCCCGAAAAACGCCGCCCCCCACTGCGCGCGAGCGCTCCGGTGCGCCCAATAGCTTCGCAAACCTCTCCCCCGCGCGGCTGTTCCACAAACGATCGCGAACGCCTGTCTGCCACCACCGGCGCAAGCGCCTGGGGATGAACTGGACGCCGAGGGCGTTGCTGATCGCACCTGTGAGCAGCGTCGTTCCCACGGGAGACAGGAACAGCCACATCGGCCCCTGATTCTCGTGAATCACTTCAGCGAGAATCAACCCGAACGTGACTCCGAGCCACGTCGCCGAAAGGACGGTCGCGACACGAAGCAGCCGATGACTGAGAGGCTCCCGGTCTTCCCGGACTGCCGCCTCGGTCTCGGCCTGCTCGCGCCGGCCGACCTCGAGAGCCGCCCGCAGGTCGGCGAGCGAGTGCCCGGCCTTGAACAGGCGATGGGCCTGGTTGAGATGAAAGCCAAAGACCGGCAGTAGCGGCGCTGCCGTAATCGCTGCAAGAAGCACTATGTCCGCCGGACCATCCGGCCGCAGTCCGGCCAGCCAAACCGCGAGGTTCACGGAAGTCAGCGTCCCGAACACGCCTGACCACGCCATATAGGGAATCAGGAGTGGATTCCGTGCCCCAAGCCACGCGCGGAGCGTGGGCGGCAGCGCAGTTCGCGTTTCCGGCGGCGCGAGGGCCGCCGCAAGCTCCTCGCAGTCCGCGAACCTGTCGTCCGGATCAGGCGCGAGGCAGCGATCGATGGCCGCACTGAGCGCGTTAGGCAGCCCCGGCGCCACGCGCATGACGCTCGCCGCAGCTTCAATGGCCTGAGGCTGCAGCGGCGCCGTCAGCGTGTACGACTCGAATGGCAGCCGGCCGCTTACCGCGAGATAGCCCGCCACTCCCAGCGCGTAGATATCGCTTCGTGCGTCCACGGGCTCACCGGCCGCCTGTTCCGGACTCATGAAGTTCGCCGTGCCCATCACCCTGCCCAAATCGGTACCCCGATCATCGGCTGCGCCCCCCTGGGCGATGCCGAAGTCGGTCACAAGTGCCCGGCCGGTGCCGGCCTCCAGCAGAATGTTGTCGGGCTTGACGTCACGATGGACGATTCCTCTGCCATGTGCATACGCGAGGGCCCACGCAACCTCGCGCATTACCCGAGCCGCTTCGTCTGGTGGCAGAGGGCCGTTAGTCCGAAGGCGCTCCCCGAGAGTCTCCCCAGCCACGTAACTCATCACGAGAAAGACGAATCCGCCCACCTCGCTCACGCGGTGGATCGGAACGATGTGCGGATGCGAGAGTCCAGCCGCCGTGCGCGCCTCACGCTTGAACCGCTCACGTGCCTCCGGCATCCGGGCAAGATGGGCCGGCAGGACCTTGATCGCCACGTCGCGATCGAGCTGAACATCGCGCGCGAGGTAAACGACGCCCATTCCTCCGCGGCCGAGTTCGCACTGAAGAGAATATTCCCCGGCGAGGGCCGCCTGGAGATCGAGAAACTCCGCCGAGGGATTGGTCACTGCAACCGGAGGATCAGTTTTTGGTTCGGGTTTCAAACGATGCGCAGCTACGCTGGACTGCGCCTGGACAATCGCGCAGCTGTCTGCGTTTGTCAAGTACTTTTTGCCACAAAGCCTCTCCTGATACCGTCTGCTCCGGTCTCCATCCTCGTCCTCCTCACCATCCTCGTCTTCATGACCATCCTCGCCTCCTGTCCATCCTCGCCATCCTGACCATCCTGACCATCCTGACCATCCTGACCATCCTCGCGTTCCTCGCCCTCCTGACCCATCCTCGCCCTCCTGACCATCCTCTCCATCCCCCCCGCCCCCCCAGCGAACGCGCGAATCGCTGCGTACCTTCTGGCGTTCGCGCGGGTGCTGTCCGCGCGCCATCCTTTTTTGCCTGTGGCGCAGCGGAATGCACCCCGCGCTGCCCCAAAACCAACCTGCTTTCAGGAGCGAGATCTTGCCACTTTCGCGACGTTCCTTCCTCACAACTGCATCGGCCGCCGCCGCGGCCATCGGCCTGACACCGCGCAGTTCGAAAGGCCTGCCGATGGCGGGTCCTGATGCGATCCCGATGCAGGACCCCGCCTTCCGGGAGCTCCTGATGCGCGGCCTCGACGCCGCTCGCTCGGCGGGTGCGTCCTACGCCGACGTCCGGATTTCGCGCAACCGCACGCAGAACATCAGCACCCGCGAGCGACGAGTCCAGAATGTGGTCGACAACGAGACGTTCGGGTTCGGGATCCGTGTGCTGGTCAACGGCGCGTGGGGTTTCGCTGCCAGCAGCACGATCACGCCCGAGGAGCTCGTTCGCGTCGCGCGTCAGGCTGCGCGTCAGGCCGAGGCGGGGCGCGCGACACAGCTGCGCCCGGTTGTGCTCGCCCAGGGAGGCTCGGCTGTACCCAACGGCGTCTGGAAGTCTCCTATCAAGGTGGACCCGTTCGACATTGCGATCGAGGAAAAGGTCGCTCTTCTCCTTGGCGCCAACGAAGCTGCCTTAAGGGTACGCGGATCGCGCTTTTGCACTTCGAGCATGTTCTTTCTGCGCGAGGAGAAGAATTACGCCAACACGGACGGTACGTACACCGTTCAGACGATTTACCGCGCCCAGCCGTCGGTCAATATCACGGCCGTTTCGTCGGATATGAGCGACTTCCAGACACGCGAGTCTACAGATGTGCAGCCGAAGGGCCTGGGCTACGAACATGTGACGGGCGCCGATCTGGTGACCAATGCGCCGAGGTGGGCTGAACAGGCTGTGGAGAAGCTGTCGGCGAGGCCGGTTGAGGTGGGGCGCTACGACCTCGTTCTCCATCCGACACATCTCTGGCTCACGATCCACGAATCGGTGGCTCACCCGACCGAGCTCGACCGCGCGCTCGGCTTTGAGGCCAACTATGCCGGGACGTCGTTTGCTGCGCCACCGGAGAGCACACTTGGCAAGCTGAAGTTCGGGTCCGGGTTGATGAATGTGCGCGGCGACCGTTCTCAGGAAGGCTCGCTTTCGGCTTGCGGCTGGGACGACGAGGGCCAGATGCCCGAGGACTTCACGATCGTCGACAAGGGAGTCCTTGTTAACTACCAGGCTATAACAAGAATGCAGGCGCCGTTTCTCGACTGGTGGTACCGTCAGCAGGGCAAGCCGGTGCGGAGCCAGGGATGTTCGTACGCCCAGTCGTGGGCGGACGTCCAGTTCGAGCGGATGCCTAACGTGTCGCTTCTTCCCGGGGACGGTGAACGAAGCTTCGAGGACATCATCGCCGCCACCGATCGCGGCATCGCGATCGTCGGCGATGGCTCGTTTTCGATCGATCAGCAGCGGTACAACGCCCAGTTCGGGGGGCAGCTGTTTTATGAGGTTCGCGGTGGCAAGGTGGTGGGGATGCTGCGCGATGTCGCCTACCAGATCCGGACACCCGAGTTCTGGGCGGCGCTGGACATGGTGGGTGGGCCGGCCAGTTATGAGCTGTGCGGCGCCTTTGGAGACGCCAAGGGCCAGCCTTCGCAGTCGAATGCCGTTTCCCACGGCTGTGTCCCCACACGGCACCGCCAGATCAACGTTATCAATACCGGGAGGACCGCGTGAGCGCTCCGAGATCTCTTTATGTGCAGAGCGCGCCGATCCTGTCGCGCGACGAAGCGAGGGCGATTGCGACCCGTGTCCTCGGTTTTGCGAAGGCTGACAGCACACGGGTCACCATCCGCAGCGGCGCCCGTGCCAATTCGAGGTTCGCCGTCAACCAGATGTCAACGGCCGGCGACAATACCGATACTGTCGTAACCGTGCTCAGCTTCGTCGGCAGACGAAGCGCAACAGCAACAACCAACAGGCTCGATGACGCCTCGCTTCAGCGCGCCGTCGCCAACAGCGAGGCATTGGCGCGTTTGTCACCCGAAGACCCGGAGTCGATGCCGGAGCTCGACCCGCAGCAGTATCAGGAGACGATCGGCTGGAGCCCCGCTACCGCCCAGCTCGACCCCGGTGCCCGGGCCGACGCGATCAGGAAGATCATCGAGCCGGCACGCGCTGCAGGCCTCGTCTCGACCGGATACATCGAATCCCGCGGGACGGCGCTCGCAATTGCCAACAGCAAGGGTCTTTTTGCCTACGGACGCACGACCGAAGCGGTCCTGACCACCACTGTCAGGACTCAGGACGGGCAGGGGTCCGGCTGGGGCGGCTCCGCCCACTGGGACTGGAATCGCATTGATGCGGCGGCTCACGGAGCGACCGCGATCCGCAAGGCGCAGGCTTCGCGCGATGCGGTCGCGATCGAGCCGGGCCGCTACACCGTCGTCCTCGAGCCCACCGCCGTCGGCAACCTCGTCCAGATCCTCGCCGGTGCCATGAGCGCCCGGGCTGCCGACGAGGGACGGTCGTTCTTCACGAAACCGGGGGGCGGCAACAAGATCGGGATGAAGGTCATGGACGAACGAGTGACACTTCTCTCCGACCCTCTCGACCAGGACGTCGGCACCAACCCCTTTGCCGGCGATGGACTCCCCCTCGGCCGGACCGTCTGGATCGAAAACGGCGTGGTCAGGAACCTCTCGTATGATCGCTACTGGGCGCAGAGGCAGGGTAAGGTGCCTAACGCGGGGGGAGGGGGAGGAGGTTTCGGTGGTGGTGGCGGCGGCGGACTCCGCATGAGTGGCGGCGACGCATCACTCGACGACCTGATCGCCGGAACCGAACGCGGTATCCTCGTCACCCGCTTCTGGTACATCAGGGCCGTCGACCCGCGCACAATCCTCTACACCGGGCTGACGCGCGACGGCACGTTCCTCATCGAACGGGGACGGGTTACCAGGGCGATCAAGAACTTTCGCTTCAACGAATCGCCCATCTTCATGCTCAACAACCTCGAAGCGATGTCGCGACCGGTCCGCGTCAGCGCCAGCGAAAGCGGAAACACCGGACAGGCGATCATCGTTCCGGCGATCAGGACGCGCGATTTTTCATTCACCAGCCTCAGTGACGCGGTCTAGATGCGTGGGCTCGCGCGCGCAGCGCTTTTCCTCAGTGTCGTCGCCGCGACCGCGCGCGGCCAGGCGCTCGACCTTTCCCGCTTTCGGGTTGTAGACCTCACTCACCCGTTTGGCGCCAGGACGCTCTACTGGCCAACCGCCCCCACCGGCTTTCGCCTCGAGCAACTCTCGTTCGGGCAGGCCGAGGGTGGCTGGTTCTACTCCGCGTACGCCTACCAGGCGCCCGAACACGGCGGTACGCACCTCGATGCCCCGATCCACTTCGCCCGCAATGGACTCACAACCGACAGGATTCCGCTCGATCAGCTCATGGGACCGGCGGTTGTCATCGACGTCTCGTCCCAGGCGGCGCGCAACCCGGACTATCAGTTGTCGGTCGAAGACGTGACGGCGTGGGAAGGTCGCAACGGCCGCATCCCCCGCTCAGCGATCGTTCTCCTCCGCACCGGTTGGGGAATGCGCTGGCCCGACCGCAAGGCCTACTTCGGCGATGACAAACCAGGTGATGCATCTGGACTGCGATTCCCATCCTATGGCGCGGCGGCAGCGCGGCTGCTCGTCAACGATCGCAGGGTCGCTGCTCTCGGGGCCGACGTCGCGTCGATTGACCATGGCCAATCGAAGGACTTTCTCGTCCACCGGATCGCAGCCGAAGCCAATGTCCCCGGGCTCGAGAACCTCGCCAACCTCGGTACGCTCCCCCTCAAGGGGGCAACCGTCATTGCACTGCCCATGAAGATCGAGGGCGGCTCCGGAGGACCCCTTCGCGCCATCGCGCTCCTCCCGCGACCCTGATAGAATCAACGGACTATCGCCGCCGCACCATTCCCGGCGTGCTCAACTGGAGACGTGGACGATGCGAATCCTTGCCCGATTGTCTGTTCTGGCCTTCCTGTTTCCGGTAGTTGGTGCCGCTGCTCAGGATTCGGCGGCGGTCGCCGGCACCGGCCCCTGCCGTTCGATAACCTGTCAGATCATCTGGGACTGGGGAGGCCAGAGCGCGTCAACTTATGGCCAGGACCGCCGCTATGGGCCGGCCACGGACCTCGAGGTTCTGATTCCCCAGTTTCTGCGCGAGGCCGGCCTGAAGGTTTCTCCCGCCGCCGGGCTACCGGTACAGATGACGTTGCGCCCCCGGATGCGGAACGCGATGTGCGACATCATGGCCGGCACCGGTACCGACATGAGCTGCCGCACCGTCAGTGACCTGGCGGTCCAGTTCACTTCCACCGATTCGACGGTCAAGGCACCAGGTGCCGTGCGAATCACCAACCGATGCGCTGCCGGGGACAAGTTCATGTCCATCCGCGAGTTTTCCCGTTATGCCGCCGACCTCGTCATCTACAACCTCACCGACGAAAAGGCGCGCGGACGCCGACCGGCATCGCGCTGTTGATCAGCTGTCCGCCAGCTCCCGCAGTCGAGCGAGCAGTCGGACCGTCGCGAACGTATCCCGCTCGCAGTAGCGCAGCAGATCCTCACGCACCCGCGGCCGTTCCTCCGGCCGGATGCGGCCGCTCACGAACAGCAGCCGCGCGATCTGGACGCTCGCCACCAGCCCGTCCACGATAATGAGATCGCTGTAGTCGAGACCCGGAACCATCGGACCCAGTACGGCCTTGATGCTGAAGCTGCCGTTGAAATCGGGGTGATAGACGTTGTCCTTCACCACCGGCAGCAGATCGATCAGCTTGTCCCTCAGCTCCAGCAACTCGGTCGATTGCTCCGGAACCGCCACCGCAAGGGCGTTGATCTGGGTCTTCTCGAATGCCGAGTACATCACCACGCGTTTCGCGGAGCGAGTGACTTCGATCAGCCGCCTCGCCACCTCCGGTCGAGCGTCCAGGGCCCCCTCGGCCAGAAACTCCTCGTGACGTAATGCTCCACCGGAACCGGTCTCGTGGTAGCTGAACTGGGCGGCTGCCTGACGCCAGGGTCCCATCCCCTCCCACACGGGGATTGCCCGGTTCACCGTTTCGAAATCGAGAAAGCCGAGTGGCTCGACGTCGAATTGCCCGAGAGCCGCGCGCAGTCCCGGTTCGACGATCATGCGGCCGCTGGTTAGCGCCCTCATTTGCCTCTCAGCCGGTGATCCCCGCTTCGGCGGTGTAGTCAGCTGACTGATCCTCGTAATGCCGGATCTCATCCAGGCTGCCGCCTTCTTTGTCCCGCAGTTGTGCAGATTCGCTATATGATCCCTGTCATCCGGCCAGCAGCGGCCCTTGAACGGGCACTCCCGCGGTGTGTCGCAGTGTTCACCGATCTCGCGCGCCGGCGATGGGCCGGCAACCGCCTCGAGCTGGCC
The DNA here is from genome assembly GCA_052389935.1 of Gemmatimonadota bacterium. Lineage (GTDB taxonomy): Bacteria > Gemmatimonadota > Gemmatimonadetes > Gemmatimonadales > Gemmatimonadaceae > JBQTHK01. The sequence goes on along the minus strand of JBQTHK010000020.1, from coordinate 7,239 downwards.
CTCGAGCAGCTCCGGGATGCTGGAAAGAAACGCCATCACCGGCGCGGTCACGTCCGTTCTGGAAAAGAGCGGACCAGTGTCCGGATGCCTGAACTCCTTGTTGAGGTGGACGATCTCGACCCGCCGGACGTCGATGCCGCTGGCGAGCGCCGCCCACGTCTGAACGGCGGCATCCGGTATGTGCTCATCCTTGAGCCCTGACGCCGATTTCACTTCCACGAGCAGGTATCCTTCTTCGAGCGGGACGAGTGCGTCCACTGCAACGAATACCTTGTCAGTTCCGAACGCAGCCTCGAACACCGGCCCGGGGTGCCGGCCGATGATCGCCCTGGTACCGGCGATGCGCGTCGACCTGTCGCCGCCCTGTTCGATCAGCTCGCCACCCGGAAAGAGCGACCGCGCAAGCTCGCCGACCTGGCGCGCCTGATCAAAGCGGTCTTCGAGCACAATGTCCGGCTGCAGCTCTTTTGCCAACGGCTCGTGAACACGCCACCAGAGCAGCTTGTGACACTGCAGTCCGGCCGCGAACTGGCTCTTGGTGAGCTGGGTCTGCGGCGCCGTCATCGATTGCCGTCCACCTTCTACTGGACGGTCCGGATCCGTGCTTCGAGCTCGGCCAGTTCGATGCTGATCCGTCTCAGATCGGCGAGTATGGCTGCGAACGCGTCACGATGTGTCCTCGTTGGCGGGTAGAGCGTTCCCTGCAGCGCGCCGGTACCGTTGTATTCGCCGGCCAGCCCGTAAGCCCGGCCGCGCACCGCACCGGGACCGGCACGGAGGGTCCGTTCGAGCGCGGTGAGCCGGTTGGCAGCGGTATCAGCCGAACTGCGGGCCGCTGACCCCTCGCCGCTGCGCTCTCGTAGTGCCGTGATTGCCGGACGCAGTTGCGTCATCCGCGTTCCCATGCTGGCGATCGAGTCCTGCGCGGTCAGCACGTTGACGAGAAATGTTTCGCGCTGCTGGTGCTGAGCAACTGTTACCGGCAGCAGTGGATCTGCCCGCACGACGAACCGCTGCGAGGAGCGTTGACCATCGACGTCGAGCGTGACGGCAAAAGAACCCGGTGCCACGAACGGCCCGCGTTCGCCAATCGGCCGGGGCAGTATCGGCAGTGATGCCTGGGGCCCGCCCTCGCCACCTTCGCCGCCACCGCCGCCGCCGCCGCCAAAACCTCCGCCGCCGGGTGGAGCGCGGTGGCGCAGATCCCAGTTGACGCGATGAACCTGCCCCGGTGTTGCCGGCCCATCGAGCGTTCGGATAACCCGACCGTCCGGTCCGCTGATGAGCAATTGAACCTTTGCCGCAGGCGCGTTCAGGTGATAGGAAATGAGCGCGCCGTCCATTGGGTTGTCACCGGCGTAGGCTGCATGCGCTCTGTAGGAGAAGTCCTGCCAGAACTGGAACAGGGTCGCCGTTCGCACCGGGAAGAGGTGTGACCTCCTTGCCGCCAATGCCGGTGACCAGTCCACGATCGGAGTTGCATCGTCGAGGATCCAGATCGATCGTCCGTGGGTTCCGGCGATGATATCACCCGTCCGTTGGTGGACGACGATGTCGTCGTACCGCGTTGTGGGGAGACCCGAGGTCATCCGCGTCCAGGTGCGCGCGGTATCGGTCGAGTAATACAGCGCGAACTCCATGCCCGCGAAGACAACACCCACGTTGCCTGGATGCTCGGTGACTGTTCGCACGGGCATGTCGGCCGGCAGGCCGCTGGTCATCCGCGTCCAGGTCCGGCCGTAGTCCGTGGTTCTGAACAGCCAGGGTCGCAAGTCGCCGGATCGATGCCCGTCGAACGCCACCCACGCCACTCCCCGCCCCGCGCGCGATGCCGCGACTCTGGTGACCAGGGTGCGCGCAGGCACACCCGGGACGTTCACTCCAACCTCGGTGAACGTGGCCCCGGCGTCGCGCGACACGTGGACCAGACCATCGTCTGTCCCTATCCACAGGATCATCGGATCGAGCGGTGATTCGGACAGTGTCGTCAGCTCTGAAAACGCGGATTCGCCGTCGTAGCGGGAGAGGGTGATGTTGCTGCCAAGGACACCCATTATGGGAAGGGTATCACGGTTGACCTGCCGGGTCAGGTCACGCGACCTCGTCCACGAGTTGCCGTAATCCCTGGTTGTAAACAGACGATTGCCACCTGCATACACTGTGCCGGGAGTGTGCCGCGACGGCACGATCGGAGCCATCCAGTCGAAGCGGTATGCCGAGTCGCCCGCCGGCGGCAGCGGCCTCAGGCCCTGACGGTCCCCGGTCTCGACGTCGAAGCGCTGCATCCCCAGGTTCTGGCTGGCGGTGTAGATCCGGCGCGGATTGAAGGGATCGGCGCGTTGATACATCCCGTCACCAAAGCCGATCTGCCGCCAGTCCTCGTTCACGATGCCCAGCCAGTGACGCGTCTGGCTCGGACCCATCCACGAGTGGTTGTCCTGCATTCCCCCGTAGACCCAGTATGGATCGCGGTTGTCGGCATCAATGGCATAAAACTGGCCGATCGGGATGTTGTTCATCCGGACCCAGGTCTCCCCTGCATCCCACGTCTCATGGAGTCCGCCGTCTCCTCCCAGGTACGCGTGACGCGGCTCCCGCGGGTTGATCCAGAATGAGTGATGATCCCCCTTGAGCCCGACATCGTACGTCGGCCCCGTCGGCAGCGTCCGGAAGTTCCGGCCGCCGTCGACGCTGCGGTACACGGATACTCCCGGTATCCAGATCACGTCAGGGTTGGTCGGGTCGATGGCTGGCTTCGAATAGTACATCGGCCGCGGATTGAGCCGGTTGACGCGTGTCCAGCTCTCGCCGCCGTCTTCGGACCTGTAGGTACCGCCCTCGGTCTGATGTTCGATCGTGGCAACGAGCACGCGGGGATTGGATCTGGCGATGGCCAGACCGATGCGACCCTTGTCGCCTGACGGGATTCCGGCCGTGATCCTTCGCCAGGAGACGCCCCCATCGGTCGACTTGTGGATCGCACTGCCCGGGCCGCCGCCATTGAACCCCCACGGCGTTCGCAGCCGCTGGTAGGTGGCCGCAACCAGAGTGTTGGGGTCGCTGCGATTGATCACGATGTCGGTCGCACCCGTCAGCGTGTCGACGTAGAGCACCTTGTTCCACGTGCGACCGCCATCTGTAGTCTTGTAGACTCCGCGATCAGGCCCTGCTGCCCAGAGATTCCCCGGAGATGCGACGTAGACGATGTCCGGATTCGAGGGGTGGATGACGATACGCCCTGTGTGCCGGGTCTGCCCGAGGCCCAGATGCGACCACGTCTTCCCGCCGTCTGTAGACTTGTAGACGCCGTTCCCCCAGGACGTGCTCTGGCGGTTGTTCTGTTCGCCCGTGCCGACGTAGAGGATGTCGGCGTTGCCTTCGAAGATCGCTATGTCACCAAACGTCGAGACTGCCTGGTCGTCGAATATCGGCGTCCACGTTGTCCCCTTGTTGGTCGATTTCCAGATTCCCCCGCTGGCTGCCGCCACGTAGAGCGTAAGCGGGTCGCCCGGAACCCCCTCGACGTCGGAGATGCGGCCGCCCAGCGCCGCGGGACCGATCGAACGGAACCTGAGGTTGTCGAACGGCGTCTGCGAACCGAGTGGCGCCGCGGGGACGGCAGCAGCGGCGACGGCAGCGAGGAGCAGAAAGCGGCGCATGATGCTGGGAGCTGGAAGCGGGAAGCTGGGCGGATCAAGGAACCGAACTTACGGTTCGGCCCTCGCGCCCTCAATGTGCGAGCCGCGCGGCTACCGCAGCGGCAATGAACCGGAACCCGGGCGCAGCTCGCGTACCATTCGGTCATCGCCGGTCAGCTCCCAATGGATCAGCGAGACGGGAATCATCCCCACGGCGTTCACCTCATCGAAGAAGCGTCGCATGGTGAACCCCTCACCAAGCTGTCGCGCGCGCTCCGCCATCGTTTCCTCCATCAGTCGGCCGCCGGTCACGTAGGTCGCACCGTAGCCCGGCTGCCTCAGATAGAGATGCTGCTCGAAGCCGAGCAGCGGATCGCGCCTCATCCAGCCACGTGCTGTCCAGTTCACGTGGAGATCACCGGCCTGTTCCATGGTCAGCGTGTTGGAGTGGGCGTGCAGGTTCCCCAACCCGCGCGCTGCGCGGGTCATGAGCATGATCCACACGATCTCGCGCGACCGCGGCGAATCGTCGTAGAGGCCAGCATGCATCATCCACTCCTCCATCGCCGTCACCATCCCCTCGGAGCGGCTCATCCAGACATTGTAGAGGAGCGGTGTGCGCCGGATCGGGCTCGGGTGCGGGTCTTCACGGAAACGTGCGTTGTCCCACCAATGCCATAGATGCGTCCACAGCGGGATCGGGTCGCGCAGTGATCCCTGGGCGAAGAAGTTGGCGCTGGCAGGCGGCGTGAAGGATTGCATCCGCTCCATCAGAGCGCGCTCCATCCACGGCTCCCACCTAACCATCTCCCTGTCCCGCACAAACTGCAGATAGCGGGGAATCGCCCGCGCCTGCAGTGCTGCGTACTCCGCGGCGGACTGTGCCACAGGCATCGGAGGCAGCGCCCGGTTGCGGTGTTCCTCGAGGCGGAGTGAGGCGTGTGAACGAGCCAGCTCGCGCCGGGTGATCGTGACCTCGTCCTCCCACGACAGGGGAACGAGAAGGACGTTCCGGAGGAACCACGTATACTGCTCCTTCCCGATTCCCGACGGACCGGTCTTCTTCGTCGCTTCGGTTCGGACCCAGCGCGCAAACGACTCGGTCGCCGAGCTCGCTGCGTCGATCGAAGCCGTGAGCTCGGGATCGCCCGCGCCGGCAAGCTCCTTCAGTCGCCTCAACGCCTCGTGCTGCTCGTCAAACGCGCGCGCACCGCCGATCCACAGGTCGCGCGTGTTGCTCGCCGCGAGGTTCACCCGTGCCTGCGTGAGCAGGGATGGAATTGCCCGAAGCTGGGCCGTGAGCCGCCGTGACTGCTCGACGCTCAGCGCCTTCGAGGTGTCGAACACTGTGTTGGGCCAGATCGGATACTGCCAGAGCCGGATGGCACCATGAATCACCGCCCCTTCCTCGGCGGGAGTATCGCTCTGGGCTGTGCGGATCGAGGCGTAGTAGGCGGGGTCGCGCGCGAACGGCCTGAGTACCGTCAGGTGGTACTGCATGCCGTTCATCTCGGCGCGGACGAGGTGCCAGTCCACCTGCTCTGGGATGCGCCACCCGGTCGTGTCGATGGCGCGCAGCTTCTGCTGCAGCGCGCGCAATGCGAGGAGTCGCCGGTTGTTGGTTGCCGGTGTGTAGTCGGGAATGCCGTTTCGTCGCGGAGGCTCCTCGAACGTGCGCCATTCGGTGAAGAGAGACAGCAGTTGCTGCCGGGTGCGGCTGGCGGGTGCCGCTTGCGCGCCGCTGGTGATCGGGCCGGCGAGGGCCACGGCCAGAAGGAGTCGTGTGGGTATGCGCATGCCTCGAATGTAGTTATTGAGGTGCGGCGGTGAGTCGCGCGGGATCCGTGGCTGTGTGCTGGGATGGGGTTCACCCCACGACTCGTGTCTGACTGCATACTGTCGCGCAAGGAGCACAACCCTGTGTGCTCGGCCCTCCGTTCAGTCGTTTGCACCCTTGCCGTCGTCGCTGCGGGTGGCTGTCACTTCGTCGACGGAGTGGCGGCGCCCGTGGACGTCAGTCCGCGCGAAATCGGTCCCGAAATGGTGACTGGATCAGCTGCCGCGGCACTCGTCGGCGGTGTCTTCATTCTCCCGTTGCCGGCTGCCACCGAGTCACAGTTGCCGCTCGATACTGCCCTCGTCCAGGCGCGGGAGTTCGCACGCTACGTGACCAATAACGTCAATCTGCGAGGAGTGGTCGAGGCCGGTCGGGGCGGTTACTGGGTCGAGCCGCACCGTCTCCTACTCTGCGCGAGGCCTGTGAGCTATGTCAGACCTCAGCTCGAGCCTGTCAGCGTCGATTCACTTCCGGTTCGGGGTCGCAACCTCCTGCTGCGGAAGTTTGGTCCACAGTGGATTATCGCCCTTTGCGGATCGGAGGGTGAGCCGCAGATGACAGTGCAGATTGCGCTCGAGGGAAACCCGGTGCGCTTTCAGGGCGGCGCTCCGGTTGTCTCCGATCCCGATCTCCTCTCGGCTTTTTCTCCCGCCGGAGTCCCGCTCAACTGGCCCGACGCCCTCCCGCTTTCGGCCGAACGTGCTGCGCGCTACGTCTTCGATCAGTTCGGCGTCAGAATCGCGGAACCGCCGCAGCTGTTCGTGCGCGGCGATACCAGTCCTGACGGGACCTACGACCTGCAGGGCGGAGGCGCTCGCAACTGCAACCGCTGGCGAATCGTGCTCGAGCGCCCCGTCAACACCCAGCGCGCCGCGGGCGATATCGTACGGATGAGCAGCGAGATATTTGTCAGTTCGCTGGCGTGCGTCGGAACTGACACCAGGCCGGTCCTGCAGCTGCCGACAGGTTTGCAGTCGTCAGGCGCTTTCGTTCGCTACACCGACTTCTCCGTCGCCCCGCAGCGAACCTGGCGTATCCCCGTCCGGCTGGTGTCCCCGGTGAGGTTCGAGTTGATCGAGCCTGCTCGCTGAAAGTGGGTCGGCGGCCCTGAATCCACGCGATCGAACGTCATGCCTCTCGTAGCGCCGCGCGATCCCGACGCGTAGAGACGGGAGCGGTTCCTGCTGTGGCGTGGCGCCCGCGCGCCCCGGCGTCCAACTTCAACGGCATGCGTGACTTCAGCGGCACTTTCACACCGCTTGGCCGGATGCTGTTGGCAATGGCTTGTGCGGTTGTTGTTCTCGCGGGCATGCGGGCGGCCTCGAGCGTCATCGGCCCGATAGTGATAGCTCTCCTCATTACGGTGGCATGGAGCCCCGGTTCCGACTGGCTCCGTCGCCGTGGCTGGAATCCCACCGTGGCAGCGCTCACCGGGATCGTGCTGGGTGTGGTGGTGGTGGTGCTGATTGGTGTGCTTGCCTGGTCGTCGCTGGCTCAGCTTCAGGAACGATTGCCTGCGTATCAGCCGCAGATGGAGGCCCTCTGGTTGTCGGTTTCGGGACTGCTCGCCCAGCTCCCTTTCGACACGTCGCGGCTCACATCGCTCAGCGCACTCCAGCCGCAGTCACTTGTGGGTTGGGCGGTCGCCGCGGTGCGGCGGGTAACCGCCGCCACCGGGGGCAAGATACTTCTCCTGCTCATCATGGCCGTCAAGATGATCGAGGCGCCGCGCTATCCGGCCAAACTGCCCGATGCGTTGGCGAT
>JBQTHK010000019.1:0-97898 GCA_052389935.1 Gemmatimonadota bacterium | reverse complement strand
GGGGGGGGACGCCCGAGTTCAGGGATATCGTTTCAGAACATCCGATACCAACTCGGGAGTGACCGATTCGATGAAGTCGCTGTTGACCATGACCGGTGTGGCGAAGCCGCAGGCGCCAAGGCACTCGACTTCGATGACGGTGAAACGGCCGTCGGGGGATGTTACCCCTAACTCGCCGCAGCCTGTCTGGCGGAGGAACTCGCGAGCGACATCTTCGGCACCACAGACTCCACAAGGCGATGTGGTGCAAACCTGGACGAAGTACTTTCCGACCGGGTGCTGGTGATACATCGTGTAGAAGGTCACCACGCCCTTGACGTAGGCCGGCGTGAGTCCGAGCACAGCCGCCACCTCCGCCATGCCCCCTTCGCTGACCCAGCCGCGAGCTTCCTGGAGCATCCACAGTGCTGGCAGGAGAACAGCCTGTCTTGTCGGATAGCGAGTCGTGAGCTGGTTCAGCCGATCGAGCGTCGCACCGACGAAGACGGGCTCGTGCGGCTCGGCATGACCGGCGTGGGCGCGAATCGTCGCTCCACCCGACGCCGAGGGGCCATGGCTCATCGGTCGATTTCTCCCATGACGATGTCGATGCTGGCGTTGATGGCGATGACGTCCGAGAGCAAGTGCCCTTCGACCATCTTCGGGATCGCTGAAAGGTTCACGAACGACGGCGGCCGGATGCGCCAGCGGACGGGTTTGGCCGATCCGTCCGAGACCATGTAGTAGCCCTTTTCTCCTTTGGGGCTTTCGACGGCGACGTAGGCCTCTCCAGCCAGCGGCCGCGGCCCTTCCATCACCTGCTTGAAGTGATGGATCATCGACTCCATTTCGCTGGTTGCCTTGCTCTTGGGCGGGAGAATCACGCGGGCATCGTCGACGTTGACCGGGCCGCCGGGAAGACGCGCCGACGCCTGTTCCAGTATGCGCACTGACTGCCTCAGTTCTTCCATCCTGACGAGGAAGCGATCGTAGACGTCGCCGCATGTCCCGACCGGTACCTCGAAGTCGTAGGTCTCGTAGTCGAGGTAGGGAAAGTCCCTGCGCACGTCATAGGCGACACCGGAGGCGCGGACCATCGGTCCTGACAGTCCGTAGTTGACCGCTTCATCGGCTGTCATGGCGCCGATCCCGACAGTGCGGCCGACCCAGATTCCATTGCGCGTTACCATCTTGTCGACTTCGGCGATCGTCCGGGGAAATGTGCGGATGAAGCCGTTGAGGTCGTCGACCCAACCATCGGGAACATCAGCCGCCATACCGCCGACGCGCGTCAGCGACGTGGTGAGTCGCGCGCCGATCCACTGTTCGAGCAGGTTGTAGACGCGCTCGCGCTCCTGGAACGCCCACAGGAACGGGGTAAAGGCGCCGATGTCGATGCAGGTGGTGCCGAGCCACACGAGGTGGGAGATTATCCGCGAGAGTTCCATTGCGATCACTCTCAGGACCTTGCAGCGCTCGGTGGTCTCGATCCCGAACAGACGCTCGGCACCGAGGGCGAATGCAACGTTGTTGCCCGGCGAGTTGAGATAGTCCTCGCGGTCGGTCCAGGGGATAATCTGGTTGTACTGGCGGTATTCGCCGATCTTCTCGAATCCGCAGTGCAGATAGCCTATATGCGGAATACAGCGCACGACTGTTTCGCCGTCGAGCTCGAGCACCAGCCGCAACACCCCGTGCGTGGCGGGATGTTGAGGGCCGATGTTGATGAGCATGTGTTCACCATCGAGCCCCGGCTCCAGAGCCGGTGGCGGCTCGAGGGTCGTGACCGCCCCGCCGCCGTCGACTACGAGAGGGACGCGCTGCGGCTTTCCCTCGGCGTCGAGGCCGGACGTCGACAGCGCAACTTCAATGGTTCGTCGCGTGGCCATACCGCTATTCACCCGTCCTCTCGCCCTCGGAGAGACGGTCGCGCATGTCCGCCGGCAGATCCTCGAAGGCGTCGGCAATCGTCAGTTCTTCGAGCGAATAGCGCGCTTCAGGATTCGCGGCGAGTGCCTGACGCAACTGCTCCGAGCGCGAGAACCTGCCCCGGAGCGGAAAGTCCTTTCGCAGCGGGAATCCCTCGGCGTACTGCTCCCAGAGGAGGATGCGCCTCAGATCGGGGTGTCCAGCGAAACGAATGCCGAACATGTCGTAACATTCCCGTTCGATCCAGTCAGCGCCGCGATAGATCGGCCACACACTGCGCACGTCAGTGGGGCCCTCGCGTGGCAGTTCGACCTTGAGGCGGATAAAGCGCCGCCGCGGGATTGAGCGGAGATGCCAGACTACCTCCAACGGCATCTCCATATCGCGGTACTCGACCGCCGTGACATCGGAGAGGTAGTCGTATAACTCACCAGGGTCGTCGTGCAGCCATTGAATCACGTCGAACTCCGTGCCATGCCGGAGCCAGACGGTCGTATCGCCGCAGATGACCTCGGCGCGCACAAATGCCCCGGGGAAGTGATCACGCAGTCGCCCGGCCGTCTCGTTCATCGGGCCGCCGCGGTTTGGGACGTTGCGCGGTGTCGCCGGCACGTGCCCCGGATCGGCGAAGCCGGCAGTGATGATCGTTGGCTCCGTCACAACCCTGAGCGCGTCTGGTGAACGGAGTTGCCGAACGGCTCGGAGAGCTCGTCGATGAGCGGAGGCGGAATGTAGAGGCTGCTCGCGGGGTCGGGTTCGATCTCATGACGGAGCGCTTCGTCTCCGAGCTTTTCGCGCTTGATCTTCTCCTGCAGCATCATGATTCCGTAGATGAGCCCCTCGGGGCGAGGCGGGCAGCCGGGGACATAGACGTCGACCGGAATGATCGTGTCAATTCCCTGCACCACAGCGTAGTTGTCGAACATGCCGCCGGTCGATGCACACGCGCCCATCGAGATTACCCATTTGGGCTGCGGCATCTGCTGGTAAATGCGCCGGATGACCGGGGCCAGTTTGAACGGTACTCGCCCGGCGCAGATGAGGACATCGGCCTGGCGGGGAGAAAAGGACATCCTCTCCATGCCGAAGCGGGCCAGATCGAAGCGGCTGGCGGCGCTGGCCATGAACTCGATGGCGCAGCAAGCCGTCCCGAACGGCATCGGCCACAGCGAATTGGCTCGCCCCCAGTTGACGAGGAAGTCCAGCTTGGTGGTGACCCAGCCTTCGGCGGACTGGGGCTCAACCGCGACGGTGCGCTGATCTCGCTGAGCTAGTCCCACTTGAGGGCTCCCTTTCTCCAGATGTAGATGTAGCCGACGAAAAGGATGCCGATAAAGACCAGCATCTCGCCCAGTCCGAAGAAAGACGTCATTCCCGGGGGGCAGGAGCCATTGACAAGTGACGCTGTGCAGGACAGCTCGCGGTAGTAGACACCCCACGGGATCATGAACACGGTTTCGATGTCGAAGATGATGAAAAGCATCGCGACCATGTAGAACTTCACGGAAAAGCGCTCCCTCGCATCCCCCAGCGGAGGTATGCCGGATTCGTAGGGCTGATCCTTTACCGGTGCCGGCCGCCGCCTCAGGACAAGCGTCGACAGGGCGACCATCGCGATGGCGTTGACCGCGACGAACCCGAGCAGAAGCAGGATTGGGAGGTACGTCCGATCCATCGATCTCCGGACTTCGTGAAATATTTCACTTGCCTGGCTGGACGAAATTACCCGCTCGCTTTGCGGAGTGTCAACGGACGTAAGACTCGCAGATTTCAAGGGTTGAGTGAGCGAGCCGAGAGGTTACCTTACGCGCCGTCTCACTCGCCCCCGGATCGACTCCATGAGCATTCAGAACGACCGCTGGATCATCGAAATGGCTCGCAAGGGGATGATCGAACCATTCGAAAGCTCCCAGGTCCGGTCAGGAGTCATATCGTACGGCGTCAGTTCGTTCGGCTACGACATGCGCGTTGCGCCCGAATTCAAGATCTTCACCAACGTCCTCAGCTCGATCGTGGACCCGAAGGCATTCGATCCGAAGTCCTTTGTCGAGTTCGCTGGCGACGTCTGCATCGTACCCCCGAACAGTTTCGCTCTGGCGAGGTCGGTGGAGTACTTCCGGATTCCGCGAGACGTTGTGACGATCACGGTGGGGAAATCGACGTACGCCCGCTGCGGTATTATCACGAATGTGACGCCGTTCGAACCCGAGTGGGAAGGTCACGTAACCCTCGAAATATCCAACACCACTCCCCTCCCCGCGCGCATCTACGCCAACGAGGGGATCGCGCAGGTTCTCTTCTTTCGCGGAGAGCCGCCACTCGTCTCGTACGCCGACAAGAAGGGCAAGTACCAGGCTCAGACCGGCGTCACTCTGCCTCGCATCTGACGCCGGCAACAATCGTAGGGCGAAACAGCAGAGGTAACTGCCTGCCGCGGGTAGGGCCTGGGCGCAACTCAGGCCATGCTGAACTCGCGGGCGAATGCGACCGGGAACGAAAACGTCTTGGCCTTGCTCCGCGTTTCCATCGCGTCCGCGACGCGCGTTAACCGCGACGGTATCTGCAGAATCAGTTCCTGCGCTCGTTTGCTCGACTCCGTCATCGCTGAGACCGCATCGACGGCCCAGTAGCGGATCTGCTCCTCGACGATTCGGAGGTATTCTCTCGGGCCGTAAATACCGGCCCGTCGCACGACGTCGGCCATATCCCTGAAGCCGGGGATGTTGATGCCCGGCATATCGATCGCCGGCATCACCGCCGCCGCCGAGATCAGGGCGGCGTCGGGGTCCCTGATGAGGACTTCCTTGAAGACGTTCCGATAAAACGTGTAGTGGCGAGCTTCCTCCTTTGCCACGTTCGCCAAGACCTCGCCTACCAGCGGCTCATACTGCCCCGCGAGCTTTCCCGTGTTGGCGTGACTGACCTGAGTTGCGCGTTCCTGAAGCGTCGTGTAGACGAAGACGCGATAGGGATCGCGGTCCCACTCGGGGTCGAAACCGGCGCGCAGGTAGTCGAACTGAAGGCGTTCCAGAACGGGACTGTCGAGCACCTTCGAATCGCGGGCGTAGTCGTGGAGCACAACTCCATGGCGATCCTCCTCGGCGGTCCAGAGGTTCGTCCACTTTTTCCAGAAGCTGTCCGCGCCCAGGTATTGGGCCAGGAGCCGATGAAAGTGAGGAAGCCCTTCTTCGGTCAGGAGATTTATCGCAATCGCGACACGCGCGGGCAGACTGATTCCCGATGCCCGTTCGCGGAGAGTTCGTAGCCACTGATCGGGGTCGGTATCGGGCGCAGGGGCGAGCAGCTCGCTCGGAAACCACAGGATCCGCTTGGCCTCATGCGATTCCGTCAACGCGTGGACCAACGGTTCGAGGTCAGAGAGGACTTCAACCTTGGCAATGAGCTGGGCGTCGGGCATTTGCATTACGCCAAGTTACTCCGCTTTGCCGTTTGTGCGCCAGCGCACCACCAGTTGGCAGCACGTACCCGCCCCAGGACGCCGTCGGATGTGCCGAGGGTCGACCGGATCAGCTGGTGCAGCCCTGCTCTGCCCGCCATTCGAGGCCAGCTCAGATCGTCAGCCTGGACGTCGGCTCCCGCACAGCTTCGGCGCTCTTGCCGAGCGCAACCCTCTCCGCCGGCGTGAGCTCGACCTCGATCACTTTTTCGAGGCCGCCACGCCCGAGCTTGCAGGGCACTCCGAGGAACAGGCCAGACATTCCGTATTCCCCCTCGAGCCATGCCGCGCAGGGAAGGATCCGCTTCTGGTCTTTGACGATCGCCTCTGCCATTTGCACCGCGCCGGCAGACGGCGCGTAGTAGGCAGAGCCTGTCTTGAGTAGCGAGACGATTTCCGCTCCGCCGCTGCGGGTGCGGTCGACGATCTTGTCGAGCACTGTGCGCTCCAGCATCTGGGTAACGGGGATGCCGCTGACCGTGGTATAGGAAATGAGCGGCACCATGGTGTCGCCGTGGCCGCCAAGCACCATTGCCTGTATGTCCCGCACCGAGCAATCGAGCGCCTCGGCGAGGAAGGCGCGGTAACGCGCCGTATCAAGCACACCCGCCATGCCGAGGACGCGCGAGCGGGGGAAGCCGGTGACTTTCTTCGCTACGTAACACATCACGTCGAGCGGATTGGAAACGACGATCACGATCGCGTTGGGCGAAGTACGGGCGACCTGTTCGGAGACGGACTTCACGATGCCGGCATTGGTATTCATGAGATCGTCGCGCGACATCCCCGGCTTTCGTGCGATGCCGGCGGTGATGATGACGATGTCGGAATCGGCTGCTTCGTCATAGCCGTTGGTGCCGATCACCCTGCTGTCGAACAGCTCGATCGGCGCCGACTGCCACTGGTCGAGGCCCTTGCCCTGGGGCACTCCCTCGACGATGTCGACCAGCACGACCTGCCTGGCCAGCTCCTTCTCGGCGACGCGTTGCGCTGCCGTGGCGCCGACGTTGCCGGCTCCGACCACCGTGATCCTGTTTACCATTGCTCCCCGGCTGAGGCTGAAATGTTTGACCGCCGAGCAAACTAGCGGCGACGGGCAATCACGTGAAGTCCGCGTCCGGGCTCAGCCGCCGACCTGCGACAGCGCCTTGAGGCCTCCAACCTGCATCTGCAGCAGATGGTGTTCGCGCGGCTTGCCTGCCAGCGCCTCCCTGAAGAGTGGTGCGAGGGGTTCGCCGCGCCGCAGCGGATCGCGAAGGTTCACCTCGTGGTCGCCATAGAGGCAGGTACGCAGCCGTCCATCCGCCGTTAGGCGGACGCGGTTGCAGGAACCGCAATACGTATGGCTCATCGGCGTGATGACGCCAACGGTGCCGGCTGCGTTCGCGAGGCGATAGTAGGTTGCCGGCCCGTTACCCGACGGGCCGGCGTCGGCGTCGAGTTGTCCGAGAGAGCGGATACGCCCCAGAATCTCGTCTGCGGTGACGACGTGCTCCCAGGTGAGGTCCCTCAGGTCGCCCACCGGCATCAGCTCGATGAAGCGGACGTGCCAGGGTCGCGTGAGGGTGATCCGCGCCAGATCCTCGATTTCATCGTCGTTGATGCCGCGCATCACGACGGTGTTGATCTTGATCGGAGCCAGTCCAGCTTTCCACGCGGCGTCTGCCGCCGTTATCGGGTCGAAGCCCAGGTCACGGCGGGCGATGACAGGGATGCGGTCGGCGCGCAGCGAATCGACGCTCATGTTGACGCGATCGAGACCGGCCGCACGCAGACCCGCGGCCAGCGCCGGCAGCTTTACTCCGTTTGTCGAGAGCGAGATGTCCTCGATGAGGTCGATACCGCGCAGTTGGCGGATCAGCTCGGGCAGGTCCGGCCGGATGGTAGGCTCGCCGCCCGTGATCCGGAGCCGGCGAAGTCCCAGCGGAGCGAGCTCGCGAACTATGGCGACGATCTCCTCATATGTGAGAATCTCGCTGCGCGGCAGCCACTGCATGCCTTCGAGCGGCAGGCAATAAAGGCAGCGGAAGTTGCACCGGTCGGTGACCGAAATACGCAGGTATTCGATACTCCGTCCGAACTGGTCGCGAAGCGTCTCGCTCACCTGTCTGCTCCCGTGCCCGCAGTCGACCTGGCTGCGTTCACCCACTCTCGCTCGCCGTCGGCGTAGTGTTCAAGTTTCCAGATCGGCACGCGCCGCTTGAGTTGCTCGATCACATATCGTCCCGCGTCAAGCGCCGGTCCCCTGTGTGCGTGAGTCGTTACGATCACCACGCTCGCTTCACCAACACCGAGGACCCCAAGCCTGTGCTGTACCACCGCGGTCAGCCCAGCCCACGTGGACTCGGCTTCGGCGATAATGGCCGAGATCTCCCGCACTGCCATTTCGTCGTAGGCCGAGTACTCGATGCCGGTAACGGGACGCCCGTCGTTGTTATCGCGCACTGTACCAACGAAGACCGAAACGGCACCTGTGGACGAGGAGGTGATTGCGGTAGCCAGGCTCGTCACATCTATAGGCTCGCGGACGAGGTGAGCGGTCATGAGGCTCAACCCCCAGCGACTGGAGGGATGATCGCCACTTCGTCACCATCAGCAACTGACTGTTCGAGCTCGGCGTACTCAGCGTTGACCGCCATCATCGGGTGCGGCGGGAGGCGATCCGAAGGGGCGCTGGCCCGCACCGCCTGGAGGACGTCGGCAACCTTGGCGTCTTCGGGCACGACAACCTCGACGGAATCGGTGCCGAAGGCGTCAGCGTAGGAGGCGAATAGGAGAACGCGAACGGTCATCGTCACGCCTTGTTATCTAGCGGCAGTCACGGCGGCGCGCGACTGCACCGGCGCACCGGTCAGGGCGCTCTTTCATGTTGTGGCGGGTACGTTCGAGGCCCTCAGGCCTCTTCGACGTGCCCCTCGGGGAGAGGCTCGAGGTCGGCCACCATCGCCCTCAACTCCTTGCTCGGTTTGAAGACCGGAACTGGTCGGGCCGAAACCTCGACTGGGCTGCCCGTCCGTGGATTTCGGGCCATTCGCGTCTTGCGGTGCCGGATCTTGAAGGTCCCGAAACCCCGGACTTCGATGTTTTTCTGGAGCTGAAGAGCCTCCTTGATCGCGTCAAGGAAGGCATCGACGACCCGCGCACAGTCTTTCTTTGAGATCAGCGGGCCCGCTGTGCGCGAAATCTGCTGGGTGACGTGCTCGACGAGGTCGGCTTTGGTCATTGCGAGGCCTCGAGTGAGGCGGTCAAAAACGCCCGCCGGGACGGTCGAACATAGACCGTTAACTGTTGTGTGTCAAGCGTTTGGCTCGCTTCGCCTTCGGTCCTTTCGGACCGCGCTCATGAACTGCCTGAAGAGCGGACGGGCGTCGTGAGGGCCCGGCGCAGCCTCCGGATGGTACTGCACGCCAAAGATCGGAAGCTCGATGTGACGGAGGCCCTCGACCGTCCCGTCATTGAGGTTCACGTGCGTGGTTTCGAGAGCCGGCGCCCCGTAAACGCCGTGCTCGTCGCCCCGGACCGTAAAGCCGTGATTCTGGGAGGTGATCAGCACCCTCCCGCTCGCCAGGTCCTTGACCGGGTGGTTCCCTCCCCTGTGACCGTACGGAAGCTTCTCGGTCTCGGCCCCATACGTCAGTCCGATTACCTGGTGACCGAGGCAGATCCCGAATATCGGCGTTCCCGAATCGCCGATTTCGCGGATCGTTGCAGGAGCGTAAGTCACCGCCGCGGGATCACCCGGGCCATTGGAGAAGAAGACCCCATCCGGAGACTGCGCGAGCACTGCCTGTGGTGGCGTCGTGGCCGGGACCACTGTGACTCGGCAGTCATGATCTTCCAGGAGGCGGAGGATGTTGCGCTTTATTCCGTAGTCGTACGCAACGATGTGAAACGGAGCATCCGGTCGGCCCCACGTGTATTCGCTGGCGGTTGTGACGACGCTGGCGAGGTCCTGACCCTCCATCGCCGGGCAGGCGGCCAGCTCGTTGCGCTCGAGGTCCGATGGTTCGAGCCCGCGTCCGATGAATCCGCGCATCACTCCCTGGGACCGCAGGTGCCGCGTGAGGCGCCGACTGTCGACCTGATCGAGGATTGGCACGCCCGAACGGCTCAGCCATGTGCCGAGGTCAGACTCGGCGCGCCAATTCGAAAACGTGCGCGCCAGCTCACGGATCACGACACCTGCGACCTGAGCCGTGCCGGACTCCGGGTCTTCCGAGTTGATCCCGTAGTTGCCGATCATTGGAGCGGTCATCACCACGATCTGGCCGCGATAGGACGGGTCGGTAAAGACCTCCTGATAGCCGGTCATGTTTGTGGTGAAGACGACCTCGGCTACAGTGCCGGCAGCGTCCCCCAGAAAGCGGCCACGAAAAAGGGTTCCATCTTCCAGGAGAAGGAACCCATCCGTTTCGCGCAGACTGTTCACGCCGTCAGGGCTGCTTCGGAGCGGTTGTTGGAGGCGCTTCCGGCGATTTGGGCTGCAGGGGTATGGTCGCTCCCGCCCCGCCGGGGGGTGGCGTGGTTGCTGGTGGCGGAGTGAACGCCTGGTCCAGGATCGAGCGCGGTGCGCGCGTCTCGAGCGACATCAACTGCAGGACAAACGATAGAAAGAGAAAGAGGCCGCCGCCCCACCAGCTCATCTTTGTGAGCAGGTTGCCCGCCTGTCGGCCACCGATAAGGGCGTCTGTTCCACCGGCTCCTCCAAAAGAGGCCGCCAGCCCGCCGCCCTTGCCCGCCTGCAACAGAACGGCGACCACGAGGGTGAGGCAGATGAGAATGAGGATGATCAGCAGAAAGATGTACATGTCTGCGGGTGCAGGTGTGCCGAGTCGGCGTTACGGAGAGCCAGCCTTGTAGTATTGCCGATTCGATGCACCCGTTCAAGTGCGACAGATCGTGCTCCAACCCTCGGCATCGAGGGACGCACCCCCCACGAGAAGCCCATCCACACCTTCTGCCTCAAGAAGCGACCGCGCGTTCCCGCGATTGACGCTCCCACCGTAAAGAATTGAAACCGAATTGGCCTTCGGCCCGACCATCAAACCGAGCTCGCGCCGGATCGCGCCGTGAACGACGCTCGCGTCCGCCGGCGTGGCGGTGCGTCCGGTGCCGATGGCCCAGACCGGTTCGTAGGCGATGAGTACGCCGGCTACCGAATGAGGCTCCAGTTGCGACAGGCCTGCCCGCAGCTGACGCAGAACCACCGACTCGGTGTGGCCTCCCTCGCGTTCATCGAGCTTTTCCCCGACGCAAAGCATTGGAACGAGACCGGCGCGCACGGCCGCCCCTGACTTGCGGGCGGTTTCGTCGTCGGTTTCCCCAAAGACGTGCCGCCGCTCGCTGTGCCCAACCAGTACAAAACCCGCGCCAGCGTCACGCGCCATCGCCGCTGAGGTCTCGCCGGTAAACGCACCCTTGTCCTCCCAGTGGATGTTCTGTACTCCAGTCTTGATATCCGGCCGCTCACGCAGTGAATCAAGCACCGTCGGAAGGCTCACAGCTGCCGGGAAGAAGATGACCTGGCGATCCTGGCGCCGAGGATAGTGGGCGAGAAAGGACCGCAGGAACGATCGGGCATCGGTGGGCCCGTGGTTCATTTTCCAGTTCGCCGCGAATACAGGCCGCTCGATATGTCTCACAGGTCGTCGAGGACCTCAACTCCGGGCAGGACCTTGCCCTCCAGAAACTCTAGTGACGCGCCACCACCGGTGGATACGTGGGACATTGCGTCGTCGAGACCAGCGGCAGCAACGGCGGCCGCCGAATCGCCGCCGCCGACGATTGTTGTGGCGCCCGACGAGGTCGCCGCAGCGAGGGCCCGGGCTATTCCCGCCGTTCCGACGTCGAAGGGAGGTGTTTCGAAGACACCCATCGGGCCGTTCCAGAGAACGGTCCGGGCGCTCGCGATTGCCCGCCCAAAGGAAGCCACACTATCCGGGCCGATGTCGAAGACTGCCTGATCGGTGGGTATCGCGTCACGACTCACTGGGGTGGCGCGGTCGTGGGCATCGAGTGATGGAGCAACCATCACGTCGTGCGGAAGCGTGATCCTCATGCGTGCCCTCTCCAGGAGCGCGGCCGCCAGCTCCACACGGTCAGGTTCGACGAGTGAGTTCCCGGTCTCAAGTCCCATCGCACGGAAGAAAGTACACGCCATCGCGCCGCCGATGAGGAGCCCATCGACCCTCGGGAGCAGCGCTTCGATGACGTCGATCTTGCCTGAAACCTTGGCGCCTCCAAGAATCGCCAGGAAGGGTCGAACGGGTGTTGAAACAGCCCGGCCGAGAAAGTCCAGCTCCTTTTCCATGAGGAAGCCCGCCACGCGTGGACTGAGGTGACGCGCAACTCCCGCGGTCGAGCTGTGGGCACGGTGGGCCGAACCGAAGGCATCGTTCACGTACAGGTCGCCAAGTCGGGCGAACTCGACCGAGAGTTGTGGGTCGTTCTTCTCTTCCCCGGCGTGGAACCGCGTGTTTTCCAGGAGCAGTACTTCACCGGGCGCAAGTGACTGCGTAGCCGAGACGACAGCATCACCCCTGGACTCGGCGTGGAAGTGCACAGGTAGCGCCGTGATACGGTCGAGTGCCGCCGCCACCGGGGCCAGCGAGAACTTCTTTTCAGGCACTCCACCTTTTGGCCGCCCGAGGTGTGACAGGAGCACAACGCGGGCGCCCTTAGCGGCCAGGTGCTCAAGCGTGGGCAGCGCTGCACGCAACCTTGTGTCATCAGCTACACGACCATCTTCCATTGGCACGTTGAAGTCCACACGCACGAGCGCGCGCCGGCCGTCGAGCTCGTGATCGGAGAGCGCGCGAATGGTCTTTTTGCGTAGCACGCGGTCGCAGCTCAGAGACGTGCGCCAAGGAAACGCAGCAGGTCGACGCAGCGGGACGCGTACCCCCACTCGTTGTCGTACCAGCCGGAAACCTTGATCATGGTGCCGTCGATCACGTTCGTGCTCCGGCTGTCGACGATGCAGGAATGCGGGTTTCCGATGTAATCGCTCGAAACCAGTTCTTCGTCAGTGCAGTCGAGGATGCCGGCAAGGTCACCGGCCGCCGCGGCACGCATTGCCGCGTTCACCTCATCGATCGTTGTGCTCCGCTCGATTTCCACGGTCAGCTCAGTGAGCGAAACGTCCGGTGTTGGTACGCGAATCGCGATTCCGTCGATCTTGCCCTTCACCTCGGGGATCACGAGCGAGGTGGCCTTGGCCGCTCCGGTTGTGGTAGGGATGATCGAGAGGGCTGCTGCGCGGGCCCGGCGGAGATCCTTGTGCGGGAGATCCAGAATCTGCTGATCGTTGGTGTAGCTGTGAATCGTCACCATCGACCCGTGTCTGAAGCCGAATGAGTCGCGGATGACCTTGACCATCGGCACCAGGCAATTGGTGGTGCACGATGCATTCGAGATGATGTGGTGGCGTGAGGAGTCGTACTTGTCGTGATTGACTCCCATGACCACTGTCATGTCCTCGTCCCTGGCCGGGGCGGAAATCACGACCTTGCGAGCCCCACCATCGATGTGCTTGCGCGCGTCAGAGGCGTTCGTGAAGCGACCGGTGGACTCCAGCACGAGATCGACGCCGAGATCCTTCCACGGCAGGGCGGCCGGGTCTTTCTCCGCGTAGACGCGAATGGAATCGCCGTCAACGGTGATCGAGTTGTCCGTGCGGCTTACGCTGCCTCCATAGGTACGGTGAACGGAGTCGTACTTGAACAGGTGCGCGAGTGTCTTCGTGTCAGTCAGGTCGTTGATCGCGACAAAATCGAGATCAGCGACGCCCGACTCCTTCGCGGCGCGCAGGACCTGCCGGCCAATCCGGCCGAAGCCATTGATTCCAACTTTTGTAGCCATACGTATCCTCGGGAGCCGGCGGGTCGCGCTGATCGAGCGCGCGGCCGAACGTTATGAATCCTGCGGCAACAACACCTGCGGCGTGCAACGACTCAGCGCAGGCGTTCAGAGTAGCCCCCGTGGTGATCACGTCGTCGACCAGAACCAGTCTCATTCCGGAGAACCGGACGAGTTCGGACACATCCACCGCGAAGGCGTCGGCAACGTTGCGCAAACGCTGCTGCGCTGTCAACCGAGTCTGAGTGGGTGTCTCTCGCACACGCTTCAGCACTTTCGCCAGAGGTTTGTCCCACCGAGCAGCCAGAGCCGCGGCGATCACCTCGCTCTGGTTGTATCCCCGCTCATGCAAGCGCCCGGCAGCCAGGGGAATCGGCACCAGCGCGACTCGTTCTTCACTCGCGATCATCCCGGCGCGCGACATCCGCACCGCAATGTCGCGTCCCGTGCACTCCCAGCCGCGGTATTTGAGCGCGTAGACGATCTCGTCGGCGCTGTCGATCATCCAGCACAGAGAGCGTCCCCACTGCAACAGCGGGTGGAGTCGTGGGCAGAACCCACAGTCAGTGTCCCGTAGCGGGTGACCACATCGTGCGCAGAGTGGTCGCGGCAGGAGCCGGATGCGGATCCAGCAGCGCTGGCAAATCGTCGCATCCGAGGGCGCCCGGGACAGCAGCCCGTCGCAGACGGCGCAGGTGCGCGGAAACACCAGGTCAATGAGTCCCGAGGCAACCGACCTGAGGAGGGAAGCGGGGCCGTAGGGGGAGGTGCCGTGGTCGGCACGTTTACCAGTCAGACCGCGAGCTGTTTCTCGAGTGCCGCCCGCATTGCGCCAAGGTCTGGGTCGAGTCCGGTCCATCGCTGGAAGGCGAGCGCACCCTGTTGAATGAGCATCTCGCGGCCGTCGACCGCCCGGTGCCCGCTCGCGCGGGCCGAACGTACCCAGGCCGTTTCGCCCTTACGGTACACCAGGTCCATCACGTCAGCGTCAGGTGGGATCTGATCGACTGGGCAAGGGAGGAAGTGATCGAGCATCCCGATCGTTGTGGCGTTGACCAACAGCGTCGCATCGGCCTCAGGCCGATCCCCCGGCGATACAACTCCAAATCGGTTGGCGAGTTCACGAGCGCGGGCAGGCGAACGGGCTACAAGGGTCACTGTGGCGCCGGGCCAGCCCGAGACTGCGGCACAGACTGCAGCAGCGGCACCCCCAGCTCCGAAACAGACTACGCGACTTGCGGGCGTCGCGAAGCCGCTGGTGCTGACAGCGCGCGCGAAGCCCTCACAGTCAGTGTTGTCGCCCACGAGCGCTCCCTGCGCGGTGTGCCAGAAGGTGTTTACGGCGCCGATCTCGCGCGCCGCGGCCGTGAGGTATGAGCAAAGTGCTGCAAACGAACGCTTGTGCGGCACGGTCACGTTTCCGGCCGCGTGATGAAGTCTGAGTTCGTCGATGACGCCAGGCAGTTGTTCGGCGCCGACGTCGAGAGGTTCGTAGATGTACGACAATCCCGAGGAGCGCAGTGCGGCATTCTGAATCGCAGGAGAAGCCGAATGCGAGACCGGATGACCTATCAGCAGCAGGCGTCCTGGCGATCTGGCCGCTGGAGGGACCGCAACGCGTCCTGCCTCCCTGTCAGCCCGGGCGATGACCGGCGTCGGCACTGAGGCGATCGAAGGCAGCGCGAATCAGCCGCGCAAGCTCGTCGAACGTCTCCCTGTACACTTCGAGATCTCCACCAAAGGGGTCACTCACGTGAGCATTGCCGCTACCACTCCTGCCGGCTCCAAACTCTGCCAGAAGCACGGTTTTCCCTTCACCACCAAGAGCGAGCGCCCGCTCGAGGTGATGCGACGTCATGCAGAGAATCAGGTCGCTGTTCGCAACGATCTCGGGGGAAAGCTGGCGGGAGCGGTGCTGACTCAGATCCAGCTGACGTTCGAGAGCGACGAGGAGGGCACCGTCCGACGCTGCGGAGCCATCAACAGTTGAGGTTCCGGCGCTGGCGACATCCGCGTCGATCCAGCCCCGCCCGATGATCTCCCGGCGCGCAATCGCTTCGGCCATCGGAGACCTGCAGGTGTTGCCGGTACAGACGAATAGAATGCGCAAGCGGAATCAGATCGGTCAGCTAAAGGTAGTCTCGCGGTCTGACGTCCGCACGAGTCGACTTGTCAGACGTCTCCGATGAGGGAGGGTACGGATTGCCGCAAAATGTCTGCGGAAACCGCCCCTGGACGGATCACGCGCGGAGTAGCGCTGGTACAGTCGACGACGGTGGAAGGATTGGAAGGCTCGAGTCGTCCTCCATCGAGCACGCGGAGCAGGTCGCGGCCGATCGCCGGGCCCCACTGTTCGACGATTTCCGCAGCCGACATGGCGGGCGCCCGACGGGGAAGATTTGCGCTCGTACTCGTGATCGCGTCGCCGTAGGCTCCAATGAGACGCTGCAGGCCTGCGTGTGACGTCCATCGCACGGCTACTCCCCCTTCCGGACCACGGAGGCGGTCGGGGACTCGCTTCTCACCGCCGGGCAGTACCAGCGTCAGCGGGCCGGGCCAGTGCCGTGCGGCGAGCTCGGCGGCGGGCAGGGTGAGGTGAAGTCCGAGGCGGCCGATCATCGCGCTATCCGAAATCAACATGAGGAATGGCTTCGTCGGCGGGCGGCGCTTGAGCGCCACCAGCGCTTCGACGGCGTCATGTTCAACCGCGGTACCAAACCCGTAGAGCGTTTCGGTCGGGTAGGCGAGGATTCCACCTCGCTGGAGATGCGCGATCGTACCGGGTACGGCCGCCTCGATCTCGGCGGGCGACCAGAACGGGATGTACAACGCCTGCGTCATGAATCCGGCGAGAGCGCGTCGGCAACTGCGAAGTCCGACTCGGTGGTGATCTTGATGGCGCGCTCGCTTCCGGGCACAACTACAACTTCCGCGCCGAGGCGCTCGCAGAGCGAAGCATCATCCGTTCCGCTTATTCCGTCGCGCCGCGCCGCCTGGTAGGCTGCTTCGATCATGGCACGTGGAAAGGCCTGGGGTGTCTGCGCTCTCCAAAGTCCGGCGCGCTCCACCGTTTTCAGTATCCGGCCGTCTTCGGAAACAGACTTGAGCGTGTCGACCACCGGGAGTGCCGCGACCGCTCCGCGTCCCTGCCTGGACTCGCTGATAACGGCATCGATCGTGTCCTTGCCTACGAGCGGGCGGGCGGCGTCGTGTATAACGACGTACTCCGCTTCGTCGGGGAGATCTTCGATACCGCTGAAGACGGAATCGCCTCGTTCACGCCCACCGGCGCTGATGAGGAGCCGGTCGACGTCGCACTGGAAGATCCACGGTGGTGGATCGCCGGCGAACGATCTGGGCAGTACAGCGATGACGAGGGCCACGTCGCGCCGGCGCTGGAAGGCCTGGATGCTGTGAAGAAGCATCGGTTTACCGCTTACCCAGCGGAACTGCTTGAGCTCGTCGCTGCCGGCAGCAGTCCTGGAACCGCTGCCGGCGGCGACGATGATTACGCCCACGTCCTGCCTCATCTCATCCTCCGTCCGCTACGCAAGGGCGCTCGTGCCTGTTCGCGCTGCAACAGATCGTTTGGCAGAACTGCGATCGAAGAGCTGGGTGAACAACTCCTCGATGGTGTCGACGGCGCCGATCTCAAGACCGTCGGGGCATCGACGCGGCAGCGAGCGGCGCGAGACCCATACCTGGTTCAATCCGAGCTGGGCGGCTTCGGCGAGCCGCCGTTCCAGCTGTGCCACTGGTCGCACCTCCCCGCCCAGGCCGACCTCGCCAATGAAGGCCGAGCGAGGTGCGAGTGCGGTGTCGCGAACGCTGGAGGCAAGTGCCGCGGCAACTGCCAGGTCGCCGGACGGCTCGCTCATCCGCAGACCCCCCACGACGTTCACGAACACGTCGAGTTGCCCGAAGGGGAGGCCGGCGCGCTTTTCGAGGACAGCGAGCAGGAGCGCAAGTCGACGACCGTCCAGTCCTGCTGCAACCCGCTGGGGTGTACCGTAGCCGGCACGGGTTGCGAGAGCCTGGATCTCCACGAGTAGCGGCCGCGTTCCCTCCATGAGGGCTGTGGTCGCACTGCCGGTTGGTCGCTGGTCCGGATGACCCATGAACAGCGCTGACGGGTTGGGAACTCCCTCCAGCCCCTGGCCGGTCATGCGAAAGACGGCGATCTCATCTACCGACCCAAAGCGGTTCTTTGTCGAGCGCAGCACGCGGTGGTCGAGGCTTCCCTCTCCCTCGAAGTAGAGCACAGTATCGACGATATGTTCGAGCGTCCGGGGACCGGCGATCGTGCCCCCTTTGGTAACGTGTCCGACGACGATAACGGCCGTACCGCTCGATTTTGCGAAGCGCATGAGTCTCGCGGCACATTCGCGGACCTGACCGACGTTACCCGGCGCTCCTTCGAGTTCTTCGGTCGAGATCGTCTGGATCGAGTCGACGATCAGGCAGTCCGGCCGCACGTCCGCAGCCACGGCGAGGATGGACTCCAGTCGCGTTTCGCACAAAAGCGAGACAGCATCACCGGTTCCCAGCCGTTCGGAGCGCATCCGGACCTGGAGCCCCGACTCTTCAGCCGAAACATAGAGAACGTCGGAGGAGCCCGCCGACAACGCGCCGGCCAGCTGCAGAAGAAGTGTTGACTTTCCGATCCCAGGCTCCCCGCCCACGAGAATCATCGAACCGGTGACGATTCCACCGCCGAGCACGAAGTCCAGCTCCCCGATTCCCGAAGGAACTCTTGCTGAGGCCGTGCTCCCGATCGAGCCGATGGTGACCGGAGCCGCCTTTGGTGCCTGATCGCCCGTCCTGACCGCGGTCCGGCGGGTGTTTCGGGCGACGATCTCCTCCACCAGCGTATTCCACGCGCCGCACGACTCGCAACGGCCCTGCCACTTCGGGTGGTCGGCGCCGCAATCTGTGCAGCGATGAATCGTCCTCGACTTCACGTCACTACCTGGCGGCTCGACGTTTCCCGAAAGCGCTGGAGATCAACGCGGTCACGCCTTGCGGGGAGAAAAGCCGTCGAAGCGGGTGTACTTCTTGTGGAAGAAGAGCTTGATCGTGTCGGTCGGACCATTGCGCTGTTTGCCGATGATGAGCTCCGCGAGACCTTCGAGCGGAGTACCGTCGGCAAGTCGTCGCGGCTCGCCGCGGTCATCATGGGTGCCCTCGTAGTACTCCGGTCGATAGAGAAACATCACCACATCGGCATCCTGTTCGATCGCGCCTGATTCACGCAGGTCGGAGAGCTGCGGGCGCCGGTTGTCACCCGATCGCTGTTCCGGTGCCCGCGACAGCTGCGACAGGCAGATAACCGGGACCTCGAGCTCACGGGCGAGAATCTTGAGGGACCGCGATATGAAGCTGATTTCCTGCTGGCGGTTCTCGGATTGGGCCGGGCCGGCGATAAGCTGAAGGTAGTCGATGATGATAAGTCCAATGTCGTTCTCCGCCTTGAGTCGCCGTGAGCGCGACCGGATCTCGAGGGCAGTGAGGCCGGGGGTGTCGTCTATCCATAGCGGAAGCGAACCGAGGATACCGGAAGCCTTGGCCAGGTGCCTGAAATCGTCGTCGTTCAGTTTGCCGCTGCGAAGCTTTTGTGCCTCCACGAAACCTTCGGCAGCCAGCATGCGCGTCACCAGTTGTTCTTTCGCCATTTCGAGCGAAAAGATCGCGACCGGGGTTCGACCCTCCCACGCCGCGTTCTGAGCCACATTGAGGACGAAGGCCGTTTTCCCCATCGATGGCCTTGCGGCGACGATGGACAGCTCCGATGGCTGGAAACCAAGCGTCAGACGGTCGAGGTCGCGGAAACCGGAAGGCACGCCCGTTACATCCGAACCGTGCCGACTGAGCTCTTCGATGCGCTCCATCGCCGACCACGTCAGTTCCTTGATCCGATGGAATCCTTCGGACTTCCTCGTCTGATTGATCTGGAAGATGCGCTGCTCGGCGCGATCGATCAGTTCGTTCGCCGTGGACCGGCCTTCGAACGACTCGGCAACGATTTGGGTTGAGGTTTCGATCAGGCGCCGTATGAGCGCCTTTTCCCGTACGATGCGCGCGTGGTACTCGATGTTGGCTGAAGTCGGGGCCGCGTCGACCACCGTCGAGAGGTAGTCTTTTCCACCGACCGCATCCAGCTCTCCGCGACGCAGCAGTTCGTCCGCAAGTGTGAGCGGGTCGACGACGGCGCCACGTTCGTTGATCGTGAGAATCGAGCGGAAGATCCTGCGATTCGCCTCGCGATAGAACATGCTGTCGTCGACGTACTCCGCTCCGCGCACGAGGGCGTTGCGGTCCATCATCATTGCTGAGAGTACCGCGAGCTCGGCGTCCTCGGACCATGGAGGACGGCGGTCGCGGTTGCTCTCACGGGGAGCGGGAGTTGTCGATGAGTCGCCGAGCAAGCTGGACATCTTCCCAGGTGGGGCGCTTCCAGGATGGATTGCGGAGAAGTGCCGCCGGGTGGTAAGTGGCAATCAGTGGAACGCCGTGGTACCGGTGGATCCGGCCTCGCAGTCGTCCGATCGCCTCTTTCGTCTGGAGTAGAGTTTGCGCTGCGAACGTCCCGAGCGCGAGGATCACCTTGGGTCTGATCAGTTCGACCTGTCGCACAAGGTAAGGTGCGCAGGCCTTGACTTCTTCGGGAAGCGGGTTGCGGTTGCCCGGTGGGCGGTGCTTGAGGACGTTGCAGATGAAGACTTTTTCGCGCGGGAGGTCGATCGCCGCCAGGATCTTCGTCAGTAGCTGTCCCGCCTGACCAACGAACGGCTCCCCCTGCTCATCTTCGTTAGCCCCGGGCGCTTCACCGACACAAACCAGATCAGCGTTCGGGTCCCCCACGCCCGGTACGGGGTTCCTGGCCGTTGCATGGAGAGAGCAGAGCCTGCAGGCTGCGACCGCTGCCGCAACCTCTTCGAGTGAGTTCCAGGGTGAAGCGCGGTCGGCAATGGAACCGTCAGCCGAGCCGATAACTATCCCCGGCGCCATTTCAGCGAGTGAAAGAGGGTCGACTGCCGGACGCGACGGGTTTCCCGTGGGAGCCGATGCGGCCTCCCGCACGACCTGAGTGGTGTGCAACTCGACGGGTTTTCCGGCTGCAGCTGCACCACGACTGGCCCCCTCCGCCGGCGTCGGGCCGGTGGCTGTGGGCCCGGCAGGTGGGCCACCCATCATCCGGCGCCAGTCGGCGATTCCCTCGTCAGGTTCCACTTCGGCGACGGCCTCGGCGCGTTGTCCTGCGCCAACGATCCGCAGCGCTTCGTCGACCGTCATCGAGTCGAGCATGAGCTCGGTCTCACCGAGCTCACGGCGCTGGAGGAGGTAGCGGCGCAGTTGCTCTCTAGGGTCCACGCAGCAAGCCCCCCGCCCTGTCGAGGATGGCGTCTGCAACTTCGGCCTTTGACATCAGCGGCAACTCGTCAACCGCTCCGTCACGCCCGATCAGTGCAACACGGTTGGTCTCGACTTCGAACCCTGCCCCGGCCTCGGTTGCGTCGTTCACCACTATAAGATCGAGATCCTTCGCGGCCAGTTTCCTCCTCCCGCTGGCGATCACGTCGTGCGTCTCGAGCGCGAAGCCGACAGCAACAGAACCCTCACGCCGCACTGCGACGCTCGCCCTGAGAATGTCAGGCGTGTCCACAAGCTCGATGGCGGCGGGCCGCGATTCCTTCCTGATCTTCCTCGCCCCCACCGACTCCGGCCGGAAGTCCGCCGGCGCCGCCGCCATGACCAGAAGATCCGCTGCCCGCATGATCGTACTGACCGCATCGAGCATCTCCTGAGCAGTCAGGACCGGGACCAGTTTCACTCCAACCGGCGCTTCCACTCCCCCGCCCAACGGGCCCGCGACGAGCGTAACCTCCGCACCCCTCCGCCAGGCCGCGGCTGCGATCGCCACGCCCATCCTCCCGCTCGACCGGTTCGAGATGAAACGGACGGGATCGATCGACTCGCGCGTCGGGCCAGCGGTGACCAGGACATTCCTGCCGGTGAGCAGGCCGGCTGGCTCGAGCCGCCGACCCAGATGGGCGAAGATCGCCTGAGGCTCCGGCATCCGTCCCGGACCGCTGCCTTCTCCAACAGCCAGCTCACCAGTATCCGGCTCCAGAACACTGTAGCCAAGGGAGCGCAGATGAGTGACGTTGGCCTGTGTCTGCGAATGAGACCACATCCCGTCGTTCATCGCCGGCACGAGGAGTACAGCTGCACGGGTCGCGAGGAGACACGCGGCCAGCAGATCATCGGCCTGACCGTGCGCAGCCCTCGCCAGGAAATCGGCGGTCGCCGGAGCGATGACCATTGCATCGGCGGCACGAGCGAGTTTGATGTGGTCCAGGGCGTGACCGGCCGCGACCAGCTCCGAGTAGACCGGTCGCCCTGTCAACGCTTCGAAAGTCACAGCTCCAACGAATTCGCGTGCTGATCGTGTGAGGATCACGTCGACATCGGCCCCCGCCTGCGTCAGGAGCCGGGCAAGATACGGCGATTTGTAACTGGCGATCCCGCCGGTTACGCCAAGAAGAATTCGCTTCTTCTCGTAGGGGCGAACGGCCGCCTACTCCCCGCGCTTTCGCGCAACGATCCGGTACTCCACGTCGCCACGCGAAAGCTCTTCCATCGCGCGCGTCGTCAGCTTCTTGGCCGCCGAACGGTCACGTGGAAACTCGTTCAGCACCCTCGCGTATCTGGCGGCCACCAGCACCCCCAGGTACTTGTTCGGAGCATGCTCCGCTACTTCATCAGGCGTGAAAATGCGCATCGATCCTCTTCAGTTATGGTTTGCGAGCCTGGTGCCCAGCCCGGCGATCAGCTCTTCGACTCTGCCGGTAATGTCCGGAAGCCGAGTGTGACGAACCGCTTCCGCATCTACAATCGCCGACACCTGATCGACGGCGCGGTCCAGATCATCGTTAACTACAACATACTCGTACTGCTGAACTTCGCGAAGCTCCTCCAGCGCGCGCCGGAGCCGTCCCAGAACCTCACCCGTCAACTCTGTATTTCGGGCAGTGAGTCTTGAGACGAGCACCTCCGCCGACGGGGGGAGCACAAAAACGCGCACTGCCGTCGGAAACGCCTTCTTGAACTGCAGCGCCCCCCGAACGTCAATGTCCATGACCACGTGGCGACCCTCTTCCAGGGTTTTGTTGACTTCCGATACCAGGGTACCGTAGAGATTGCCGTGGACTTCCTCCCACTCCGCGAAGTCCCCACGCTCGATACGTCGACGGAACTCGGCCTTTTCGAGGAAATGGTAGTCGCGTCCGTCCACTTCACCCGGCCGGGGTGTTCTGGTTGTGCAGGAGACGGAATATCCCAGGTCATTGCGCTTCTGGAGAAGCCGCCTGGCAATCGTCGACTTGCCACCCCCTGATGGGGAAGAGAGAATGAGCGGAAAGGGGTTCATTCCAGGTTTTCGACCTGCTCCCTGGTGCGCTCAAGTTCTTCCTTGATTATCACGACGTCGGCGAGCATGGCCGAGTCGTTGGCCTTGCTGCCCGTCGTATTCCCCTCGCGCAGCATCTCCTGGAGCAGAAAGCCGAGTCGTTTCCCAATCGGCTCATCCACGCGCGCCAGCGTCTCCTCGAAAGCGGCGAGATGTGCGTGGAATCTCGACAACTCCTCCTGTACGTCGAGTCGCTCGGCAAGAACCGCGACCTCCAGGGCTATGCGGGAGTCGTCAATCGAGTGACCTGTCATGATCTCCCTTACGGCTTGCCGCAGG
This sequence comes from Gemmatimonadota bacterium, assembly GCA_052389935.1. Lineage (GTDB taxonomy): Bacteria > Gemmatimonadota > Gemmatimonadetes > Gemmatimonadales > Gemmatimonadaceae > JBQTHK01. The sequence goes on along the minus strand of JBQTHK010000019.1, from coordinate 74,928 downwards.
CGTTCGCGCTGTTCGACGATTCTGGCGGGCGCACGGAGGGCGATTCTTTCCAGCGCGGAACGGATTACTGCGAGCCGCTCACGGAGGTAGGTAACGAGTCGCGCCCCTTCTGCTCCCCGGGACTTCTCCAGAGAAGCTGTCGCCTCGCCAATGATCGCCAGAAACTCCGAGGCGCTGGCTTCGCCGTCCTCACCATCCACGACCACGACATCCGGCAGCCGTAGAATCGAGGCGATGTCGACGGTGCCGCCCACGTCATACCGAGCCTGCAACTCTCTGAGGAGAACGGCCCAGTCGCGGAATCGTCCTTCATTGATCGCGAGCGCCCCGCCGTGGCGGCGTTCGTAGCGGGCGACTACGGTGACGTGCCCGCGAGCGATCCGCGATCTGAGAGCATCCCTGGCGACACCCTCCCAGCGCGACAGCTCGACTGGAAGTCGGATCGACACGTTGAAGAAGCGGTGGTTTACGGCCCGCACCTCAACTGAAACGTGAGCGGCACCGACTGACCCTGCGGCGGTGCCGAACCCCGTCATGCTGCGCGTCATATATGGCGGCGCAAGTTATTGCGCCACAACGACATTGTCAATTGAAGAAGTTCCAGCGGACGCCGTAGTATTGCACCGGACGCACCGACCTGAATCCCGGCACCTGCTCGTAGTCTTCGTTCAGGAGATTCCTGAACTGGTAGGTGAGCGTTGCGGCCTTGAGAAGTCGAATCTCCAGGAGCAAGCCCAGCGCTCTGTATTCGCTCGACCTGAGGACGGGGCCGCCATCGATGATCGGGAAGGAGGCTGACGACCGGTACTCATGCTGCACCGCGAATAGAATGGCAAGGTTGCCGCTGGGATACCGGTTGCGCATGTCGGTATCGAGGTACAGCCTCGAGCGCGCGCTGTGTCGAGGCAGGTAAGCGGGCCCACCAGCTGAGTCCCATCTGATTGCGCTCACGTCGAGGCCGACGTCGCGCCAGAACTTGCCGCTCAGGCGCGCGTACGTACCCATCACCCGGCCGGCTGACGTATTGGCAAAGCCGGTGTCGAACACGACCGGAGCGTTGCTGGCGAGGGTATCGCGACTGGTGATGCCGCCGACGACCCACATTCTGCCCAGTCTGAGAGCTGCTTCTCCCCGCCATGCGATTCCGCCGGCTGCGGCAGACGTTGTACCGCGCTGGATGGTCGAAGCCGAGGCGGCAAGGACGATCGACCGGAGTTGTGGAGGGCTGAGCCGCACCGTTGCCTCAAGGAACCTGCTGTCTGAGCGTCGGCGGTCTTCGGCGATTATCGCGGTTCGGATGGCGCCGGTCTCCCACCCGGCACGGAGGGTTGTTGTCAGACGGTGCGCACCCGCGGATTCGCGCACGCGGGCGGTGGCGGAGAGTGACCAGGGTCCGCGCGACATACCCCCTGCAGCTATGTATTGGGAGCGGGAAGCCGAGAAGGCAGTACTGTCGGTGGTCGTGTCCGGCAGCGCCTCGTCTGATTCGAGGCGCTCGGACTGTCGGTGCGAGAGCTGCGCGGCGATCAACTGGGCCCAGAGGCCGCTGGTTGTGTCCCGGAACTCGCCGCGGAGATAGAGATCGGTAAACGTCGCGTCCAGCGCTCTCATGTCAGGGCGGCCACTTTCTTCGAGGCGGGGCTGCGCGGTGCGCTCACGCGATGTGCGCAGGAAGGCTGCATCTGCACCGAAACGACCCTTTGCCCAGCCGAACCGTGAAAAGAGAGAGAGCTGGTCGGCGTCGCCGATCCGTGTGGGTTCGCGTGTCGTGTACTGAAAGCCTCCCGCCTGGATTGCGTATCCGGACTGGAACCGGCGCCCGAAGTAGCCGCGATAGCTGTTGGTTTCGAGGTCACCGGTGGCGACGTCCACCCGCGTTCGCGGAGTTGTGTTGTTTTCGCGCCATGTACGAAGGTGAATGCGCAACTCCCCGGCGCCACGTTCCAGTCGCACGTCTTCGAGCGGCCAGAGCTGAATGGTTGCGAGGTCGATTGTGCCGCGGTTGCGCGGGTCGAGGGCTTCGAGTTCGATTCCGTCGAGGAAGACCCTGATCGATCCGAAATCGGCGAGCATCGACGCCTGCTCCGGAGATCCGATCCAGCCGCTCCTGAGAACGGTTACACCGGGTACTCCTTCGAGGAGATCGCCTAACGTCAGGGCGCCGGTGGCGAACAGCGATTGCCGGTTCCAGATCAGGGAGCCGTCCGATTCGAGAACGGGCGGTGACTCGGCCGTCGGGGTCGGCGTCTTGACACTGTCGGCAAGCCGTCTTTGGGCTTCGACGATCGCCAGGTCTTCGCGCCTGAGTGAGTCGGTGCGCAGGCTGTCGCGCCGGGCGCGCTGCAGGGAATCAGCCCGGGCGCGCGCCAGCGAGTCGGCGGCGATGGAATCAGCTCTCGTTCTGACCTGGGATTCGCCCCGCCCGGAACCGGCCAGCAACGCAAAAACGACAAACGCGGCACGGGCCCCGATCCCGCGAAGTGCAGGTTTCAGCTCCGCCCCCTCACGAACTCGATGAAGGTGCCGGTTGGTACTCCGGTCGGACCGACCCCGATGATCGTGAGGTCGGTCTCTGTGTACGCGGTACCAGCTACGTCCAGGTGGACCCATGGATAGTCGACGAACTCGGCGAGGAACGCGGCGGCTGTGATTGCCCCGGCTGCCCGCCCACCGGTGTTCCTGATGTCGGCAACGGTGGATCGGATCTGCTCCTTGTACTCGTCAAAGAGTGGAAGTTGCCAGGCCGGCTCGCTCGCGCGCCTGGCGGCTGCGATCACCTCGGCCACGAGCTCGTCGTCGTTGCCAAGGGCGCCACTGACACCGTTGCCTAACGCAATGACGCAGGCTCCGGTGAGCGTCGCCGCGTCGATCACTGCAGCCGGCTTGTAGCGCCGCACCCAGTGAAGAACGTCGGCCAGCACGAGGCGGCCCTCAGCGTCGGTGTTGATGATCTCGATCGTCTTGCCATTGGACGCCCGCACCACATCGCCCGGCTTCACCGCCGTCCCCGACGGCATGTTCGTCGTCGCCCCGAACACCCCGACGACGTTTACCGGAAGCCCGAGCCGCGCAATTGCCTCCATCGCCCCGATCACCCCCGCCGCTCCGCACATGTCGAACTTCATGAACTCCATTCGCTCGGCTGGCTTGATCGAGATGCCACCGCTGTCAAAACAGAGCCCCTTGCCGACGAGCACGATGGGCGCTGATCGCGCCGCGCCCCGCAGGTACTCAATCGCAACCAGTCGGGGATCCTGAGGTGTGCCCTGAGCCACCGAGAGGAACGATCCCATCCCCTCTTTCTCCATGGCTGCCCGATCGAGAACCCTGACATCGAGACCATGCCGCTTGCCAACATCCTGAGCCGTTTCGGTCAGCAGCTCCGGCGTGCAGACGTTGCCGGGCATCATCGCCAGCCGCCGCGCGATCGCGTATCCCTCTCCGATGGCCGCTGCGCTTGCAATAGCCGCTCGCGCTTCGCGCGCGTCCCGAACAAGAATCGAGGCAGCAGCAAGCGGTGCTCGACGGTCGGCTCGCGGTGCGGGAGTCCGCAAGTCTGTGTACTCCCAGGCGCCGAGCTGCAGTCCAAGGCCGATCGCCTCGAGTGCTGCCGCGTCCGGGTCTCCCGCGAAAACCGTGAGTTTTCCGACGCCGAGCCGGTGCGCCTGCCGGCCGGCGAGGGTTGCGGCACGGCGCAGAGCAGCGGGGCCCGCCTGCGGTCCCACACCCACAAGGAGCACCCGGCGCGGTCCCGTCCCCGTAACAGAGAGATGGAGGACCTCGTCCCTGCCGCCCCGGAACGCCCGGGTCGATAACGCACGGCCGATCGCACCGCCAGCCGCTTTGTCCAGAGAGCGAAGGGTCTGCGGCACCGATGTCCCGGGGCCGAGGAAGATGGCGAGCAGCGGAGTCTTTTCGCTGGCCGGATTTCCCGACCTCGCGGATAGCTTTACGGGCATGTATTTCGTGGTTGGCTGCTCGGGGCCCGGCTTGTACGGGCGTAGTCGGACGAAGTCGCTAAATCTGAGAGGACTGCATTAGCCCTTCAAGTCGCGAGCTTCGAAGACTAACGGGTCGTTCGTGTGGTTCGCCCTTGCAAACGTCGATCCGGTCCTCATTGCCCGCGGCCGGCCACAGGAAAGTTGACCTGGCTCGAACCGGTGGTTGCCTTTCGACCACGCTCACCTCCCACGTTCCGATGCATATCAAGCGTATCCTTGCACTCTCCGCGGCTCTCCTCCTTCAGGGCTGTGTCGAAAACGCCAGTGACACGGCGCCACCGAGCCGGCTCGATCTGGCTGTCGAATACGACTCCCTGCCTAACGGGCTCAAGGTGGTGTTTTCGCCGGACACGAGTTCGTCGACCGTCGGGGTCGGCGTTTATTATCACGTCGGATTTCGCAACGAGCCGCGAGATCGTACCGGGTTCGCACACCTCTTCGAGCACCTGATGTTCCAGGGCTCGCGCAATCTCGGCAAGATGGAGTTCATCCGCCTTGTCGAGTCGAACGGAGGCCTGCTCAATGGTTCGACCCGGTTCGACTTCACCAACTACTTCCAGATCGTTCCGGCCCATGCGCTGGAGACGGTGCTGTGGGCCGAGGCCGACCGAATGAAGGGTCTCGCGATCGACGAGTCGAGTCTCCAGAACCAGAAGGACGTCGTCAAGAACGAAGTCCGCGTGAACGTCCTGAATCGGCCCTACGGCTCCTTCCCCTGGATCGACCTGCCGATGACGGCCAACGAAAACTGGTACAACGCCCACAACTTCTATGGAGAGTTGGGAGATCTCGACGCTGCCACGCTCACCGAGGCCGACGCTTTCTTTCGCACCTTCTACGCTCCCAACAATGCCGTGCTGTCAGTAGTTGGGGATTTCGAGCCGACGGAGGTACGGGAGTGGATCACGAGATACTTCGGCCCGATCGTTCGGGTTGAACTCCCTCCACCACCTGACCTCTCCGAGCCGCGGCAGGAGCGCGAAAAGCGCGCTTCACGCACCGACCCGCTGGCGACGAGGCCGGCGCTGGGAATCGCCTATCACGTGCCGCCACGATGGACACCGGAGTGGTACGCGTTCGGTCTCATCGACCAGATACTCGCTCAGGGCCGCGACTCGCGCGCTTACGATGCGCTCGTCCGGCGAACCGGTCTCACCGGCGAGGTTTCGGCCGGTATCAACTGGGGCCTCGGCAACATGTTCAACTACGAAGGGCCGATGTTGTGGATCATGTCGGTCTTTCACGATCGCGAGCATTCGTCGGATTCCCTGCTGAGAGTACTCGACGTCGAGATCGAGAGCCTGCGGAGCGTTGCCGTCGACTCGACAACTCTGGCGCGGGCCCGGACCAAGATGCGCTCATCGCTCTACGACATTCTCGAGCAGTTTTCCGGTTTTGGACGTCTCGATCTGCTCGCTTCATTCGCCCTCTTTGACAACGATCCGGCGCGGATCAATGCGATAGAGCAAGGCTTCAACGAGGTGACGCCCGACGTCATCCTCCGGACGGCTACCGAGTACCTGAGGCGGGAAAACAGGACTGTGTACACGATCGTGCCCGGCGCCGCCAACGCGCCTGCTTCCAACCAGCAGAGCCAATGAGATTACGCACAGGAGCTTCACTGCTGGCGGTGCTGACTGCCGCCGCCGTTTTCTCCACCCAGTCCGTCCGCTCGCAGGACAGCGCCCGCCAGGCACGCGAAACACCACCCGCGCCCGGTACGCCGCGACCCTTCCGCGTGCCGCCGCGACGCACGATCACTCTCCCCAACGGAATGAAGCTCACGATGGTTCCGTGGGGCCGAATCCCCAAGGCCGCGATCGAGCTCGAAATCCGGACTGGTTCGGTTGACGAAGGCCCGTCAGATGTCTCACTGAGTTCGCTCACCGCTGACATGCTTCTCGAGGGCACGATCACCCGATCGTCACAGGACCTCTCGACACTTTCGGCTGACATGGGTGGAGGAATTGATGCAAGCTCCGGTGCCGAAGCAGTCGGGATCGGCGGAGAAGTGCTGAGCGATCACGTCGCGCGCTACATAGCACTGGTCGCAGACGTCGCGAGGAATCCGCGTTTCGACAGCGCTGACCTGTCCCGCATCATCAACAAGCACGTCCGCGACAACGCGATCAGCATCTCGCAGCCCGGATCACTCGCCCAGAAGAAGTTCAGGGAGATTGCGTACGGTGACCACCCGTTCGCCAGGATTCTCCCCGACGAGCCGGTCGTTCGTGCCTTCAATGTCGAGCGGGTCCGCGATTTTCACGCGCGCAACTACGGAGCTGCACGCGCCCATCTCTATGTAAGCGGCATTTTCGACGCAAGGTTGGTCGAGCGGGCGGTCCGTGATGCATTCGAGAGTTGGGCAGGCGGTTCGCCACCCACCGTCAACCCTCCGCGGCCGGTCGCGAGGCGCCAGGTCGAGCTGATAGACCGGCCCGGTTCGGTCCAGAGCTCCATGTGGATGGGGCTTCCTGTCGCCGATCCCTCGTCGCCTGACTGGCTCGGTCTGACGGTTACCGATGCACTGCTCGGCGGCACCTTCGGATCGCGAATAACAGCCAACATCCGCGAAGCGAGGGGTTACACCTATTCGCCCTACTCGTTTCTCTGGTCGCGCAAGGCGTCGGCGCATTGGGTTGAAGTCGCGGACGTTACCACCGAGCACACCGGCGCCTCCATAACCGAGATCTTCAACGAAATGAATCGCCTCCGAGCCGAGGCTCCGTCTGAGCCGGAACTCACAGGCATAAAGAACATCATCGCTGGTGTCTTCACCCTCCAGAACTCTTCGCGCAACGGGCTGATCGGGCAGCTCCAGTTCATCGATCTCCATGGCCTCGGAGACGATTACCTGAGAGGTTACGTGAATGGCATACACGGGGTCACGCCAGCGCAGGTGCAGGAGATGGCGCGAAAGCATCTCGATCCCGCGCGAGTCTCCATGGCTATCGTAGGTGATCGCAAGCTCGTCGATCCCCAGTTAGGCACTTTCAGACCTGTTGTTCCGTGACTTCCAACGAAGAGTTCGTCGTGGTTGAGACCTTCATCGACGAAGTGTCGGCCGAGCTCGCGCGCAACGTCCTCGAAGCCAATGGTGTGCGCGCGGTGGTCCTCCGTGACAACGCCGGCGGGTTGCTTCCGTCAATGGCCGTCGTGTTTCCCGTCAGGCTCTTGGTAGCGAACGCCGATCAGGCGTTGGCCCGGGAGCTCCTTGCGACTGACTACGATGCCGACAAGGACTGATTCAACTAATCCGCTGCGGTTTCCCGCAACGCAGACCCTGGCTGATTCGACGAGCACGGCAACTGTCTACGACGCCGACGGCGTTTCTTCCAGCGAGCCCCCGCCGAGTGATCAGAAGCGGGGGGGAACGGGTCGCCCGGGTCGTCGCGTGGCGGGCGGCCGCTCCGAGAGTTCGTCGATCTGCCTGCGCAGTTGCTCCTGCAGTCCGAAGTAACGGGCGCGCTGCAGCGGTGTGAGGAACGTCGCCAGCTCCCGCTGCTCGGCTTCGATCAGGTCGATCCGCTCGCGCTGGACGCGAAGGGCGCGTTCCAGAAGCCGGGCGATTTCGTCCTGGTCGGCCGTGGTGCCCGGTGCCAGCTGGCGTCGCATTACGAGTCGCACCTGACGTTCTTCTGCAATGAGCTCGCGGCGCCGAGCCTCGAATCGCTGGTTGACCCCGCCCAGGCGGTCGAGTTGGCCATCAGTGAGTTCCAGTCGTCGCTGCATCACGTCCCGGAGACGATTGCGGAAGCGCTGCTCCAGTTGGGCGCGCTGAGGCCCAAGGCCGGGCTCGCGCGGCCGCTGCGCATCGAGCGAACGTGCGGCGAGGATCGAAGCGACAGTGACAACCAGAAACGGAGCCAGGCGCATTTAACGTGTAGTGCCGGCGGTCTCTCCTACGACGCGTCGGGCAGGCAGAAGGTCGGGATCGGCGTGCGGTGCTGCTTCGAGCCGATCCAGTAATTCGATCAGTGCTTCCAGCTCCTCATCACCAAGTTCGCTCACCGCCGCGACATTGATGACGCCGCCTGGAGTTGTAGTGGCCAGTTCGGATGTGGGCCGAGCCGTCGGCGCCGCAGGTGAGGAATCGGGTCGGGCGACCGCTGAATCAAGAGCGCCCGGCGCCGGGGTTACCGTGACGCTGTCGCTCAACGTGACCATCGTCGGTGACGTGCGCGAGCGCACCGCGAATACCACGGCAGCGGCACCGCCAGCGACCAGCGCAAGGGCGGCCGCGAGCCGCCACGCTACCGGGACGAGCGAGCGTCGCTGCCGAGGCGCGCTGGCCGAATGTCGCGGCAGAAATGCGACGATCGATCCCACGTCGATAGCCGGTCCGGTGCGCGCGTTGAGAATGGCGCGGGCCGAATCGATTATCTCCAGCTCGGCCCTGCACTCGGTACAGCCGGCGAGATGTCCTTCCACACGAGCACGCACGTCAGGGCCGAGCTTCCCGTGCAGGAAGTCCGGCAGAAGCTCCCGAATATCGATGTTCGTGCAGTCAGACATACAGGTTCTCCTTTACCTGCCTCAGCGCGTTGTGGTAGTGCACGCGCGCCGCACCCTCGGTCGTGCCCACCACCCGGGCAATCTCCTTGTAGGAAAGCCCTTCTCCAATACGAAGCCGGAACACCTCTCGCTGAGTTGGCGACAACCTTTCGAGTGCTCCACGCAGGCGATCCCTGGTTTCCCCGGCGACCATCTCGTCGAGTGCATCGTACTCCGTCGCGGCGTCCCCCTCCCTGACTTCATCGAGATCGCGATGCCGGTTGGCTGATCGCCGAGCGTCCAGAACCAGCCTGCGTGCGATCGAAAACAGCCACGTTCCAAGTGAACTGTCACCCCTGAAAGTGTCGATCGCGCCGAACGCTCGCACGAAAGTGTCCTGAACCACTTCCTGCACGTCGACTGCCACCGCACCTCCGGCAAAGCTTCCCACGTAACGAGCAAGCGATTCCGCGTACCGCCCGACAAGACGAGAGGCTGCCAGCTCGTCCCCGCCTTTCCAGCGTTCGATGAGCTCCAGGTCGTCGAGGTCGGGTCCACTTGTCGCGTCCGATCGCATGTAGTGACGGCTGTTAGACTGTCTTTACCGAGGGACGTTAATGGAGGCAGCCCAAGTGCTTCCGGGTCAACGGGTTGGCGTCGTTGGTCGGAGCGGTTACCTCAGGAGCCGGTGGGCGTTTGCAGTCTGAAGCGTGACGCCGGGCAGGGCCGCGATCAAGACGCCTGGGGGAAGCTAACTTCACTGCTGCCGACTTCACTCCCTGCGAATGCGTCGAATCCCGGAGATCATTTCCCATCGAGGTGTCCACGGAGTCTGGCGCGAGAATACACTCGCAGCGTTCGCCGAAGCGCTCGCCACCGAACCCGCCGGAATTGAACTCGACGTTCACCTCACTGCAGACCGGGTTGTCGTTGTGCACCATGACCCAGCAGTCGATCTGGGGGGCGGGCGGAGACTCGTGATCAGGGAATCGAAGGCCGCGGAGGTCATCGGTGCGCGAAAGGGCGACGATTCCATTCCCACACTGGACGCTGTGTTCGAACTGGCAGGTGGAAAGACTCGGCTCCATGTCGAGGTAAAGGCCGCGGGGATGGCGGAATCGGTCGTAAGTGTTCTGGCCAGGCATCGGTCGAAGCCGGCGAGCGTTCACAGTTTTCACCATCCAATGATGAGGCGAGTGAAGGAGCTCGATCCGTCGGTTTCCACGGGGGTCGCGGTTGCATCGTACCTGATCGATCCGGCCGCAGCGCTAAGAGCCGCTCGCGCCGACACCTATTGGTGCCACTGGGAGTTCATCGACGAGGCCCTCATCGCCGCGCTCGGCGAGCGAGCGAAGGTCATCGCCTGGACGGTCAATGAAGGTGACCTGGCGATCCAACTGGCTCGTGCCGGCGTCGCCGGCATTTGTACAGATTTCCCCGCCGAGATCAGGCGCGCTTTCGCGTAGAAACCGGCGAACGGTGAGAGCGCCCGCCGAGTCCGCAGAGGGTCGCACGCGCTGTGTATCCGGCATACCTTCCTCCCGATCTGAACCTGGATGCTGATGCGAGTACACGTCACAGCTTTTCTCCTGGCGGCGGCCTGCGCTCCCAGACCTTCGCTCTCTCCGGCGGCGGCAAACGTCCCCGCACCCGCGCCGGTCCCGGTCCCTGTTCCTCCGCAGGACACCGCCGGCCGCTTTCCCCCAGGGGCAGGTGCCCTCTCCAGGCCCGACGCCGACCCCTTTGCGTCCACCTACGCGGCCCCGACAACCCGGCCGACCGTGATCCGCAACGCCACGATCATGACGGCCACCGGGACCACTCTTCGCAACGCGTCAATCCTCCTCAGTGGCGGAAAGGTGACAGCCCTCGGCCCCTCGGTCGAAGTACCCGCGGCTGCGCTGGTGATCGACGGCAGCGGGAAGTTTGTCACGCCTGGACTGATCGACACCCACTCGCACCTCGGAGTTTATGCAGCGCCGGGGGTCGAGGCGCTCAGCGACGGCAATGAGCTCACCAATCCTTCCACGCCCAATATCTGGGCCGAACACTCGGTATGGCCGCAGGATCCCCAATTCCCGCGTGCTCTCGCGGCCGGTGTCACGACGATTCAGGTGCTGCCGGGATCGGGCAACCTGATCGGGGGCAGGAGCGTGGTCCTCAAGGTCGTCCCTTCGCGGACAGTGCGCGGAATGAAGTTCCCGGGTGCGCGATACGGATTGAAGCAGGCTTGCGGCGAGAATCCCAAGCGAGTTTACGCCCAACGTGGACCGTCGACGCGAATGGGAAATGTGGCCGGCTACCGCGCGCAGTACATACAGGCCGAGCAGTACCGGCGCCGCTGGGACAAGTGGTTGGCAGACACGAAAGGAGACCCTCCGGCCAGGGACCTGGGAATGGAGACGCTGGCCGAAGTTCTGAGGGGCAACATTTTCGTCCAGTGGCACTGCTACACTGCCAGTGACATGGAGGAGGCGCTGGAGGTAGCCGATGAGTTCGGTTTCCGCATTCGCTCGTTCCACCATGCCGTCGAAGCCTACAAGATCGCCGACATCCTCGCCCAGAATGACATCTCGGCGTCTCTGTGGTCGGACTGGGGCGGTTTCAAGATCGAGGCGATGGATGGTGTGCGCGCGAATCTGGCTCTGGTGCACAACGCCGGTGCCAGAGCCATCGTCCACTCCGACGACGCGAGCGGGATGCAGCGCCTGAATCAGGATGTTGCCAAGAGTTTGTCGGAGGCGCGAACCATCGGCATCAACGTCAGCGAAGAGGACGCGATCAAGTGGATCACCGCCAACCCGGCGTGGGCGATCGGCCTCGACGACCGGATCGGTACCTTGGCACCCGGCCGCAATGCCGATGTCGTGCTCTGGGACAGACATCCCTTCAGCGTCTACGCCAAGGCGGAAAAAGTCTGGGTCGACGGCGCCATGCTGTTCGACCGGCTCGATCCCGGCCAGCAGTGGAGGACCGACTTCGAGCTCGGCTTCGTACCGGCAGGAGGGCGCTGACATGAGAGCGCTCATGCACTCCGGCGGGCTCTCGCAGGCGGCACCTCTGCGCACGCTGATTTTCGCTGTTCTCGCCTTGATCGCTGCCATGCCCGGAATCAACGCCGGCGCACAGACCACGATCGCCATAACGGGGGCAACTGTTCATCCCGTTAGCGGTCCCGCGATCGACAACGGCACGGTGATCATTCGAGGGTCGACGATCGTTGCCGTTGGCGCAGGGATCGCCGTACCCGCGGGCGCAATCAGAATCGACGGCAGCGGCAAGTGGCTGACACCGGGCCTCTTCAACGCGACAACATCCCTTGGAGTCACCGAGATCGGTGCGATCCCCGGAACCTTTGACGTTACCGCCCATGGCCAGAACGACGCTGTGACAGCTTCGTTCCGGGTGTGGGACGGCTTCAACCCGTGGTCTCCCCTGCTCCAGATCACGCGGAACGATGGCATCACCACCGTTGGTGTCGTCCCGGCGGGCGGGATGATCTCCGGTATGGGAGCTGTAGTCGCGCTCCGTGACGGGCCGCGCAACGAAGTCGTGCTGCGCGGGCCGGCGGCGATGTTTGCCGACCTCGGCTCCACCGGACCCGGCCGGGGCGCCTCACGCGGTGAGCTGTTCCAGCGATTCCGCAGCGTGCTCGAAGAGGCGAGGTCGTTCCCACGGCGACGAGCGGACTATGAACGGGCCGCAACACGCCCACTCGCCGCTCGCGCCCAGGACCTGGAGGCATTGCAGCCGGTACTGCGCGGGATGATGCCTCTCATCGTAGCCGCCGACCGCGCAACGGATATCGAAACGACGATTGACGTTGCGCGAGAGTTTGGCGTGCGGACTGCGGTCGCCGGCGCCACCGAAGGATGGAAGGTCGCCAGCCGGCTTTCCGGTGTCTATGTGCTCACCGGAGCGATGAGCAACATTCCGCGTTCCTTCTCCACTCTCGGGGCGCGCCAGGACAATGCCTCGCTCCTGCACGCAGCGGGGGCGCGAGTGATCATTTCCGGCGGGATGGAGGCCTTCAATGCCCGCAACGTCCGCTATGAGGCCGGCGTAGCGGTGTCATTCGGAATGCCGTGGGAGGCTGCGCTGCGAGCCATCACTCTGACGCCCGCCGAGCTCTACGGCGTTGCCGCACGAGTGGGCTCGCTGCAACCGGGGAAAGATGCAACGCTCGTGTTGTGGAGCGGAGACCCCTTTGAGCCGATGACACGGGCCGAACGCGTGTTCGTCAGTGGCGTCGAGGTTCAGGGAACGTCGCGCCAGGACGAGCTGATGCGGCGTTATCGCACTCTGCCTCCAGACTACCGTCGGCGCCCCTGAGCGGGGGAGTTGGCTTGTTTCTGCGACCTCGACTCGTCGCCTCTGATGTCTCGCCGAAACGCGAAGGGGTTCCCGTCAGGGAACCCCTTTTTCGTGTGTGCCCAGCTATCCCGATCAACCGGCGACCGGCTCGACGCTGACCTTCATCCGCCGCTTGTCACGGTGTTCGAACTTCACCGTTCCATCTACAAGCGCAAAGATCGTGTAGTCGGTCCCAAGACCAACGTTCCGACCCGGATGCCACTTGGTCCCGCACTGCCGGAGAATGATGTTCCCCGCGCGAACCGACTCGCCGCCGTACTTCTTGATCCCCCGGTACTTGGGGTTCGAGTCGCGGCCGTTCCGGGACGAACCTACTCCTTTCTTGTGCGCCATATCCGACCTCGCTCAACCGAGCGTTATGTCCTTGATCCGGACTTCAGTGAAGCCCTGCCGATGACCCTGCTTGCGCGAGTAGTTCTTCCGGCGCCTGAACTTGAAGACGATGATCTTCTCACCGCGCCCCTGCTTCACGATTTCCGCGCTCACCCTGGCACCCGTGAGCGAGGGCGAGCCGGCCCGGGAGTCCTTGCCGTCCGAGCCAAACAGAACGTCGTTGAACTCGAGCGAAGCCCCCGCCTCGCCGGGTAGCGACGGTATGCGCAGCGTCTCTCCTGGCGAAACCCGGTACTGCTTGCCCCCGGTTCGTATGATTGCGTAAGTCATTGTGGCACTGGTTTGTTCCGAGCCTTGAATCTTAAACTGACCGACGGGGCGGGACAAGTCACGCTACCGCATACTGTTGGGTCACGTCCCGGCCGGCCCCCTTCTGTACGAGCTTGAACTCGTCCGGCCTCAGCAGCGGGTCATCCCTCAACTCAACCGGAAAGCCGGCGATCTTCTCGAGTCGCCCGAGATACTCCTTCTCCGACTCCAGGAGATAGATCGCCACGTCCGGGTGCAGCCGCAACACCAGATGCTCCTTGCGTCCCTCGACAGCCATACGCTTGACGGACCTCTCGACCCTCCTCACGATGGCTTCCGGCGTGAAAACCCGACCCGTCCCCTGACAGGTCGGACAGGGCCCCGTCATCGACTGAAGGTGGCTCTGACGGACACGTTGCCGCGTCATTTCGATGAGTCCGAGATCCGACACGGCAAAGGCTCTGGTTCGCGCACGATCCCGGCCGAGATGTGTCCTCAACTCCTGCAGCAGCCGATCACGGCTGCTCCTGGATTCCATGTCGATAAAGTCGCAGACCACGATGCCGCCGACGTCCCGGAGCCTTATCTGGCGAGCCACCTCGCGCGCTGCCTCGAGGTTCGTCTTCATGATCGTCTTTTCGGGATCCTTCTTGCCGGTGAACCGGCCCGAGTTCACGTCGATCGAGACCAGTGCTTCAGTGGGCTCGATGATCAGGTAGCCCCCCGATGGGAGCTCGCAGCGACGCTTGAACAGGTCCCGGATCTCGGTCTCGATATCTGCCTTGTCGAACAGCGGGCGGGCTTCCTCATACAGATGGAGACGCTCGATCAGCTCAGGCGCGACACCCTTCAGGTACTCGACGACTTCGTTGTAGACCTGCCGCGAGTCGATCTGCACGCTTTCGACCTTTGTACTGAAAAGGTCGCGGACGATGCCACGAGTCAGGCTGGTTTCCCGGTGCAGGAGACTGGGAGCTCGAGCGAATGTCGTCTTGCGTTTGATCTTCTTCCATTGGCCCAGCAGCGTGTCCAGTTCACGCTTGAAGGCTTCCGGAGTTGCATCTTCGCCGACGGTTCTCACTATCACGCCTCCCGACCTGGGCGGGAGGAAACCCTGTACCTGTTCTCGCAGGCGCTGGCGCTCGGCCCGTTCGCCGATCTTGCGACTCACGCCCACTCTCGTCGCGTGGGGCATGAAGACGAGGAACCGGCCCGCGAGAGAGACCTCAGCGGTTACGCGCGGGCCCTTGGTGGAAATCGGCTCCTTGGAAATCTGGACGACCAGGGTGTCGCCCTTTTTGAGAGCGTCCTGGATAGGTGGTACGTTCCGCGTGCGCCGCTCGCGGCCACCGCGACGACCGGTGTCCTTTTCATCGTCACCGTTACCATCCTCATCTTCATCCTCGTCCGGGTCCTCGCTTCCTTCGGCGTCAGCGAGATCAGAGGCGTGCAGGAAAGCGCTCTTCTCTGTCCCTATGTCAATGAAGGCAGCCTGAATCCCCGGCTGCACCGCCTCGACGCGGCCGAGATAGATGTCGCCCACCATGCGACGGGCTTCGGGCCTGTCGATGAGGAGTTCGACGAGCTGGTCGTCTTCGAGGATCGCAACCCGCGTTTCCCTGGACGTCGTACTGATTAGAATCTCGCGTTTCATTTAAAGACCCGATGCCCGGGCGCACTCGCGACTCGAGCGGCGCCGGCAACGGAGTTCCGGAGGTGAACTGCAGCCACGTCATGCCATGGCGTGCGCGTTTCGATGATGGTCCGTATCGGGCCGGGATCGTGTGGACGTGCGCAGCCATTACCATGGGAGCGGCACCACGCGCGGTGCGGAGTGCCTGGAACTGGCGGCGAGCCAAACGATCAGGTGGTGCCACCCACCGAACGACCCTGTCGGAGCCTTCCGGGCTTCGCCGAAGCAGACGCTTCGCGCGGCCCGGGATTTGAGGCCGCCTGCGAGCGAGTCGCGCGCGGAGGCGGCAAAAAAGGTCAATAACAGCAAAAAAGGCAGACGGACTCATGCCGAACTCAGCCGCCAGATGAGGAAAGCAACTCCGGCCAGGTAGCCCAGGGCGGCCTGCCACTCGCGATGTCGGGCGTAGAGCTCACGATCAAACGACGGCTCGCCAGCGCCCCCTGACACTCCGCCCTTCCACGGCAGGAGACGCGGAAAGAACATGGGTACGTTTCGCGCGTACTCGTCGTAGGTTGCCCCGTACCGGATTGCCAGCTGGTCGCGCTCGTGTCGCATCGTTGGCAGATAAATAAGCACGAAGAGCAGAATGACAAAAGGCACGAAGCCCCAATGTCCGGCGATCGCGAACCCCAGCGCGAGCAGAAAGCTGCCGAAGTAGAGAGGGTTGCGGGTAAAAGAGTAGGGTCCCCAGGACGAAAGCCTGTCGTTCTTGACGAGATGTCCAGCCGCCCAGGCGCGAATCGCAAGTCCGACGAACGCCGTCGAGGCTCCGATCACAAGTGAAAGCTGTGTCGGGCGCGCCAGAAAGAGGTAGATGGCGGCGGCGATGAACCCCAGCCGGACCCGGACCTTCTGCGCGGTTGCCGCCGGTATCAGGCGCCGATCTCCCTGAGCAGATCGCGCGAGATGACCAGTCGCTGAATCTCGCTCGTTCCCTCACCGATCTCGCAGATCTTGGCGTCACGCATCATGCGCTCGACCGGATAATCCTTCGTGTACCCGTAACCGCCGTGAATCTGAACCGCCTTGATCGTGGCCCGCATCGCCAGCTCAGAGCAGAACAACTTGGCGATCGCTGCTGCACGCGTCACCGCCTTCCCCTCCTGCAGCATCCGCGCGGCATGGTAAACGAGATGTCGCCCGGCCTCTATTTCTGTCGCCATGTCGGCCAGCTGGAAGCCAACGCCCTGAAAGCTCCCGATGATCTGGCCGAACTGCCGTCGTACGCCCGCATAGCGCAAGGCCTCGTCGAACGCGCCCTCAGCTATGCCTAACGAAAGAGCCGCGATCCCGACGCGCCCGGCGTCGAGGGTCTTCATGAAGTTGACGAAACCGGCACCCTCGGCACCGAGGAGGTTCTCGGCCGGCACTTCGACATCCTCGAAGATCAGTTCCCGGGTATCTGACGCCCGCCATCCGAGTTTGTCCTCCTTGCGCCCCGACCTGAAGCCAGGCATCGGCACGATCGACTCGTCGTGTCCGATGCCATAAGGGGCAGCACGCTCCAGATCGTCGTTCTCCTTTGTGAGAATGAACGACGAGATCCCCTGAGTCCCCTTCGACGCGTCCGTCACCGCGGTGATGACGAAGATCTCGCCAACACCCCCGTGGGTGATGAACCGCTTGGAACCGTTGATCAGATAGCAGTTGCCACGCCGAACCGCCGTGGTCCGGGTACCTCCGGCGTCGCTGCCGGCACTCTCCTCGGTGAGTCCGAAACCACCCATCACCCGCCCTGACGCGAGCAACGGGACGAAGCGCTGCTTCTGAGCCTCCGTCCCGAAGTGAACGATTGGAGAGGTCCCCAGCGTCGTGTGCGCCGAGACCGTGAGACCGTGTGAGGCGTCGACACGGGCCAGCTCATGGATCACGATCATGTAGCTCGTGATGTCCAGACCCGCGCCGCCCAGATCCTCCGACCACGGCACGCCGAGAAGCCCCAGCTCACCCATTTTCGCGATGTTCTCCCAGGGGAACTCGGCTACTTCGTCGTAATACGCTGCCTTCGGCCTGACCTGCGCCTGCGCGAAGGCCCGCACCATCTCGCGGACCTGGATGTGTGCTTCGGTGAAATACTGCGAATCTTCCATTGCGGTTGAAGTTGCTTTCGACTTTTGGTTGAACCCGCCCCCCCTCCGGCCTGAAAACTAACAGCCTGACCTCACACTGCCCGGACGAAGTGGCCTCTCGTGAACTCGCCGCCTACAAGTTTCCGAACCCCCGACAGGTCCGGCTCGACTCCCGTCGACAACTCGCTCAACAGCTCGCGGTACCCGCTGACAAGACTTGCAACCGGCTCTCCGGTGACATTGAACACGGCGCGAAAACCCCTCACTCCCAGTCGCCAGAGACGCGGGATGAACTCCGAACCCTCGATGGGACGTGAGTGAAGTAGCCTGTTCCGGCACGCCGAATCCGTGGCGACGGCAAAGTCATAACCGGCCGGGTCGGTGAGAACAACATTGGCGTGCTTCTGTACGCAGAGATCGCGGCAGGTCGTCGGCACACGCTGGAACGCCGCCGAGAGCACGCAGTGCTCAATCGTCATCCCCTCCGGGCGCCCGTAAACCACCGTTTCGAAACCCTCACCATCCCAGGGCTCGACAAGCTCGGCCAACTCGTCCATTGTGAGCTCCACCGAAGTAGTGAGGCGTGACAGACCTCGCGCGAAGAACTCGGCCGCCGTATGGGAGTTGAAACAGTTGAGAGCATAATCCCCGGCAACATCTCTACCCTCCATCGCGAGTTCGACCGCGAGTCCGGCGTGACCACACGACAAGGGAAGGCCCAGGTCGAGCCACTTTGCGAGAACGCGCCGTTCCTCTGGTCGCACGATTGTGGGCAACCGCAGTCGCAAGTTGATGTCTCGCCCCCCGAGATCTTCAGCAAGGCGCCTCACGGAGGTGACAGATGGAGCGGGGTGACGGAGGAAGGGATCGAGAACGATGGTGGTGGCACCAGCATCAGCTGCCACCCGAGCGTCGTCGATCGCAAACACTTCGGCTGAGAGGTCCCACTCCCCGATCGAGCGCGATCGCTTCCTGACGTCGACCAGGTTCACCGCTGCCTCAATTAGCTGCCGCCGTTCTACGAGCCGATCGGATTCAGCGAGCTCGAACTCGGCTTCGAGACTTGCAGTGGCTTCCTGCCTGAGCCTGTTGAGTTCGCTCACGGGGACAAAGAGATTTGAGCCAAGTCCCGAGGTGTCGATGCTCGCAAGTGTAAAGCTGGATGAGCCAAGCCTTCCGAGATGCTCGCGCAACTGCTGTTCGTCGAGGGCGTGCTGCCGGGCCGGTGCCAGGGGGACCGCGGTTACGGCAGTCGTGGTCCGACCCTCACAGCTGAATACCGCCTTGAGTGGCCCTCCAGCGGAGCCGAACAACCTGACGTTGAGTTGCCTGCGCGAAGATGTTGCTTCCTCGCTGACTGATTGCCACGTCTCCCGCGCCCGGCCCATGAGCTCCAACTCGGAACTGCGCACCACCCGCCACCCGGGTGGAACGGGCATCGGCGCTGCAATCACCTGCCTGACAGGAAAGCCGCCGGTTGCGTGATCGCGGCGGACCCGCGTCACACGAAAGCCGATCGAACGCCCGCTTTCTCCTTTTGGAGGTTCGAAGCCCAGGCCGTCACCAGGCGTCACCGGGTGCGAGACCTCGATCACGATTTCGCTCCCCTGACCACCGACGACATGCCCGATCTCGTGTCCCCGATTGTCAGGCTGCTCCCTCGTCACGTAGTCGCGACCGGCGCGACCGCTGAGCATTCCGGCCGTGAATCCCCGCGAGTAGATCTGGACGAGTGGCCGTGTCTCCTCGAACGCCGGCAGTCGTTCGTCGCCTGCCCTGAGTCGGTCGAGAAACGAGCGGTAAGTGGAGGTGACAGTCGCCACGTATTCGGGCTTCTTCTTGCGGCCCTCGACCTTGAGGCAGCCGATCCCTGCATCAGCCAGTTGGGCCAGCTGATCGTGCGCGGCCAGGTCCCTCGCCGAGATCAGATATCCGCGATCGAGCTCACGACCGGTATCCCCATCGCGCAGCACGTAGTCCTTGCGGCACGACTGGGCACAGGCGCCACGATTTGCACTCCTCTCCGATATCATCCCCGACATCAGGCACTGACCGGAGTAAGAGATGCAGAGCGCCCCATGGACAAAAGCCTCGAGGCCCATGCCAGGGACCGCATCGCGGATGGCGGCCAGGTCCTGCAGGGTGTTTTCGCGAGCGAGTACGATCCGCTCCACGCCGATATCGCGCACGAAGCGTGCCCCGCTCGCATCGTGAACCGTGAGCTGCGTGGAACCATGAATCTCGAAGCCGGGGTAAACGCGGCGGATCAGCCGAATGACGCCGATATCCTGCACGATCGCCGCATCCACGCCGACGTCGATTGCCTCGCCCAGGAAGTCGAGCGCCGCGACCAGCTCTCGCTGCTTGGTCAGGATGTTGAGCGTCAGGTAGACGCGAACGTGGCGTGAGTGCGCGATTCTCACGGCAGCTCCGAGCTCCCCGATCGTCAGTTGTGCGCCGTCGTCCCGGGCGTTGAAACGACCGGCGCCGAGGTACACGGCGTCGGCCCCGTTCGCGACCGCCGCTCGAACTCCGTCGAGAGAGCCGGCCGGCGCCAGGAGCTCCGGGATCGGCCGCCCTGTCATCAGTCGCTTTCCCGCTTCTCCTGCGGCGTCTCAGCCGGGGGAGCGTCCGGAGATCTGGCCAGGAACCGAACCAGGAACGCGAGTACGACCAGCACAATCGCAATCCGTCGCATGGTCTCGTTCCCGGTCCTGATACCAGCGAAGAAGAGCACGAGGCCGGTAATCGCGAGGAGCAGCTTGATCCTTACCTGCGTCGCGGGCGCGATCAACTGCGCACCGGAAGACCCAGAGACTCTGCTTCTTCAGCCGTTGCGTCGAGTTCGAGGCGCAACAGGGCTGTAGAGTAGACCTTGCCCTGGGCGTCGGTCTTGAGGGACAGAGTACCGCCGCCGTCGAGCGCTCCGTGGAGGAGAAAGTTGAGAGCCCCGAGATTGGGGAGTTCATGACGCACGACATCGCCGCCTATCATGCCCTCAAAATGCGAGGCGACCCGGGCTGCTGTCAGGTGCCGGGAGAGGAATGAGTACCACTCCGGCCGCAGGGCGATCACCCCAACATTGGCAGTGTCTCCCTTGTCGCCGGAGCGCGCGTGTGCGATGTCGAGCAGCGCCACTTTCATTCGACGATCTCCACCCGGGGTGACACAACGTCCCGGCTGACCAGTGCCGGCCAGTAGGCGACTATCTCCTCGACCTTCGGCCGGCCCGCGGCGAACCCCGTAACGCTCGGCGGGCCGTTGAGGATGAGTGGCGCGATCTCGCGCGTGAAGCGCTCCACCGGCTGCCTGTCAGCGGCGCGGACGCCGATCCGCAGCTGAACTTCCGGAGCGTCGCCCCCATCGCCCGCCAGCCGGCCGTGGGTCGCCGTCGCGCCGACGAACTCGGTGAGTATGGTGTCGAACCCGAGTCCGAGCATTTCCAGCCGCCGGCGCAGGACCTTGTCAGCCAACTGTGCCTTGGCCATCGCGTCGGGCCATGAATAGACGAGACTGCCCACTGCCTTGTATCCGGCGCTGTAGGCAATTGACACTTTGAGCTTGTCGGTCGGCGGGCCGCCCCGGACTCCGGAAACGGTCACGCGGTCCTCGCCGGCGGCGGTGAGCTGGATCGTCGTGAAGTCGGCGATCACATCGGGGGTGATGTATGACCGCGGATCCCCCATCTCGTAAACAAGCTGCTCGGTCACCGACTGGACCGAGATCTTCCCTCCCGTGCCGGGGTGCTTGAGGATGTCAAAGGTCCCGTCCGGTCGACCCTCGACGATGGGATAACCAACGTTGGCGAGGTCGGGAATCGATTGCCACTCATGGAGGCAGTTGCCACCACTGCACTGGGCCCCACATTCGATGATGTGGCCGGCGACGATTCCCGCGGCGAGCGCGTTCCAGTTGTCGGGCGGCCAGGAGAACTCGTGGCGGAGCGGCGCCATCGTCAGGGCAGTGTCCGTGGACCGCCCTGTTATCACGATGTTGGCTCCGCGTTCGAGCGCCTCTACGATGGGTCCCGATCCCAGGTAGGCATTGGCCGACTGGACCTCATCCCTGACTGTGGACAGCGGCTCGCCTGTATCCATGTTGGCGAGGGCGTGACCCTCCCCGACAAGTTTGTCGAGATCGCCAAGAAGGTCGTCACCCGTGACGACACCAATGCGCAGCCGGCCACGGACTCCGCGGCGCGCAGCTACATCGAGCACGGCCGCGGCACAGGCGCGTGGGTTCACCCCGCCGGCGTTGGCTATGACCTTGACGCGGCCGGCGACCACGGCATCCAGGATCGAGTCGATCGCCGCTGGAAAGTCGCGCGCATAACCCATGTTCGGGTCCCGCTCCTTCTGCTTCTGAAGGATCGACATCGTGACCTCGGCCAGATAGTCGAGCATCAGATAGTCGATCGGGCCCCCTTCCACCTGGCGGCGCGGAGCTTCGAGCCAGTCACCCCAGAAGCCCTGACCGGCCGCTACCCGTACCGCCTTCTTCATCGGACGGGCTCCGGCTGGGGAGGAATGACAAAAGCCCCGATGTGGGGACCGGGATTGCGGAGGGCGGTGCGCAGAGCCATGGCGAGCACGGAACGCGTCTCATCGGGGTGGATGATGGCGTCGACGAACCCCCGCGCCGCCGCGAATCGCGCGTCGAGCTGGTGTTCGTAGTCGGCGCGCATCGCTTCGATCGAAGCCGTTGTCTCTGCCGGCACAGCTGAGCCGCTGCGACGCGCTTCCTCGATCGCGGGCCCATGCACCGCCTGCACTGCCGACTCCCCTTCCATGACACCCATGCGTCCTGTCGGCCAGCTGAAAATGAAATCGGGGTCAAAGCCCTGCCCCGCCATCGCGTAGTAGCCGGCTCCGCTGGCGTGATTCACCGTCAACACAACTTTAGGAACACGGGCGCACGACATCGCCTCCACAAAGCGTGCACCGGCGCGGATGATCCCTTCGTGTTCGGCTTCGGCTCCGACCATGAACCCCGAAACGTCCTGAACAAACAGCAGGGGCAGCCCCTCACGATCACAGCGATCGATGAAATACGCGACTTTCTCCGCGCTCTCGGCGTAGACGATGCCACCGAACCGCGGCTTCTCCCCAGACCGCCCCTTGACCAGCCCTCTCTGGTTTGCGATCACCCCCACCGGGATGCCTTCGATCCGCGCGTCGCCACAGATCATCTCCCGCGCCAGGTTCTCCTGGAACTCATCCACTCCACCCGCGTCGAGAAAAGTGGCGAGGACCCTGTGCATGTCGTACGACATCCGGTGATCCGACGGCAGGATGTCCCATACGTCATCGCCGGCCGTGGTCGCGCTGCTCGCCGTCGACGGCCCGCCCGACGAAGGCAGTCGGTCGATCAGGTCGCGAATCTTCTCGAGGCAGTCGCGGTCGCTGTCGGCGGCATAGTGAGCTACTCCACTCACCTCGGTGTGGGTGAGCGCACCTCCCAGCGTTTCTCCGTCGATGGACTGGCCGGTCGCGCCTTTCACGAGGTTGGGGCCCCCCAGTCCCATGAACGACGTCCCCTTGACCATCAGGATCACATCCGAGAGCGCCGGCAGGTAGGCTCCGCCGGCGATGCAGGGACCCATTACTGCGGCAAACTGCGGAATGCGCAGCAGTCGCCGCATGATCGAGTTGTAGTAGAACAGGCGTGCTGCGCCGTACTGGCCGGGAAACACTCCGCCCTGGTATGGGAGGTTCACGCCGGCGGAGTCGACGAGGTAGATGATCGGTACGCGGCAGCGCATCGCGATCTCCTGCGCCCGCAGCATCTTGGTGATGGTTTCGGGCCACCACGAGCCGGCCTTGACGGTGGCATCGTTGGCGACGATTACAACCTCGCGTCCCTGCACAACACCGATGCCGGTGACAACTCCAGCCGCCGGCGCCTGTCCGTCATATCGATCCCAGGCAACGAGAAGCCCGGTTTCGAGAAACCGAGGGCCCCGGTCGCAGAGCAGCTCGATGCGCTCGCGCGCAGTGAGTTTTCCCTGTTTATGCTGGCGTGCGATCCGCTCGGCGCCGCCGCCGAGTCTCAGCTTCTCCTCGAGCTCGCGCAGCTCCGCGCTCAGCTCGCGCAGCCGCCCGCCGCCCGCTAGCTGGCCAGCCTGGACGCGTACCACTCGCGGATGTATCGGATCAGGTCCGAGGTCGAGGTACCGGGGCCGAACAGCTCACCGATTCCCTTTGCCCTGAGTTCGTCCATGTCCTCACGGGGAATGATTCCTCCGCCAGTGATCAGGACGTCGCTGCGGCCCGCCTTGTCGAGCAGCTCGCGCACCCGCGGAAAAAGCGTCATGTGGGCACCGCTCAGTATTGACAGGCCCACAACGTCCACGTCCTCCTGCACGGCTGCCGTCGCAATCATCTCGGGCGTCTGGTGAAGCCCGGTGTAGATCACTTCCATGCCGGCGTCGCGCAGCGCGGCGGCCACGACCTTGGCGCCGCGGTCATGTCCGTCGAGCCCGGGTTTGGCGATAAGGATTCTTATGGGTCGCGACATTAGTATCGATGTGTTTCGCACTGGCGCCCGCACCGCGTCGACGGTACTCGTCGCCGCAACAAAGGTAATCGCGAGTTCGCCTCCGGGAGCATCGACCACGTTCTCCTGCGCGTCAGCGGGCTACGATGCTGACTGAGTGCCATGCGTTGTTCCCATATCCCTTGACGTTCCAGGTTTCTCCAACCGTCTGCGGCATCCCGCCGCTGCCGTCGAACGCGCGCACCTGCAGTTGGTGCCTTCCCGGAGTGAGAGCGACCGCCGCTTCCCAGAAGGTCCACGTCCAGCCTCCTCCCCCGCCGATTATCGTCGATCGCACCCACGGAGAATCGTCAGTCCGTATCTCCACAACAGATACAGGTCCACCACCCGAACCTATCGCCCATCCCCTGACCAGCACCGTTCCCGACGCCACTTCTCCCTTCTCCGCCGGATCAATGATCACTGCGTTCAGATTGACCGAGGTCATCGCAGTCCCTGCGGTTACATCGCGCTCGTTGTCCTGGCTGACCTGCCGTTGGATGCGATAAGCCTCGGTCTGGAAGTAATTGAGTGAAGGGTGTTCCGAGACTTCGATGCTGCCCAGCCACTTCACGCTCCGAGCTCCAATCCAGCCCGGCACCACGGCTCGAAGCGGAAAACCATGGTCGGATGGCAGCGGCTCGCTGTTCATGTGCGTGGCGAGGACAACGTGATCCGCGAGTGCCTTTTCAACGTCTATCGAGCCACCAAAGCCGAAAGCACGGCCCCTCCGCACAACGCGATCGAGGCCGGTGAAGTGTACGTGCGCCGCTTCCGGTCGGACTCCGGCAGCCATGAGCACGTCGCGGAGCCGATAGCCGCTCCAATTGGCGGTGCCAGCCGCGTCGGGACCCCAGGGCAGCTCTCCCGGCAACGGTCCGAGCGCGAGGAACTCCGAGCGCCGCAAGCCGGCACAGACTAACGTCGCCGTGACGTGCGCGCGTTCAAACCTCTCTTCCAGTGCTTCCAGCGTCCAGGTCTGTTCTGCGTCGACCAGCCCCCGCACTTCGAGCCGCCATGTTTGTGGATCGATGAGCGGAGAAGGCGCGTGGCTCCTGATGAAGAAGTCGTCCGCACTCGTTATGATCTCGGCGCGGTCGATTTCCGGCTCGACGCCGATGTTGAGCCGTTCCGCGTCGTAGACGCGCCTGCGTCTGTGCTGCATCAATGGAATTCGTGGATCAGTGCTTGCGCACAACGAGCAACATCTCCGTGGACGCGCGTCCCAGGGGCCGGCTCGACCATGAGTCGTACGCTTCCTCGACGATAAGCCCGGCGGCCTGGCAGAGCTCGGCCAGACGTGTTGGTGTGTACAGTCGGATGCGATACTGGCGCCGAACTTCCCGTTGACCCGGGGACCTGATAATGGTCGCCGTCTCCATCACTCCCGACAGCGGATCGAAAAGCCGTTCCTGAGTCACGAGAGCGCCGTCATCTGTTTCCCACCAATCGCGGGTCACGAAACGTCTGACTATGCCGTCCCGGTTTCCTCCGTGCCAGATGAGCGTGCCGCCGGGCGCCATGACTCTGGCGAACTCCTCGATCACCCTCGCGTCATCGCGCGGTTCAACGAAGAAACCAAACGAAGTGAAGGTGTTGACGACGGCATCGAATCGACCGGTCCACCCTGCCGGCAGCGACCGCATGTCGCCGCGCTGGTACCTGAGGTTGCGCGCGGTGCCGCGCCGGCGTGCGTGGGCCAGGAGGTGAGACGAATAGTCCAGCCCCACGACATCGTAACCGTGTTCGGCCAGGAGATGGGCATGGCGGCCCTGGCCGCATGGGCAATCCAGAAGCGTAGCGCCAACCGGGAGCCCCAGCAGTGTGGTCAGCCTCGCGACTTCGCGACGATCGCGTGCGGGCGAAAACAGCGGCTCGTATTCCGTGAGGTAATGTCTGTCGAACGCCGTCTTCCACCATTCGCCGGCCGCCACCGCCCCCCCCCGCCCTCGTGTCAGAAGAACACCGGCTCGCGATAGGCGCCGAACTTCTCCTCCATCGCATGCCGTATCTCGTAGAGTGTGCAGTACGACCTTGCACACTCGAGGATCAGTGGAACGAGATTGGCCGAGGAGCCTGCGGCTTCGCGCAACGCCGACAGGTTCTCCTCGACCTTGCGGTTGTCGCGGCGCGCACGCAGCCCCCGGAGTTTCTCGCGCTGCTCGGAATCTGCGTGGGCTCCGACCTTGAGTGTGGGAATCGTCAGCTCCCTGTCATCGGTGACGAATTCGTTGACGCCAACGATGACGCGCCGGTGCTGCTCCAGCTCCCACTGCTGTCTGGCGGCGCTTTCCGCGAT
This sequence comes from Gemmatimonadota bacterium, assembly GCA_052389935.1. GTDB lineage: Bacteria > Gemmatimonadota > Gemmatimonadetes > Gemmatimonadales > Gemmatimonadaceae > JBQTHK01. Next base: position 48,819 of record JBQTHK010000019.1, on the reverse strand, counting down.
GCGTCGCTGGAACCAGCCTTGCTCGATTCCACTAACCACGCCCCCGATCTCGTCGATCTGGTCGAAGATCGCTTCGGCCTCCTTCTCGAGACGGTCGGTGAGTGCCTCCATGTACCAGGAGCCGCCGAGCGGGTCGGAGACGTTGGGTACACCGGTTTCGTAGGCCAGTACCTGCTGAGTTCGCAGCGCCACCTCCACTGCTTCCTCGGTTGGCAACGCGAGGGTTTCGTCCATCGAGTTGGTGTGCAGGGACTGGGTCCCGCCGAGGACCGCTGCCAGCGCCTGATACGCTACCCGGACAACGTTGTTCATGGGCTGCTGCGCGGTGAGCGTGACTCCAGCCGTCTGGGAGTGGAAGCGGAGCATCCACGATCGCGGATCACCGGCCTTGTACACATCCCTCATCCGCCGCGCCCAGATCCGGCGCGCTGCTCGCAGTTTGGCGACCTCTTCGAAGAAGTCGTTGTGTACGTCGAAGAAGAACGACAGCCGCGGTGCGAACGAGTCGACGGGAAGGCCACGGGCGACTCCACGCTCGACGTAGGTGAAGCCGTTGGCGAGTGTGAAGGCCAGCTCCTGAGCCGCCGTCGCCCCGGCTTCGCGGATGTGGTAGCCGGAGATGGAGATCGTGTTCCACTGCGGAGCGTGCTGGGCGCCCCACTCGAAGAGATCCACGATCAGGCGCAGCGCAGGTTCGATCGGGTAGCACCACGCGTGCTGCGCCATGTACTCCTTGAGGATGTCGTTCTGAACCGTGCCTCGCAGGCTGTCCGGTGAGACTCCCTGGCGCTCCGCGGCCGCGACGTAAAAGCAGAAAAGGATCACGGCCGGTCCGTTGATCGTCATTGACGTCGACACCTTGTCGAGCGGGATGCCGTCGAACAGCACCTCCATGTCGGCCAGGCTCGAGATGGCCACGCCCGTCTTGCCGACCTCACCCTCCGACCGCGGATGATCGGAGTCGTATCCCATCAGCGTCGGGAAATCGAAAGCTGTCGACAGCCCAGTCTGGCCGCGCTGCAGGAGAAATCTGAACCGTTCGTTCGTCTCGCGGGCCGTGCCGAAGCCGGCGAACTGACGCATCGTCCACAGTCGGCCCCGATAACCGGTGGGGTGGATGCCGCGCGTAAACGGATAATCGCCGGGGAGTGGCAGTCTGTCGTCGGACTCGCCGGCGACGTCGAGCCTTGTGAAGACCGGCTCGACCTCCTGCGCCGAGTTTGTGAATGCGATGTCACGCCTCGAGCCGGCGTCGTACCGCTTCCGCCAGCGGGCCACCTCCTCGCGCAGGCGGGCCAGCTCCTCGTCCTGCTGCCTGATTGTCTCCGAGAGATCGCGTATCGAAGTCATCGATGGTCCCGTTGCAGGATTCCCGCCCCCAGTCGGAGCAATTCGTCGGCCACGACGTAAGGAGTGACCGAGCCACTCTCGATTGCGGGCAGTTTGTCGCCTACAAGCTTCTGGATCGCGGGATCGCTCCACAGCGAGCGCCGGAGGCGATGCTCCGCCGCCACGAAGACCTCCTCCCGCCAGCGCGCCCTCCGCCGCCGGCTGAGCTCCCCGCTCGCCTCAAGATAGCGAAAGTGTCGGTCGGCAGCGTCCAGAACAGCCTCAATTCCCTCACCCTGGGAGGCGACCGAACGCAACACCGGAGGGGTCCACGAGTCCCGCTGCTCGCCCTCGGCCGCCCTCCGCGCCGCTTTCCCGGGGTTGTTGATAGCGCCGAGGTCCACGCCGTGGTGCGCCGGCACGTCGCGCAGCGCAAGCCCACTCTTCATGCCAAGCATCAGCTCGATGTCACTGCGCAGGCGGTCCGCGCCGGCCCGATCTGCCTTGTTGACCACGAATATGTCGGCAATCTCCATGAGACCCGCCTTGAGGGTCTGGATCGAGTCGCCCGATTCGGGGACCAGGACCACCAGTGTGGTTTCGGCGACTCCGGCGATGTCGAGCTCGCTCTGGCCGACGCCGACAGTCTCGAGCAGGATCCGATCAAAGCCGAAGGCGTCGAGTACATCCGCAACGGCCCTCGTGGCCGCAGAAACTCCGCCTAACGAACCACGGGTGGCCAGCGAGCGGATGAAGACTCCGGGGTCGAGCGCCACAGCCTCCATCCGGATCCGGTCGCCGAGCAGCGCTCCGCCCGTAAATGGTGACGTGGGATCAACGGCCACCACACCCACGCGCAGTCCCGCCGACCGCCACGTCTCCACAAGCTTGGTGAGCAGTGTGCTCTTGCCGGCACCTGGTGGCCCTGTGATTCCCAGTCGGCGCGCCCGCCCGATTCTGGTATGCAGCCGGCCGAGGAGTGCGTCGAAACCGGTGCGCTGGTTCTCCACGATGCTCACCGCGCGCGCCAGTGCGGCTGTGCTTCCGGTATCAAACTCCGCGATGAGTGACTCGATCTCCATCACGCCGCGGTGTTCCCCCGTGTGCTCGGCGCATCGGGATCGTCGTGCTCATCCCTGATGTCTCCAACCAGCACCTCCATCAGATCCTCGAGGGTGGCGATCCCGATCACCGGGCCGCTACCACCCTCGCGCACGATCGCGAGGTGGCGCCGATCCCTGAGCATGTGGAAGAGCAAATCCTTGCAGGGCGTCGTTGGGGCGGCAGCCTGCACCGGCCGCAGCAGCGGCCGCTCTCCATCGTCGATCCGGACCATGTCGAAGGCGTGAACCATTCCCTCGATGTTGTCGATGGTTCCGCGATAGAGCGGGACGCGGCTGTAGCCGCTGGCGGCGATCCGCCGCGCCAGCTCAGCGGAGGGAAGTGTGACATCGAGGGCGAAGGCCTCGCCCACCGGGGTCATCACGTCACGCGCCGTACGCTCTCCGAAATGGACGACACCTTCGATGATGGCGATCTCGGTATGCTCGCCGACTCCCTCCATTTCTCCTTCACGGAGCAGCTCTTCGAGATAATCCCCGGCGCCGGTATCCTGCGCCCGGCGCTGCTCGAGCCGGCCCTCACCCGTCAGCCTGCGGACGAACCTGAGCAGCGGCATCAGCACGAACTCGGCGACGCGGAGAAATGGGAGGAGCGGCGGTATGATGACGTTGGGCCAGCGCCTGGCCACAGCCCGCGGCAGCAGTTGGCCAAAGAACAGGAGCGCCAGGGAATAACCAAGGATTGCCGGGATGCGGGCGCCAATGGACATCTCGCTGGCGGCCATCGTCAGACCTGCTGCAAAAACCGTCATCGCGACGATCGTCGTTGCCGCGAGGATCAGGCGCTGTGGCCGCTCGAGATACAATTCGGCCGTCGGAGCGCCGCTGAGCTGCCGCTCCACCCAGTGGCGCAACCAGATGCGGCTCACGTATCGCACGGCGGTCGCGATCGCCGTCATCGACGCCACGATCACGAGCGTCACGATCAGGAACGGAGACAGGATCACGTGACCCCCGCCCCGCCACCGTTCCGCGCAGCCACCGCGTTCAGTCGCTCGAAATAAACGCGCTGCACCCGGCGTCTGAGAATGCGTTCGACTACAACACGATAGCCGTTGAGGTTGAACTCCTCGCCGGCGCGCGGAACACGCCCGAGAAGTTCGTACACCAGACCGCCAACCGTGGACACCTGCTCGTGGCGGAAGTCGTTGCCGAGGAGATCCGAGAGCTCGTCGAGAGTCAGCCGGGCTGACACCCAGAACCGGTAACCGCCCTCCTGCTCAACCCTGATCTCCTCCTTGTCATATTCGTCACGGATCTCGCCAACGATCTCTTCCAGCACGTCTTCGATCGTGATGAGACCGGCCGTTCCACCGAACTCGTCAGCAACGATCGCGATGTGTGTACCGGAATGCTGAAAGTGCCGCAGCTGCTCATCGGCCGATTTCCCGTCCGGAATGAACACCGGAGGCTTCAGGAGGTTTGTCCAGTCGTCCGGGACCGCGCCGGCGACGATGTCGGAAATCAGGTCCTTGGCATAGAGGATTCCGACGATGTTGTCGATCGTTCCCGCGTACACCGGAAGGCGGGCGTGTTCGGAGCTGAGCACGAGCTGAACCGCTTCCGACCACGACGCATCCCTGTCAAGTGCCACCATGTCAACGCGGGGGACCATCAGATCCTCGACCTTGGTCTGCCCGAGACGAAACACGCCGTTGAGCAGAACCTGCTGCTCTCGCGACACTTCGGCTTCGCTCGCCACGATCTGCTTGAACTGCTCGGCGGTTGCGGCCATGTCCTCCTCGTGATCGGTGAGAGGAGGCAACAGTCTCACCAGCAGACCGTCGAGCAACTGGCCAAGTATGACGATGGGCGCCAGCAGGTACTCGATCAGTGTTATGAACCAGCGCAGTCGGTCGACTCCGGCGGGACCTTCGACGTGTCCGCGGCTCCTCGCGTAGGATTCGCTTCCCCCAACTATCAGAAGCGCGGCGACGGCGGCAATCAGTGTGCGTTCTGCTGCACCCCGCTCATGCATGCCGGTGGCGAACGCAACGCAGAATCCGGCGCCGAGCTGGGCAATCACGCGGGCGAAGGCGAGCGCGCGATGGGTTCTCTCGCGGCGCTCATAACGGGAGCGCTGGCTGTCGGTAAGTCTGTCGTTGGGGTCGAGAGCGAGAAGCGCCCCGTCGGCCGATGCACAGAGCGTGGCGATGGATACAGCGAGGACGAGGCCAAACCAGGCGAGGAGCATCAGAACAGGCGCGATCTCCTGAAACCGCGCAGCAGCTGCTCCTGGCGCCGCCACATCGGCGAGCGGTACCCGGACTCCGCCTCGGGGTGTGACCAACCTGTCGCGTGCAGTGCCCCGTGAACGACCAGCCTCGCCAGCTCTTCGCGCACCGGCCTCCCCAGCCGCCGTGCGTTCCGGGCCGCGACCGCCGGCGCGATGAACACCTCGCCGATGATTCGACCCTCCGGAGCATCGCGGTGCTGGAGAGTCACGACGTCGGTCACCTTCCCATCACCGAACGTCTGGCGATGGATCTTCGCGATCGCTAGTGATGTCACAAATGTGATGTCAAGATGCGCCTCGGTTGCACCTTCAGCCACGAGCACCCGGCGGGCGATCTCACCAACACTGCGCCCGGCCAGAGGAACCCGAACACCAGCACGCGCCACGAAGACCGCCGGTCCAGTTGATCTCACGATTGTTCGGCGTCCTGCGCGTAGGCCCTGATGATTTCCCGCACCAGCCGGTGCCGCACAACGTCGGCATCACTCAGGTAGTGCACGACGATTCCGTCGATGCCGCGGAGGATTCGTTCGATCTGCAGCAATCCCGAGTCGTCGCGGCGCGGCAGGTCGATCTGGGTCTTGTCGCCGGTGATCACCGCCCGCGAGTTCGTGCCCAGCCTGGTGAGGAACATCTTCATCTGGGCGTTGGTCGCGTTCTGGGCTTCGTCGAGGATGACGAACGCGTCACCGAGGGTACGGCCGCGCATGTAGGCGAGGGGCGCGATCTCGATCACCCGCGTCTCGAGGGCACGCTGCATCCTCTCGAACGGCATCATGTCCTCGAGTGCGTCGTAGAGCGGACGCAGGTACGGATCGACCTTGGCCTGCATGTCGCCGGGGAGGAAGCCGAGGCTCTCGCCCGCTTCAACCGCCGGCCGGGCAAGGACGATCCGACGGACGCGCTTGCGCATCAGGGCGTCGACAGCTGCTGCAACCGCGAGGTAGGTCTTTCCCGTCCCAGCGGGACCGATGCCGATCACTATGTCGTTTTCGGCGATGGCGCGCAGGTACTCCCCCTGGCCCGGAGACCTGGGCTGGATGATTCTCCGCACACCGGGTAGCGCGAACCGGATTTCGCCCTCCGCACCTCCCGCCCCCGCTCCCTCGTCGCGCGGGCCATCGAGACTCATTCGCAACACGTCGTCGGCTTCAACCGCCACCCGCTGGCGCGCCGCGTCGATCATCCGCTGCGCGATGGCAACCGCCCGGGACACGGCTTCGCCGGGACCCGAGATCGTCAGGACGTCTCCGCGCATCGCTACCCTGGCCTCTGTCTGCCGCTCAAGCTCCACCAGATTGGCATCGTTGACACCGGCCAGCAAAAGGGGGTCGGCCCCCTCCAGCGACAGTTTGCGACTGGTGGAAGTGTCAGGCACGGTCGGCGGGTGTGGCTGTCCGGAGGTGAAGGGCATCGAGGTCCTCCTGCTTCACCAACGCCGGGGCACCCTCGAACAACGCCCGGGCAGCAGTAGTCTTGGGAAAGGCGATCACGTCCCGCAGCGACGGCGCCCCGGCGAGAAGCATCGCGATCCGGTCGAAGCCAAGCGCGAAACCGCCGTGTGGTGGAGCCCCAGCTCCGAGTGCGTCGAGGAGAAAGCCGAACCGGCGCTGCTGCTCATCGGCGTTGATGCCAAGTAACCGGAAAATCGTGCTCTGCAGGCGCTGATCGGTAATCCTGATCGAGCCGCTGCCGAGCTCATTTCCGTTGTACACTGCGTCATAGTGTTGTGCGCGCACACGGCCCGGATCGCTTTCGAGAAACGCGAAGTCCTCCGCGTGCGGTGAGGTAAAGGGATGGTGGGCCGGTACATGGCGCTCAGTCTCCCGGTCCAACTCAAAAAGAGGAAAGTCGACCACCCAGCAGAACGCATCAGCAACGAGCGGACTGATTCCCGGTCTCCCGATCAGCGCCTGCCGAACCGCATGCAGCGCCGGAGAGGTAACGCTGTCCGCACCGTTGACTCCCAGAAGCAAATCTCCAGGAATGCCCTGGATGCGCTCAAGAGCGGTGGCTCCCAGCGCCTTCGTCCCCTGCCCCTCCCATCCGGAATCCGTGCGACGGCACCAGATGAGCCCGCCAGCGCCAGCCCCACGCACCTGTTCCGCCATCGCGTCGAGCTCCTTGCGGCTCACGTCAGCCAGGCGAGGGCCGATGATCCCACGCAAGCGCTCACCGCGTGCGAGCGACTCACGAAGAAACGGCGCAGTGTCCTCACCTGCCGTCCCGGAAAAATCGCTGATCCTGAACTCATGGCGCAGATCGGGCTTGTCGATTCCGTAATGTTCGAGCGCATCCCGCCAGGAGATCCTCGGAAACGGCGTGGAGATCGATCGCCCCGCTACCTGCCACAGGTCGGTGAGTACTGTCTCGACCACGTCTTGTACGTCCTCCGCGCTCACGAAACTCGCTTCGAGGTCGATCTGGGTGAACTCGGGTTGTCGGTCGGCGCGCAGGTCCTCGTCCCTGAAACAACGAGCGATCTGGAAATAGCGGTCGTAGCCAGCCACCATCAGGAGCTGTTTGTAGATCTGCGGTGACTGGGGCAGCGCATAGAACTCCCCCGGATGCACCCGGCTCGGCACCAGATAATCACGCGCTCCCTCGGGTGTTGGCTTGGTGAGGATCGGCGTCTCCAACTCAAGGAAGCCGAGGCTGCTCATGGTAGTCCGCGCTTGCTGGAGGAGGCGGTGGCGGAGGATGAGGTTGGCCTGAAGCTCCGGGCGGCGCAGATCGAGCACGCGGTGCCTGAGCCTCAACTCTTCCGCCGCGAGCTTCTCACCCTTGCCGCGGGCAACGGGGATGGCCGGCGTCTGAGCTGGTCCGGCAACGCGGAGCGCACTGCCGCGCACCTCGACCTCTCCGGTTTCCAGCTCGGGGTTGCGTCCTTCCGGCGGTCGCGCTGCGACTGTCCCTTCGACCATGATGACCGTTTCGGGGCACAGATCACCGGCAAGTGCCATCACGTCGGTGGGAGTGCGCGATGGATCGAAGGAAACCTGCACGATGCCCTCACGATCACGCAGATCCACGAACACGAGGCCCCCAAGGTTGCGGGTCCGGTGTACCCAGCCTCCAAGTTTGACATGTTCACCAACGTTGGAGCTGCGCAGCGATCCGCAGCGGTGTGTCCGGAGCGCTGTCTTCGAGCCGTTACTGCTCACGATCGTTTGATCTCCCGGCGCGTTCGCGACAGTTGAAACAGGACTGCGCCGACGGTCGCTCCCAGGACATCGGCACTCCAGTCTCCCCACGAGGGCTGCCGGCCCGGAACGAGTCGCTGATGCCATTCGTCGATGGCGGCAAAACAGGCGACGAGGAACAGAATGGTGGGCGCCTGTGCCGAAGTCCGCCCTCCCCGCCTGTCAACGCGCAGCGCGAGGACAGCGAGCACGGCGTAAAGCGAGCCGTGAACCAGTTTGTCGAAGTGGGGAAAAGGACTGGCCTCGGGAACGGTCGAAGCGGGGAGCGAAGTAAGTATCAGTATGAGGGCCGCCCACAGGACGACAAGGAGGGTGCGCAAAAGAGCTTGAAACCGGGAGGACGGGACAGCGGGATTGGCGCGTGAAGAACAGAAGACGGGACTGACCCAAAGCTAACGAGGTACGGCGTCCCGGACCGCTTTCGCGTCCCAGGTTTCTCCCGTCATCTCTGTGTAACACAAAGATACACCTTATCTTGCATCGCGCGGGCTCGCGTCCTTTCGCTGCAGCGCCCTGCTGCGCCATCAAACCCTGCACTGCCGCACGTCCAGGCCGTCACCCAGTTAACCTCCTGCCATCAGGACCGTAGCGTGAACCTCCTTGACCTGACCCCCGACGCCGCCCGGACCGCTCTGGCCGACTTCGTCGCGGAGATTGGCGAGCCGGGTTACCGTGTCGAGCAGGTCACCCGACGTCTCTGGCAAAACCCCGCACCTGACTTCGCCTCGATGTCGGAGCTTCCGGTGGCGTTCCGTTCGCGATTGAGTGAACGCTTTCGGCTACCTAGGCTCAAGCTCGTCAACCGGCAGGCATCAACCGACGGAACGCAGAAGTTTCTCTTCGAACTCGCTGATAAGCAGACCATAGAAACAGTTGCGATTCCAGACCGCGGCCGGATGACACTCTGCATATCGTCACAGGCCGGGTGCGCGCTCCGGTGTGCCTTCTGTGCAACGGGTCTGATGGGCTTCGCGCGGAACCTCGAGTCATTCGAGATCAGCGGGCAGGTCCGTGAACTGCGGCTTCTCGATGAGCCGATCGCGGCTACGAATGTTGTCTTCATGGGAATGGGAGAGCCGCTCCTCAACTGGCCTGCGGTCGACATTGCCCTGAGCGTGCTCAATTCCCCTACAGGACTGGGAATCGGCGCCCGTCATATCACGGTTTCCACCGTCGGCATTCTCCCGGGAATCGAGGCTCTGGCGGCGCGACCCGGGCAATTCCGGCTCGCGATATCGATCCACGCGCCTAACGAGGAGCTGAGGCGTCAGCTGATGCCGATCAATACCCGGTATCCTCTTTCCGACGTCGTCGACGCGGCTGCGGCCTTTGCCCGGCGTGTGACCTTCGAGTACGTGATGCTGGGGGGCGTCAACGACGGACCGGCCGAGGCCCGTGAGCTGGCGTCGCTGGCGCGGCGTTGCGGTGCTTTCGTCAACCTCATTCCCCTCCATCCCGGGGGTGCCGGCGATTTCAAACCCTCGACCTCCTCGTCGACCCGCGGCTTTGCCTCGCTGCTCGAGGAACTGGGAGTTGAGGTGGCCGTGCGCCGAAGTCGGGGCACAGACATCTCCGCCGCTTGCGGTCAGCTAAGGGTGGAACGGCTCCGCCGGCGGCCGCCACGACCGGCCAACCAGAACAGTGACGTCGAGGTAGCGGGCTGAATCGGGGCGGGACACAACACGCGCGTTGCCGAAGGCTGCAGATACAAGCGCCGCCCACCCGGGATGATTCGATCGATCGAGAACAACCGTCGAATCGAGTCGGGCAGTGTCGCCCGCATAGCGCACAACATCGAAGCCGCGGTCTCTCAGGTACTGGGTCGCGCGCCGCGCCAGTCCCCGGACCTCACTGGCGTTGAGGACCTCGACACGGATGCGGGTGCCAGGCGGAACAACCCGCTCCACGTCTGCACCGTCGTCCGCCGAGCGACTCCACCAAATCCCGGAGACTCCTGCCACGAGCAGGACCATCACCCATGTGAGGTGGCGACGCGAACGGAGCCACATCATCCCTCGCGCTCCTCCGGTGACGCCCTGGGGCGAACGATCGACGTCGTGCGACCGGCCCTCTCCCGCCGGAGCTCAACAACACGGCGGTAGGTCGACTCGAACCCGGCAGGGACCAGCGCCGCCAGGGAGCGGGTTTCGGCAGTCGCGAACGCCCGGCCAGGTTCCAGAAAGTCGGCCATATAGAGCGCTTTTCCCGTCCGTCCCCAGCCCATCACACCGGTCGTGTGCCAGCGGACTGCCTCGAGTACCCCTGTCCGGCTCTCACCGTCGCGCTCCAACAAACGCGCCGCAGCGTGACCGTGCAGGGCGTGCTCCCCGACTGAGTCATCACTCACGATTTTCCGGAGCTGGTCCAGCGGGGCATCGCGAAGAGCGTCGTGCCACCTGCCCGCGTCCCACCATTCCTGGCGTTCCGCACTCCTCAAGCCCAGCTCCAGCGCCCAGCTGTCGAGAAGCCGGCACACACGCGCGATATGTGCCCGCCTTCTCTCTGATACGATCGACCAGGAGGGCAACTCGACCTGGGCTGTGCCCGTGGCCGGCTCGGAGGAACCCGAAGCCTCAGAGGCTGCCATCGTCCACGCGCATTCTGGTCAACCGCCGCGCCAGGTCACCCAGGTAGTGTGACAACTCGCGGAGTGCCTTGACGGCGCCTTCGAGCTCCGCTACCGATGCCGCCTGTGATTCCGCGGACCTCGTTACTTCGCCGGCGCCATCCCGATTCATCCGCGAAATGTGCGCGATGCGCGCTGTGAGTTCACGTACCGTCGCAACGTCACGCTCCTGAGACTGCGAGACGTCGGCGATGCGCTGTGTCCACGATGCCGCTGCCGCGCTCGCTTCGAGGATTCCCGCGAGCGCTCCCTGCGCCGAGCCCGAGAGCGCTTCGACATCTGCCACGAGCGATCGCCCGCGGTTCATCTGCGCCGTCGCTTCTGTCATGCGCTCGGCGAGCGTCGAAAGGAGGGCGTTCGCTTCTCCAGAGGCGCGCGAGCTCTGCTCTGCCAGGCGCCGGATCTCATCGGCTACGACTGCAAAGCCACGCCCATGTTCACCGGCCCGTGCGGCTTCGATCGCGGCGTTGAGTGCCAGGAGGTTGGTCTGCTCGGCCAGGTCCTTGATGACCGTGAGAAATGACGTGACGCGCGACGTATGCTCGGCCAGATCGCCCAGCACGCGAGAGCTGTCTCCGACGAAACCTCGTGCTGCTTCGAGGCGTTCGATGGCCGTGCCTATCGCAACCTGACTTGCCGCAGCTATCCCGCTTGCGCGTTGACTGGCCAGCGCCGCCTCGCCCGCATCGCGGGCAATCGCCTCGGTTCCTCTGTGCAGTGCCTCGGCCGAATCCCTGCTGAGTGCGACCTGTTCGCTTTCTTCGGCTACCGACCTGGAGATACTACCGGCGAGCCGCGCCACGACCTCGGCGTCGCGGCTGATCTGTTGAGCTGATTCGTCGAGGGTTGCAACCTGTCTTTCGAGCCGTGCGACCGACTCGACAAGGGGCCGTCGCAGATCATGAATCTGTATGGTGGCAGAAAGGTGGCCTGCGAACCTTTCAACGACCTCTCGTTGGCGCGGTCCGTAGAGCGCCCGTTTTTGACTGGCGACTTCGAGGACTCCGATCGGCCTGTTTCCGAACACGAGGGGCATTACGATGAAGCTTCTCTCATCGGCTGCAGCTCCGGCGGTTCTTGCGTCAGCGCGGCTGTCGGCGACGATGATCGCCGAGCCACTTCGGAGCGCGTCGTCGCGGAGTCGAGCCAGCGCTGGGTCAGGTGCCGCGGGTGGATCGATAACGCCACGCTGTCCGTCGTATACGACGGACGTAACGTCTCCCTGAGTGCGCAGGATGCGGAATCGGTGCCACTCGAGGAGACGCCCGGCAAGGGCGGTAATGCGGTTGAAGGCGTCGCCGAGGTTGGCGTCAGAGATAACGACCGCAGCCATCGCATGGATTTTGTTCAGCTCTTCGGCGGCAATGGCCTCGCCGACGATCCGCGCGAAGAGGAGGCCGGCAAAGGTGAGCGCGACTCCCACCACGATCCAGCCGACCCGTCCGACAAAGGCGAGGGTAAAGATGATCGTGACGGTAGCCGCAGCGGCGGCGGCGAAGGCGATCACTTCGTATCGCAACAGGAGAGAGCGCTCTTCACTTGCGAGTTTGCCGCGCATGATGAGCGAGAAGTACTGCAGGCCCCTGGAGGCAAAGAACCAGGTGCAGAGATAGACCGCGAGGGCGGGCACGAGGTCGGCGCCGACGGCTCCCGTCGCAGCCGCTGGAGTGAGCTGCGCCGTGGCGACGAAGCTGCCCCACGCGGCGGCCTGCGCCAGCACCTCACGGCCGGCGTTGACCGCGCCCCAGGTCATCGGCTTGCGGGAAAGGACGGATTCGGAGATAAGGACTCCCGTCCAAACGCCCACTGCAGCGGGAGCGAGGCCGAACGCAACCGGTGCGGCGAGGACGACGACCGGCGTCGCCGTCAGCGCCGAGAATTTGGTGAGAGGAACCGGTCTGGCGCGTGCGGCGAGTGTGAGCATTGCCACGATTCCCGCCTGCGCCGCGAATGCAGGACCGGGATCGGCTCCGGCGATGAGAGCGCCGAGGATGATCGCCCCGGCGAGGCCGAAGCCACGCGTTGCAACGAGGACCGGGGACATCGATCAGGCGGCGTCGATCGCCGCCCGCAACGCACGCACCAGCTCGATGGCCCGGTCGGTGCTCTCGTCCGCGGCCCGGACTATCGCGCTCCCCACGACGACACCATCGGCGATCTTCGCCACTGCCGCGGCCTGTGTCGGAGTCGAAATACCAAAACCGGCGCAGATGGGGAGGTCGGTGGCCGATCTCAGTCGGGTGACGGTGTCGACGAGGTCCACGGGTACGTCGGCCCGCGCTCCGGTTACTCCAAGCCGGCTTATCAGATAGACGAACCCGCGACCGTTGCGCGAGATCTGCCGCATTCTCGCTGTAGGCGTGGTCGGCGCAACGAGGCGGACGAGTGCAAGTTTCCCTCCGCCAAGCCTCGCTTCGAGCCCTTCGTCAGCGCCGACGGGGAGATCGGTCACCAGCAGCCCCGAGGCACCGGCCTCGGCGGCCCTCTCGATCGCGTCCGGCCCGGCAGCCAGCACTGGATTCAGGTACGAAAAGAGCACCACCGGAATGTTTGGTCCTGCCCTGGCAATCAACTCGAGGCACTCGTCGAAACCGACGCCGGCCGCGAGCGCGACCTGTGAACTGCGCTGGATAACGGGCCCGTCGGCCATGGGATCGGAGAACGGAACGCCAAGCTCGAGGACGTCAGCGCCGGCCAGTTCGAGGCCGTGCATGAGCTCCAGCGTCGCGGCAGGGCTGGGATGCCCCGCAGTGATATAGGGGACAAGCGCCTTTCTGCCGGTCTTCGCCAGTTCGCTGAATCTGGCAGTCAGCTCGTCAGACGAAGTAGTCACCGACATTGATTCCGTAGCGAGCCGGGTCTTCGGTCTTGATGATTGTACGCCGGAAGGAGCCTCCCTGGGCTTCACCGGCTTCGCCGAGGTCGACGAGGTTACCGGGGTAGAGAACGTTGCCGCGGTCGTCGCTGACGATTCTGACTATCGGCCGGGAGACCATCTCGGGTCGGGGATTGGCTGCGTGGACCAGCGCGAGCTCGAAAGTGTCGAGCACGACCAGGGTCCCGACCGGAAACACGCCGAGGAGGTTGATGAAACCCTTGACCACAACCGGATCGAAGCCGCGCCGTTCGTTGTCACGCATCCCGGCGAGCACCGCGGCAGGCGACAGCGGAACTGTCTGATAGGCGCGGCGTGTGGTGGCGGCGTCGAATCCATCGGCCACGGCGACGATGCGACTGAAGATGCTCTGCCGGCGGCTGCGGACGTTTTTCGGATAGCCGGTGAGATCCACCTTCATGTGGTGCTCGTAGGCGACGACCATCGGCCGGTAGGGGAGCTCGGCCTGGCCCCGGACGTTGAACAGCGCCAATACGCCAAGCCAGGGATGTGAGGCGAGCCAGCGCCAGTCGTTGTCGGTGAGCCCACTGGCCTTGTTGAGGACCTCGAGCGGAACCCGCGACTTGCCGATGTCGTGGAAAAGGGCGGCGAGTCCCAGATCGTAGAGCTGGAGCTTCGCCAGTCCCAGCCGCCTGCCTAACGCGACCGAGAAGATGCAGACGTTGACCGAATGGGTGAATGTGTATTCGTCGTAATCGCGGATGGTCGTCAGTCCGATGAGCGAGGTCTCGTCATCGAGGATCTGGTCGACGATGGACTGGACGACGCGCTTGATCTTCTTGATGCTGGGTGACTGCCCCATCCGCACCGAGCGAATAACGTCTTTCGTGACTGCGACAGACTGGGCGTAAGTCCGCTTGGCCGCCTCCCTTGCCTGCTCGATGGTTTCTGCGTCCTCGGGGACTTCGAGTGGTGGACCAAGGTCGAACGCGCTGACGCCGGCGGCCTGCAGTCGTTCAAGGAGGTCCCCGATGGCTGGTTCGTCCCCTGCCTTGGGCTGTGCCATGAGCAGCGAGAGGAACACCAGCCAGTCCCGCACGACCGGTGTTGTCGGCGTGCGGAAGGAGCCCACTCCGGCCGCGCGCATCAACGAAAGGATCTGACTGAAGCTGGCGTAGTTATCGAGGTCGAGGCGCAGGCGGGTTGAGTTCACGAAGATGAACTCACTGGAGGTGCGAAACTCCAGTTCCCCTTCGCGGTTAACGATCGTCGCCGCCGCCGCTGTAAGCTCATCGAGGGCATTTCGAACGGCTTCGTTTTCCGGCGGATACAGTCGAATGACACGCACTGCTCCGTAGACGTTCGCGACGAGTTGGCGTCCCGCCTTACGGAGAAATGCGTCGCCGCTGAAGTCGTTGACAGTCCCGGCCGTCTGTGCGGGTGAGACCTGAACGCCGGGGATCATCATGTAACACCCCCGGGTCCGCCGCCACGAAGCGCGCGGTTTACCGCATTGCGAACGAGAATCTCCTTGTCCGTCGATGCTTTTTGCAGCGATCCCAGCGCGGAAGGTGAGCCGATGCGTCCCAGGGCCATCGCCGCGCAGGCGCGAGTTTCGGCGTCTTCGCGCTTACCGAACAATCCCCTGCCGTTGAGCATGCCATCGAGGAGGTTGACACCGGCATCGCCGCACATCGTTCCATACGCCTCGAATACCGCCATCTTTTCCGTGAGATCGGCACCGCTGGTGCGCCGCTCGCTGATGATGGACTCGAGTCTGCTGAGGGCTGGCCGGTGCATCCTCGCCGCAAATGCACGTGCACTCGCCACCCGCACCTCGCGCGACTGGTCGTCAAGGGTTTTCTCCAGCTGTTGCAGCGCACCCGGCGTCGCGATTTCGGACAGCGCAACGACGGCGGCCAGCCTGACGTTGGCGTCCTGCTGGGCGAGGAGACGGGTCAGGCCGGGAACTGCGGCCGCGGCGCGCATCGCCCCGGACCGCCGGACTGCTTCGAGCGAAACTTCACGATCTGGTGATGCGATAAGGCGCACCAGCTCGCTCGTGTTCGCCGCAGCCAGACGCTGCGCCGCAGTCTCAAGCTGACTTCTGACGCGCGGATTCTGGACACGGCCGAGCCAGGCGAAGATCGTGCCCAGCGCCTGCACTCGCAGCTGGACAAAGAGAGCGTCCAGCTCCTGCTGCCCCACGAGCTCCGAACGTTCATCCAGTGACTGCAGGAGTTGACCAAGCGGTTCGGGATCGCTCAGCCTTTCTGCGAGCGCTTCGAGTCGAGTCCGCTGGGTTGGCGTCAACTCCCGCGCACGGGCGACTGTTGAATCAACCTCCCGCAGCAGACCGGCCACCGCACCATATCGACCCGATGTCAGCAACGTCACGAGCAGCGTGTCGAGGTGCGTCGCCACCTCATCCCTCACCGCCTCGTCCACCTGCTGCTCGTAGATGTCCAGCAGGACGGAGACAACGTTTTCGCGAAGGTCGGATGAATATTCCCTCGCCACTTCGTCCCGCAGGTACTCGATTTCGGACTCGTCGAGGAAATAGAGGGTGGTGTTGAAGTCGTCCATGCTGACCACACCGGGCAACTCCTCCCGCGGTGGCGCCTTTACCTCGGATGGATCGACGAGGCGTTCCCTGAGCGCCTCTTCGGAGACTTCGAGCGGGATCACGCCGTCCACCGACAGATCGACGTAGCGGTGGCGGATGAAGTTGAATTCGCGCTCCCAGAGAAGCGTCAACAGATCATCTTCGTCGCCCTGCGCCTTGCGCACGCGGGCTATGACATCGACAAGGTCAATGATCTCCGCCTGTTCGATGCCGCGCAGGAAGCGCAGCTCGCGGATGCCGTCCTTGTAGAGAACCCAGGGCAGGGCGTCCGAAGTCTTGTCGGGTTCACTGACGACAACCTTGCCTTCCCACGTCAACTGGGTGTCGCTGACGTCGAGTCTTACCTCGTCGGTGTGCGCCCAGATGGGAGCAAACGAAGCGCGAGCGGTTTCAAGCGCCTTGAGGTAGGTGGGATTGTTGTGGAGGTACAGCTGGTGAGCACGGACGGCGCGACCAAACATCCGCAGCATCTCCTCGACCGGCGCCGGAGGGAACGGCGGCTCTCCATCGGGCTCGCTCCCCTTCGCGGCAGCGCGCTGTTGCGTGTTTGGGGCCTGACTGGGCGACGGCGAGAGCGTCACGGCGGCAAGATACCCATTTCGCGGATTTGCGCCACGTCCTTGTCTCCACGTCCACTGACACAGAGCAGAACGACGTCGTCCGGGGACCACCGCCCTCCGCTCGCGGCAACCCACGCCACCGCGTGCGCGGTTTCGAGAGCCGGGATTATCCCCTCCAGCCGGCTCAGCGCGCTGAAGCCCGCAAGCGCCTCGTCGTCCCGAACTGAAACGTAGGTGGCGCGCCCTCTGTCTCTCAACCATGAGTGTTCGGGGCCGACGCCGGGATAATCGAGCCCCGCCGAAATGGAATGAGCCGGATGCACCTGCCCCCGCTCGTCCTGCAGCAGATAACTGAGCGATCCGTGAAGTACACCGGGTCGGCCGCGAGCGAGGGATGCCGAATGGCGCCCTGAATCCAGGCCTTCGCCCGCCGCTTCCACCCCGACCAGCTCAACCAACTCGTCATCGACAAACCCGGCGAAGATCCCCATTGCATTCGAGCCGCCACCAACGCAGGCGACCACGGTGCGCGGTAACCTGCCGGCGCGTTCCAGCACCTGCGATCGCGCCTCTCGTCCGATCACCGACTGAAACTCTCTCACCATGCGGGGATATGGTGCAGGTCCGACGACCGATCCGATGATGTAATGGCTGTCCCGAACGTTTGTGACCCAGTCACGAATCGCCTCGGTCGTTGCGTCTTTCAGCGTTCGCGTACCACTCGTGACCGGCACGACCTCGGCGCCGAGCAGCCGCATTCGGTAGACGTTGAGGGACTGCCGGGCCATGTCCTCTTCGCCCATGTAAACGACGCACGACAGCCCCAGCCGGGCACAGATCGTGGCTGTGGCCACGCCGTGCTGTCCCGCCCCTGTTTCCGCTATGATCCGCGCCTTCCCCATCCTCGCGGCAAGGAGTGCCTGGCCGCAGGTGTTGTTGATCTTGTGCGCACCGGTGTGATTCAGGTCTTCCCGCTTGAGGATGATGCGGGTGCCGACTCGCTCCGAGAGCCGCGGCGCCTCCGTAATCGGCGTCGGCCGCCCGACGAAATTGACCAGCAGGTCGGCGAGCGCCGCCCCGAAGCCCGAATCGACAAGCGCCTCCCCAAGCGCCTCCTCAAGCTCATCGAGCGCGGGAATGAGCGTCTCGGGAACATACCTGCCACCAAACGAACCAAAGCGGCCGTCGTATCTCTCCCGCGGGGCGGAGCTCATGGAGAGGCAGCAAGGCGAACCGCCTGCATGAACGCCCGCATCCGACCGACATCCTTGATCCCCGGTTGTGCTTCGATTCCCGACGAGACATCGACGATGTCCGGATCGAGCTCGGCGATCGCCCGCCCGACGTTTTCGGCCGTCAGGCCGCCTGCGACAACCAGCCGCGTCCGGCCGCGATACCTCTTTAGTTGATCGCGCACGGCTGCCCAGTCAAACGGGATTCCGGAGCCGCCGAATCGCTTGCCGACCCGCGTGTCGAGAACGATCGCGTCCGCGGCGAGGACCATCGCATCGAGTTCGTCCGTCAATCGCCCGTTTTCGACTCCGGTGGCAACCCACACCTCCGTCCCCGCCGACCCCAGAGCGGCGGCACAGTCCACTGCACCCGAATCGTGAAGCTGCGCCACCGCCAGCCGCGATGCGTGCATGATGCCAAGGATCTCGTCACAGCCCGCACCGGCAAAAACACCTACGCATTTGGTGCCTGCCGGCACGACCGAGGTCAGCAAGTCGAGACGTGAGGTGGACACCCGCCGCGGGCTGTCGGCGAGCACGAAGCCAAGGTACGAGGCACCTGCCTCCACCGCACCGTCCACGTCTTCGGGGCGAGTGAGGCCACAGAACTTCACCTCAGGACGCACGAATCGTTCTCCTTACACCAACGAGGGCCTTCACGGCCGCCACCGGGTCAGTTGACTTCGAAAGCGCTGAGCCCACGAGAACGGCGTCGGCTCCCAACGAGGCCACCCGCTCCACGTCAACCCGGCTCCGTATGCCACTCTCGGCGACCGCCAGGCACCCGGCCGGCACCAGCGGCAGAATTCGCTCGACGACCTCCGGCTCCACCGCCAGTGTTTCCAGATCGCGCGCATTCACTCCGATCACGGTTGCGCGCGCATCGATCGCGCACCTGAGTTCTGCTTCGGTTCGGACTTCCACCAACGGCTCCAGACCGAGCGTCCGCGCCAGGGCGCACAAATGATCGAGTCGCGACGGCTCCAGTGCCCGAGCGATTAGTAGCACCGCCGAGGCGCCGAGGAGGGCCGCCTCGATCAACTGCCGGTCCTCAATGTGGAAATCCTTCTTGAGAATGGGAATGCTGACTGTACCGAGGACCCGCGTAATATCCTCCGGACGCCCACCAAACTCGTCAGGCTCGGTGAGCACCGAAACAGCGCCTGCCCCTCCTCTCTCGTATTGCCCTGCCCTGACTCCGGCATCGAGGGTTGTATCGAGGTCCCCCATCGACGGCGACGACCGCTTGATCTCGGCTATCACGGCGACCCCCGATCCGGCTGAAAGCCGATCGCCAAATGGAGGGCGATCGCCTGGACGCGAGGCCGCCGCGATCACGCCGCTGATGGCGGGAGCGCGGTCACGGGCGGCAGCCACAAGTCGCCCAAGCGCCCCGGTTGGCGGCGACCACTGAGAGGGCTTCTGCACTTCGGGTATTGTTCGGCCGGCCTGTTTCGGCTATTGTTCGGGAGTCTGGGACTGCAAGGAGCCACAATGCCGTTAACGAAACGTCAGCGCGAGATCCTCACTTATCTCCAAAGCTACGCCGACGAGCACGGCTACGCGCCCAGCTTCGAGGAGATTGCCGAGGAGTTCGACTATAACTCGCTGGCCACAGTCCACGAACACCTCTCGAATCTCGAGCGCAAGGGCTACATCCGCCGCAGCTACAACGAAAGTCGGGCGATCGAGATTCTCACATCCGACGTTTTCAGGCCCGCAGTCGAACTTCCACTCCTCGGCGCTGTTGCCGCGGGTTTCCCGATCGAAGCGATCGAGACCTCGGAAACGCTGGCGGTTCCCCAGGAGCTGGTTCGCCGCTCAGGGGACCATTACGTGCTGCGAGTGCGTGGCAATTCGATGATTGACGAGCAGATCAGGGACGGCGACTTCGTCGTCGTCAACGACAGGCGCCGGGCCGACAATGGCGAAATGGTCATTGCGCTTCTCGACAACAACTCCGCCACACTAAAGAAGATCTATCGTGAGCGGGATGGCAGGGTGCGACTTCAGCCCGCCAATGAAGCCATGGCTCCGATCCTGGTTCACGAGGACGACATCACGATCCAGGGGATCGTCGTCGGCGTCATTCGGAAGTACTGAAGAGCCGATCTCCAGGATGAACACGATGAGCGCTATGCGGCAGCTTCACGAAACGCGGTTCTATAGCCCTTCGCTGCTGCTCGTGAGGTATCCTGACCTGAGCCGCTCGAGCGCTGCGAGTCCTGCGCGGTCAGCCAGCGCCTCCCTGGCCATCGTCACGCCCGCTCCGTAGTCATCGACGGCGCCACCCACAAGGAGCGCTGCCGCAGCGTTCAGGACCGTAGCCGCGGCGGCCGCCTTGCTTCCCCCCCCACCCAGAACTTCGACAATAAGCTCGGCGTTGTGCGAAGGAGGGCCGCCAGCCAGGCCGTTCGCATCGAGTTTCGAAAAGCCGAACTCGGCGGGCTCGATCACCCAGTCGCGCGTACTGCCGTCGCGTATCTCGGTCACGAAGGTTGCGCCAAGTGGCGAGACCTCATCAAGCCCCGGTTCGCCGTGCACAACGAGGGCATGTCTCGTGCCTAACGCCGCGAGGGCGCCCGCCAGCAGCGGCATCCGCCCGCGATCGGCCACGCCGAGCACCTGTGCACCTGCCCGCGCCGGATTCGCCAGCGGACCCACGATGTTCATGACGGTTGGAATCGCGAGTTCGCGGCGGATCGGACCCACATGTCGCATCGCAGGATGCATCGTCGGCGCGAACATGAACACGATACCCGTCCTGCGAAGCACCGACGCCATGACCTCGGGGGTGGCGTCCATCGGAACGCCAAGGGCTTCGAGCACATCCGCCGACCCGCACTTCGAAGTGAACGATCGATTCCCGTGTTTGGCGACCCGCACCCCAAGTCCGGCAACGAGGAGGGCTGCTGCAGTCGAGATGTTGAACGTCGTGACCGTTCCGCCTCCGGTGCCGCAGGTGTCAACGAGCGCTTCACGGTCATCGGCGTCGAGCTGGATCATGGCGTCACGGAGCGCCCCGGCAGCCCCCGCGACCTCGTCAGGAGTTTCGCCCTTGACCCGCAGCCCCATGAGCAGCGCCGAGACCTGGGCAGGTGTGGCCTCGCCGGCCATGATCACCCCAAAGGCATCCGCCGATTGCTGCCGCGTCAGCGATTCGCCGGTCGCCAGCGTCCTGATGGCCGCCTGCAGCGCTTCAGGCGGCGCCAATGGTCTCCAGGAGTCGTGCCGGAAGGTCGGCGCTGGTGGCGATCAGTGAGATGACAAGCCCGAGGAGGGCTACACGCTCCACGTCCTCCTCGATGAAAACCCCTGCTTTCGCTCGGTTGGTCAGGTTCACGACTCCCACAAGTTCGTCACGGTAGACGAGAGGGAAGGAGATGAATGACCCGGTCGTGAGGTACTGGTCACGCAGCAGCGGGTGGTTACTGACCTCCGACGCATCCTGCACGAGCAGCGGCTCGCGCGTCGCCGCAACCGTGCCCGACACGGTTCCCTTTTTCAGGGGCACGCGATGACCGACTGTGATGTTGGGTGCCAGCCCCCGGAACGCAGCCAGAAACAGTGTATCGGGCTCGGGAGCGCGCAGCATGAGCGAGCATCGCTGCGCCTGCATGTCGTCGCCAACCAGAGCCAGAATCCCGTCCACGAGCTGGGTGACGTTCTGCGCGGTGTTGTCCACCTTGAGCGTCCGCTCGATCAGATAAAGCGTCCGCACCTTCTGGCGCAGTGTTTCGCTACGCCGGTGCAGCTCGATGTGCGCCTGCTCAAGCTGCCCGACCGCCGCCATCAGCTGGCCTTCGAGCGACGCGTTTTTTCTCACTGCCTTGCGAAGGTCTTCCCTGGTTGTGGCAAGGTCGCGCTCAACGTCGACCGCACGACTTCCGTCGACGGTGCCGGCATGGGCGCCTGAGGTTCGCGCCTGACCCAGCTCGTTCTGGAGTGTTGCAAGCCGCTTCACATAATCGCCGTGAACGCGCTGAGTAACGTCCTCGAGGGTCCTGACCGCTTCGTCTCTCGCCTCTCGTTCCTGAAAGCGCGCGAAAGCCAGGTCAAAAAGCGCCGCGGCAGGGGCGAATCGCTCGCTCGTCCTGGTGCCGAACATCCTCCGCTGTTCCTGTAGCAGAAGTACGGCCGAGAGTTGACCGTCCGTCGACAGTCCCCGCAGCGAAAGGCTGCCGCCGTCGGAGAACGTGCTCAGTCCCAGGAGACGGGCGTATTCAGCTGACTTCTCTCCCAAATCAATGAACTGTCCACCGGCAGGCAACTGACTTCTGACCTGAGACGGCAGATGGTCGAAGGTCGTGTCGACTCGCGTCTTCACCACCTGGCCGCCGGACGGCGTTAGGCGGTCCTGAAGAATGTCTTTCCTGCCGTCATACCTGATAAGGCCGAGCACGGCTGATCTGTCGGAGTCGGAAAGCGACTCACCGAGCGCGATCAGCGCGGCATCCAGATCGGGCGCAACGCTGAGCGCGTGCGCCAGTGATGGTAGGCTGCGGATGGCCATTGAGTGTGGTCAGCGCGCGGAGCGCCGGAGCGGGTGCAATGTGAGCGCGTACGTCGCGTCAAGTCAATCGGTTGCGACTTGTCACGTTCCTTGAACTCAAGGCTCCTGATCGCTAGCTTGAGGCATCGTGTCGGTGCGCCCCGTGCAGCTCGTGCTGCACTACGACGGAACCGCTTTCGCCGGTTGGCAGATCCAGCCAGCCGAGCGAACCGTGCAGGGCGAACTGGAGAAGGTACTGGCATCGCTGTGCGGCGTACGTGTGGTTGCCCAGGGTGCGGGACGCACAGATGCCGGCGTACACGCGCGCGGCCAGTCGGTTGGCCTCGAGGTGCCTGCCAAATGGCAGGCGGGCACTCTGCGCCGCGCCCTCAACGCCCTCTTGCCTCCTGACATATGGGTCGCCGCCGCTCACGAGATGCAACCGGGTTTCCACGCCCGCTATGACGCCGTTTCCCGGCGTTACAGCTATTCCGTCGGCGTTGGCGAGGCAACTCGCTCTCCATTCCGCCGCAAGTGGGAGTGGTTCTGCAACCGTCCGCTCGATGTCAGGCGTCTGGCCGCCGCAGCGATCGAGCTGCAGGGCGCTCACTTTTTCCGCGCTTTCGCCGTGCGGGGCACCGCGCCCGAGTCCGACGATCACAAGTGCGTTATCACCAGAGCCCAGTGGTGTGAGCACGCCACCGGTTTCACCTTTCATGTAGTTGCGAACCGCTTCCTGCATCACATGGTGCGCTTTCTCGTTGGAACGATGGTGGATATCGCCTCAGATCGCCGGCCCCTGGAGGACATGCTCAGGCTTCTCGCAGCCGACACCAATGATGAGACGTCTCCCCCCGCTCCTGCTCACGCCCTCTTCCTCGAGGAGGTCGTCTATCCTCCCGCGGTTTACGCGCAGGTAAGCAGTAGATGAGAGTGATCGTCGCCACCCTTGCAGTTGCGCTCGGTGCAGCTTGTGAGGGAGCAGCACCATCCGACTCCAGTGCGCAGACAGTTCCGCTACAGTCTGCAGTTGCGCCGGAGCAGATCCAGCAGTCGCGGCGCACCGCCATCACCGAAGCGGCCGCGCGAGTTGCTCCGGCTGTTGTCACGGTTCAGACAGAAACTGTGGAGCGTGTTCCTCTCGATGTGTTCGAGTCCTTTTTCGGAGGACGCTCAGGCCAGCAGACGCAATCGGGAATCGGGTCAGGATTCATTATCCGGCCCAACGGCGTCATCGTCACGAACGAACATGTGATCGGCCGCGCCACCCGGATCTCGGTGATGCTTCGCGACGGTACGACTTACCCCGCGCGAGTTCTCGGGCGCGACGAGACGAACGATCTGGCCGTACTCAAGGTTGACGCCAGCGGTCTCCCGGTAGCCACGTTAGGCAGCTCCGACCAGTTGCTGATAGGCGAGTGGTCGATTGCAATAGGGAACCCGTTTGGCTTTGTTCTGGGCAACACCGAGCCGAGCGTGACCGCGGGCGTCATCTCGGCGACAGGCCGCAACCTCCTTGGCCAGGGCGAAGGCAGTGGAATCTACGTCGGGATGATCCAGACGGATGCATCGATCAACCCCGGTAACTCGGGCGGACCACTGGTAAACGCCGCCGGTGAAGTCATCGGCGTCAACTCATCCATCTACTCTCCCAGCGGGGGCTCGGTAGGACTGGGATTCGCGATTCCGATCAACCGTGCCCGCCGGATTGTCGAGGATCTGCTCGAACATGGAAAGGTCCGACGGCCCTGGATCGGGGAAAAGCTCCTCGCTCCCGCGAGCGCCAATCCCCGTGATGTCGTCACATCGGGAGTCGTGATTCAATCGGTCGTCGCCGGCAGTCCGGCTGACCGGGCGGGACTGCGTTCGGGGGATGAAATTATCCGCGCCCGCGGACGCCAACTGCGGAATGCGTTTGACTGGGAGGCAGAACGCCTCGATATGCGCGTGGGTGAGACAATCGCCCTGTTCATACGGAGAGGCGGCCGTGAGCAGACGATCAATGTCGTGGTTTCGGATCTTCCCGAGGTCAGCGCCCCGCGCGTCACTGTTCTCCGTGAACTGGAACTCGTCACGCTCACGCCGCAGATAAGAGCGGAACGCGGCTTCCGCAGCACCCGTGGTGCACTGGTGGTGGGTGTAACGGACCGGCTCCGCGACGAAATCGGGATCCAGGAGGGGGACCTGATCGTTCAGATCAACCGCGCGACCGTCGGCCAGGCGAGCGACGTGGCGCGGGCGTTCGACTATTACGGCGGTACAACGGGCATCAGGATGATCTACGAGCGACGCGGCTTTCTGTATAGCCGGGACTTCGTGATTCAGTGAGCTACGCGACGTACAGTTCCCCGTTTTCGGCACGCTATGCGTCAGAAGAGATGCTGGCGCTCTGGTCGGCCCAGCGTCGTCACAGCATCTGGCGGCGGTTATGGTACGAGTTGGCGCGGATAGAGCGGGAGCTTGGCGTCGATATCCCGGAAGCGGCCTTGAGCGAGATGTCGTCGCACCTCGAAAACATCAACTTCGCCGCTGTCGCCGACTACGAAGAGCGCACTCGCCATGATGTGATGGCGCACATTCACGCCTTTGGTGACGTTGCCCCGGCGGCCCGCGGCTTCATTCACCTCGGCGCCACGTCCTGTTTCGTCACTGACAATGCCGACCTCGTGCTCATGCGCGAGGGGCTGACGATCCTGCGCGCCCGGGCATTCCATGTTTTGCGTGCACTCCGCGCCTTCGCCGAGCAGTGGAAGACACTGCCGACCCTCGGCTACACCCACCTGCAGCCGGCGCAACTGACAACTGTCGGCAAGCGGGCGACGTTGTGGATGCAGGATCTGGTGCTTGACATCGCCGAGCTCGACAACCGCATCGGCAACCTGCCATTCCGCGGTGTCAAGGGTACCACCGGTACACAGGCGTCGTTTCTTTCCCTGTTTGGAGGAGATCACGACAGGGTGCGGGAGCTCGACCGACGCGTGGCGGCGGCGATGGGTTTTGCCAGTGTCATTCCCGTGACGGGGCAGACCTATTCGCGCAAGGTCGACGCGCAGGTGCTCGGCGCTGTCGCAGGACTGGCCGCCAGCGGTGCCAAGTTTGCAGGCGACATTCGGATGCTGCAGGCCTTTGGAGAAATGGCAGAACCATTCGGATCGGGGCAGGTCGGCTCGTCGGCCATGGCGTACATACGCATTCCAATGCGGTCCGAGCGGATCAACGCCATCGCCCGCTTCGCCGGCACACTCGAGGCCAACGCCAACCTGACGCACAGCGTGCAGTACTTCGAGCGCACCCTCGACGACTCGGCCAACCGGCGGCTGGTGATTCCCGAGGCGTTTCTGGCGGTTGACTCGATACTTCTGCTCCAGCATGGCGTCGTGAAGGGACTCGAGGTCCACCGCGGGCGCATCGAGGCCCGCGTCCGCGACGAGCTGCCGTTCATGGCTACCGAAGAGCTGATTCTCAGGGCGGTCAACGGTGGCATGAGCCGGCAGGATGCGCACGAGGCGATCCGACGGCACAGCCTCGATGCCGCGCGCCATTCCAGTGACACCGGAGAGCCTAACGATCTCCTTCAACGCCTGGCGAAGGAGCCGGCGCTCAGCACCGCGGCCGGGTCTCTCGATGCCGTGTTGCGGCCGGAGCTTTTCATCGGTCGCGCACCGCAACAGGTCGATGACTTCCTGCGGGAGGTCATCGACCCGCTCCTCGAGCGCGAGAGCATGCCCGACATCCGTTTCGGCGAGGTCAAGGTCTGATGCTGGCGACCACCGAACTCGCCCTGCCCATCCTGCGCCGGGGGAAGGTCCGCGACGTCTACGAGGTGGATGCCGACCGGCTGCTGATCGTTGCAACAGATCGGGTTTCGGCATTCGACGTGGTAATGAGCGAGACGGTTCCGTCCAAAGGTGCCGTGCTCACACAGCTCACAGCCTGGTGGCTGCGGGCACTCGGCGACCGCATGCCACATCACCTCCTGAGTGCCGATGCCGACAGGATCGTTGCTGCCGTGCCTTCGCTGCAGGGCGACGTTGAGTTGCTCCGGGGCCGGGCAATGCTCTGTCGCCGCACCGAAGTGTTTCCGGTCGAATGTGTGGTCCGTGGTTACATTGCCGGGTCGGCGTGGAAGGAGTACCGGGCGTCGGGTACACTGGCCGGCGAACCTCTGCGCGACGGCCTCCAGGAAAGCGGCCGTCTCGATTCTCCGATCTTTTCACCCGCGACCAAGGCGGACACGGGGCACGATGAAAACATTACGCGCGCGCGGATGGCTGAAATGGTTGGCAGCGAGACAGCCGTGCGGCTGGAATCGATGGCACGGTCAGTCTACGACTTCGGCTGCGCACTGGCAGGTCCACGCGGAATAATCATCGCTGACACGAAGTTCGAGTTCGGGCATGTGCGTGGCGAGATAATTCTTGTCGATGAAGTCCTGACACCCGACAGCTCGCGATTCTGGCCCGCCGCTGAGTGGTTCCCTGGGCGTTCTCAGCCCAGTTTCGACAAGCAGCCGCTGCGCGACTATCTCGACGGCGAGCGAAAGGCCGGTCGCTGGGATGGGAACGCTCCTCCTCCGCCCCTCCCGACCGACGTTTTGAACTCGACGAGCGAACGTTACCTCGAGGCGTTCGAGCGCATCACCGGGCAGTCACTGGCCTCGGTGCTCAGGTGATAGCGCGCGAGGGTCTGCCGTTCATTGCCATTGGTGCGACACTCACCGCGACGGTGGCGGTATTCGCACTGGGGCGAAGGTCGGTCGTGCTCTGGGCTCTGACTGTCGTTTTTGCTCTTTTGACCGTGTGGGTATGCTGGTTCTTCCGTGATCCGGAGCGGTCGGGTGAGCGGGGTGAAGATGTCGTGATTTCGCCGGCTGACGGCCGTGTCGTGATGATCACCGAGGTGGATGAGCCGGCTTTCATGGGGGGGCGGGCCCGGCGCATCTCGATTTTCATGAACGTCCTCAACGTTCATGTAAACCGCTACCCGGTGTCGGGCACCGTTCGTTACCGGCACTACAACAGGGGCAAATTTCTCAACGCTGCCGGTGACAAGGCTTCGCTCGACAACGAGCAGATGTCGACCGGTATCGAGTTGCGCGACGGGTCTCGCGTGCTCGTTAGGCAGATTGCCGGGCTGATTGCACGCCGCATCGTCACCTATGCCCGCGACGGCGAGGAGGTCGCCCAGGGCAAGAGGATGGGCTTGATCCGGTTCGGGTCGCGCGTCGATGTGTTCATTTCACCCGAGGACACGGTCACGGTCAGGACTGGAGACGTGACAGCAGCCGGGACCACGGTTGTCGCCCGTCGCCGCGGCGGAGGAGGCTGAGTGGCCATTCCTCCAAGACTGGAGCGGCCGGTTATCCTGCTCCCCAACGGCTTTACACTCACCAGCCTCTTCCTCGGGATGTTCGCGATCGTGGCGGCGTCGCGGGGCGATTACGCCCGCGCGGGCACCTACATCGTGCTTGCAGGCGTAGCCGACGCGCTGGACGGCCGCATCGCTCGCGCCACCCGCACCGAAAGCCGCTTTGGGCAGGAACTCGACTCGCTGGTGGATGCGATCTCCTTCGGGCTGGCGCCGGCACTGGTGATGTACTTTGCGGTCCTCAACCAGCAGGGCTGGGACTGGATCTTCTGCTTCCTGTTCACGATGTGTGCGGTCATAAGGCTTGCCCGCTTCAACGTCGAATCAGTGGGGAGAAAGCAGACGCACTTTCGCGGCCTCCCCAGCCCGGCCGCCGGAATGACGCTCGCGACCTACTACTGGTTTTCGCAGACGCCGCTGTACACGCAGACGATGATCGCCAACCTCCCCTGGCATCAGATGCTGCGCTACATCATGCTCGGGCTGGCCTTTCTCATGATCAGCAACGTCCGCTACGCCAAGGTACCGACGATCGGTTACCGGAGCCTACGGGAGATCCTCGGTTCCCTCCTCGTCCTTGGCACCGTCGTCGGCATCATCTTCTTTCCGCCGCAGTTCTTCTTTCCGGCCCTCATGGCCTACATCGTCTACGGCGTGGTCGCGACGGTGTTCGTGGGCCTTCTCGACCGGCTGCCTAACGGCGACGACGACGTGCACCCGGACTGGCGGGATGAGGACGATCAGTACCGGCGGCGTCGCCGTCGCCGCCGCCGGGATCACAACTCCGACGCCGCGCCGTCTATCGACCACGCCAGGCCAAACCCTCCCGAGGAAGCTGAATGAGTCGTTTTCAGGTCGCTGTGCACATCGTCCCCCGACGCGGAATCCTCGACCCGCAGGGCAAGGCAGTGGCTGACGCCCTGCACGCCCTTGGCTTCGGTGCCGTTGGCGACGTGCGCGTCGGCCGCCATGTCGTGCTGGAGGTCGAGGCCGGAGACAGCAACACCGCCAGGGAAAACGTGAGCGCGATGTGTCGCAAGCTGCTCGCCAACCCGGTTACAGAAGACTACGAAATCGCCGGGGTGAGCGCATTATGAAGTTTGGCGTGGTGACGTTTCCCGGATCCAACTGCGACGAAGACGCCGTCAACGCTGTCGTTGAAGCCGCTGGCGCCCACGCGATCCGGCTCTGGCACAAGGATCACTCACTCGGCGGAGCCGATGTCGTCATCCTCCCCGGCGGATTCTCGTACGGCGACTACCTCCGCGCCGGCGCGATCGCGCGCTTCTCGCCAATCATGCGCGAGGTGATTGATCACGCGAAACGGGGTGGCCCCGTCATCGGGATCTGCAACGGCTTTCAGATCGCCTGTGAGGCACAGCTCCTCCCCGGTGCACTCCTCCGCAACGACAGCCTGCAGTTTCGCAGCCAGTACGTGTACATGAAGGTCGAAAACACCAACACAACCTTCACCAATCAGTACAGCCCCGGCCAGATACTCAGGATCCCGATCGCGCACGGAGATGGCCGCTATACTATCGATGACGAAGGGCTCCGGCGTCTCGAGGGTGAGGGCCTTGTCGTCTTTCGCTATGCGGACCGCCTGGGAAACGCCACCGCCAGCGCCAACCCCAATGGATCGACAGCCGCCATCGCCGGCATCGTCAGCGAGCGCGGCAACGTTCTGGGAATGATGCCCCACCCCGAACGTGCGGTTAACGATCTCCTGGGCTCAACCGACGGTATCGCACTCTTCGAGTCAATCATGGCCCGCGTCGGAGCCTGAACGACTCATCAACCCGAACCGATTTCATTTCGCAGATGCCTGACAAGCCAACCAGAGGAGAAGACGAGTACTTCGTCAAGCGTGACGCCGACCTGATCAGGGAGCAAAGGGCCCGGCTTGACGCAGAGCGTGCGCGTTCGGAGCGGCAGTCACACTACATGAAATGTCCCAAGTGTGGCGCCGGCCTCATCGAAGTCGACTTCCACCATATCAAGATCGATCGTTGCACGGAGTGCGGTGGATTATGGCTCGACAAGGGCGAGATGGAGATGCTCGAACACGTCGACCAGAATGCCATCAGGGGCTTCGTCCGATCGATGTTCGGTCTCAGGTGAACAAAGAGGCCACTACCCCGGTTACGCAGGCGACACCTCGCCCGGGTGATCCTGAGATCACCCTGCCGCTGGTCGCCGAACATGGCCTTACTCCGGACGAATACGAGCGTCTCGAGGCGATGTTGGGCCGCACCCCCACGTTCACCGAGCTGGGTATCGTGTCGGCACTGTGGAGTGAACACTGCTCTTACAAGCACAGCCGTCCCCTCCTCAGGACACTGCCCACACGTGGTCCACACGTCCTGCAGGGACCCGGTGAAAACGCCGGCGTCATTTCGGTCGGGGATGGACTCGCCATCGCCTTCAAGATCGAGTCGCACAACCACCCTTCGGCGGTCGAGCCCTACCAGGGGGCAGCGACCGGGGTTGGCGGCATTCTTCGCGACGTTTTCACGATGGGAGCGCGTCCGATTGCTCTCCTCAACTCGTTGCGCTTCGGATCTCTGGACTCGGCAAGGGTACGCTGGCTCTTTTCGGGAGTGGTCAGGGGAATCGGTGACTACGGCAACTGTGTCGGCGTTCCGACGGTTGCGGGCGACATCATGTTCGACCCCAGCTACGAAGGGAATCCCCTGGTCAACGCCATGTGCGTCGGCGTGCTGCGTGAGGATGAACTGATCCGGGCAAAGGCCGAGGGTGTCGGCAATCCCATCATCGCTGTCGGAGCGCGCACCGGCAGGGATGGCATCCACGGTGCGTCGTTCGCGTCTGAAGATCTTTCGGCGGCCAGCGAAGCGCGTCGCCCGCAGGTACAGGTTGGCGATCCCTTCACGGAAAAGCTCCTTCTCGAAGCGTCGCTCGAGCTGATTCGCAGCGGCCACATCGTCGCCATCCAGGACATGGGAGCCGCGGGGCTCACGTCATCGTCTGCGGAAATGGCGGCCCGCGGTGAGGTCGGGGTCACGATCGACGCGACACTCGTACCGGTGCGTGAGCCGGGGATGACGCCCTACGAGATCCTCCTTTCCGAGTCACAGGAGCGGATGCTGGTGGTGGCGCGCAGGGGACACGAACATGCCGTGCGCGATATCCTCACTCGCTGGGACCTGAACGCCGCCGTGATCGGCGAGGTAATAGCCGAGCCGGTCTATCGAGTCACCGAAGGCGCGAGGGTGGTTGCCGAATTCCCCGGGTCGCGACTCGTTACAGACTGCCCTGTCTACACTCCGGAAGCGCGGGAAGATGTCGGCATCGCCGCGCTCAGGCGCGCTGATCTGCGTGCCTTGCCTCGGAAAGCCGGGGAGGCAGACCCTCTCTGGACCCTCGAACGACTCCTCGAAAGCCCAACGATTGCCAGCAAGGCTTGGGTCACCCGGCAATACGACTCGACCGTGCGTGCCAGCACTGTGGCCGGCCCCGGTGCCGCCGACGCTGCCGTGATTCACCTCCGCGGCACCCGCAAGGCAATCGCCGTCAAGACGGACTGCAACGGGCGTTACGTCTGGCTCGAGCCCCGCACCGGCGGGCGAATCGCGGTCGCCGAGTGCGCTCGCAACATCGCCTGCACCGGCGCGCGTCCACTGGCCATCACCAACTGCCTCAACTTTGGCAATCCTCAGCGCCCCGAGGTCTTCTACCAGTTCCGCGAGGCCGTTACAGGCATGGGCGAAGCGTGCGTCGTACTGGGCACTCCGGTCACCGGTGGAAACGTCTCCTTCTATAATGAGAGTCCGACAGGGGCGGTCTTTCCCACCCCAACGATCGGCATGGTGGGCCTGATCGACGACGTCGATCATGTCACCCGGTCTGCCTTTACCACTCCCGGGGACGCGATCGTATTGCTCGGAGAGAATACGGGGGAAATCGGGGCCAGCGAGTATCTGTCGTGGATCCATGGTATGACGGCTGGCTCGCCGCCCGCTGTCGATCTCCAGGGTGAACGCGCCCTGGTAGAGGCCCTTGTAGCTTCGGCCCAGGCAGGTCTCCTCAGGAGCGCTCATGATTGCAGCGAAGGTGGACTCGCCGTTGCGCTTGCCGAGTGCGCGATGATGAACGAGGGAAGCAGCTTTGGCGTCGACGTTGACCTCTCTGCATGGAACCACATCGAGGAACGGGCGCTTTTATTCGGGGAGGCCCAGGGCCGGGCCGTGGTTTCAACCGCCGATCCAGCGGCCGTGCTCGCCCTGGCGGGCGAGCATGGGGTACCGGCGCGCCAGATCGGCGCCGTTAGTCACTCAGGTGGAGACTTCACACTGGCCGTGGGTATGGCGAGGTTTTCCTTACCGGTCGCGAGGCTGGCTTCAGCCTGGCACGGTGCGATCCCCCGCATCATGGAACGAGTCGCGACTGCCGACGACGAGTCGCAGGTCGCAACAGGAGCATAAGGCGATGTGCGGCATCTTTGGAATCCATGGACACCCCGACGCGGCGAGGATCACTCATCTCGGGCTCTATTCACTGCAGCACCGCGGCCAGGAGTCCGCTGGCATTGTTGCTGTTGACGGTGACGCGATCGCACGCGGCTCCCGGCGCATGGGCCTGGTGTCCGATGGCATGCTGCCACACGAGCTCGAGGCTCTGCGCGGACACGCCGCTATCGGCCATACTCGCTACAGCACCGCCGGATCGTCGACGCTCGACAACGCCCAGCCGGTGCTGGCGCGCTTCCGCGGTGGTCACGTCGCGCTCGCCCACAATGGCAACATCGTCAATGCATCCGAGATCCGTGCCGAGCTCGAGGAGAGTGGCTCGATATTCTCGTCCTCGATGGACTCGGAAGTCATTGTCCATCGGCTTGCACGTACGCGGCACGTTGCTCCGGAGGAAATGCTGGCCGAGGCATTGATCGGTGTCGAGGGTGCCTATTGCCTGGTCGTGCTGATCGGAGAGACGTTGCTGGCGGCCCGCGACCCGCGTGGCTGGCGGCCGCTTGTCATCGGGCGGCTCGGGGACGCATGGGTCGCGGCCTCGGAAACATGTGCGCTGGACATTGTCGGAGCCCGACTCCTCCGCGAAGTGAAGCCGGGCGAAATCATCGCCATCGACTCGGCCGGCATGCGCACGCTGGAAGCCTTTCCCCCCGCGAACCCGCTGCGCCGTTGTGTATTCGAGCACGTCTACTTCGCACGTCCCGACAGCTACGTCTTTGGCGGCTCGGTTGATCGCGCCCGTCGCGCGTTAGGCAGGCAGTTGGCGATCGAAAAACCCGCTCCCGGCGCCGACCTCGTCTTCGCCGTACCTGACTCCTCCAATGCCGCGGCTCTCGGATACGCCGAAACATCCGGGCTGCCCCTCGAGCTGGCGCTCATCCGCAATCACTACGTCGGCCGCACGTTCATCCAGCCGACACAGTCGGGGCGCGATGAAAAGGTGAAGATCAAGTATAACGCGGTGCGTGAAGTGCTGGCCGGAAGGAGCGTGGTGATGGTCGACGACTCGATCGTTCGAGGCACCACCACCAAAGGTCTGGTGAGCCTCGTCCGCGGCGCAGGCGCGCGAGAGGTGCACATGCGCGTCTCCTCCCCACCGATCACCGGGCCCTGCTACTACGGAATAGATACCCCCAACCGCGAGGAGCTCATTGCCGCCTCCCACTCGGTCGAGGAGATCGCCGATCGCATAGGGGTTGATTCCCTCGGCTACCTGTCGCTGGAAGGCATGTTGGGCGCGGTCCCCGGAGGCCCGCACGGTTTTTGCCACGCCTGTTTCAGCGGCGAGTATCCCACGGCACCGCCGATCGACGCCGACAAGCTGCGTTTCGCCCACACCACCTGAACCCCGGGGACCGTGACTGTCGCCCAGAGCCAGGCAACAAAATCGGTCTTCTTCTTCGGTAACGGTCAGGCTGACGGCACGCGAGACATGCGCGCCGTCCTCGGGGGAAAAGGGGCGAACCTTGCCGAGATGACCAACCTCGGTGTGCCGGTGCCGCCCGGATTCACCATCGCCTGCTCCGCATGCCTGGACTTTCTGACCGACGGCACGGTACCTGACGGCCTGCCCGCGGAAGTTGCGGCGCAACTCTCCCGGCTCGAAGCTGTCTCGGGACGAAAGTTCGGCGACCCCTCCAATCCACTCCTCGTTTCGGTCAGGTCGGGCGCCCCGGTTTCGATGCCGGGCATGATGGAGACTATCCTCAACCTCGGCCTTAACGATCGCACCGTGCTCGGGCTTGCGCGCCAGAGCGGCAATGCGCGCTTTGCCTACGACTCTTACCGGAGGTTTCTCCAGATGTACGGGGACGTCGTTCTCGGCGTCCCGATCCAGAACTTCGAGCACCTCCTCGCTGCGCGCCGCATGACAGCCGGTGTGGCCAGCGACGCCGAGCTCGGCGAGGAGGCCCTCAGGAACCTCGTCGAGGAATACAAGTCACTCGTCAGGCACCAGACCGGAGCCGGCTTCCCCATGGACCCCGCCGAACAGCTCTGGGGGGCGATCTGCGCGGTCTGGAAGTCGTGGACGCTGCGCAAGGCCGTCGACTACCGCCGCGTAAATGGCATCCCGGAGACGCTCGGCACCGGCGTCAACGTGGTATCGATGGTCTTTGGAAATATGGGAGATGATTCCGGCACCGGTGTCGCGTTCACGCGGGACCCTGCCACCGGAGAAAAGCGCTTTTACGGAGAGTTTCTTGTGAACGCGCAGGGGGAGGACGTCGTGGCGGGAATCAGGACGCCGTTGCACATCGATGAGATGGCGACCCGGCTCCCCGGTGCGTGGGTCGACCTGCTGGTCGTGCAGGAAAGACTGGAGCGGCACTTCCGCGACATGCAGGATCTCGAATTCACGGTCGAGCGGGGCCAACTGTTTCTTCTTCAGACGAGAACCGGCAAACGAACCGCAGCCGCCTCGATCCGCATTGCGCGCGACATGGTCGACGAACAGCTGATCACTCCGGAAATGGCCGTTCGGCGTGTGGATGCTGCCCAGCTCGACCAGCTCCTCCATCCCGTGATCGATCCCTCGGCCCCGGCTGTGCCTATAGCCGTCGGCCTCCCGGCGAGCCCCGGAGCAGCCAGCGGCCTGGCAGTATTCGATCCCGACGTTGCCGCGCAGCGCGCATCCGCCGGCGAGGCCGTGATCCTCGTGCGAGAGGAAACAACACCCGAGGATTTTCACGGAATCGTCGCCGCCAGGGCCGTCCTCACTTCCCGCGGAGGGATGACCAGCCATGCTGCCGTCGTCGCCCGCGGAATGGGGAAATGCGCAGTTGTCGGATGCAGGGATATCGAGGTTTCCGCCATTGAACGTGAGCTCAGAATCGGGGAGCGCGTGGTGCGGGAAGGCGACTGGATAACTCTCGATGGTGCGACGGGACGCGTATTCGCCGGCGACCTGCCCACTGTCCCAAGTGAAGTAATGCGGGTTGTCGCTGGCCAGCTGCCCAGTGCAGAAGCGCCCGTGTATGAAGCCTTTTCGCGGGTTCTTTCGTGGGCCGATGACTTGCGGCGCCTGAACGTTCGCGCCAACGCCGATACACCTCGCGATGCCCGGGTTGCGCGGGGCTTTGGCGCCGAGGGGATTGGTCTCTGTCGCACCGAACACATGTTCTTCGAGGGAGACCGGATTCACGCGATGCGCGAGATGATCGTCGCGCGTGACGAAGGTGGACGGCGCCGGGCGCTGGCCAGACTCCAGCCAATACAGCGGGGCGACTTCGAGGCGATCTTCGAGGCCATGAGCGGCTTCCCGGTCAACATCAGACTCCTCGATCCCCCGCTGCACGAGTTCCTCCCTCACGGTGGAGAGGAATCCAAGCTCCTGTCCCGGCAGCTCAAGCTCACCAGACAGGAGCTCACGAAGATCGTGGAGTCTCTGCGGGAAACGAATCCGATGCTGGGGCATCGTGGCTGCAGGCTCGGGATCACCTACCCGGAGATCACCGAGATGCAGGGCCGCGCGATATTCGAGGCCGCCGTGCGTGCTGCCCGGCGCGGCGTTGATGTGCGCGTGGAGATAATGGTTCCGCTCGTCGCAACTGCCCGCGAGTTCGAACACCAGCGCGCGATTCTTGTCGAGTGTCACCGTCAGGTTGCGGTGGCGATGGGGTTCGAAATACCCTGTCAGATCGGTACGATGATCGAATTGCCCCGGGCGGCACTGACGGCGGCCAGCATCGCTGCCCAGGCGGACTTCTTCTCCTTTGGGACTAACGATCTTACGCAAACAACCCTCGGGCTGAGCCGCGATGATGCTGGGCGATTCCTCGCCGGCTACGTGGAACGGGGCATTCTCCCCGAAGATCCGTTCCAGGTCCTGGACGTCGAAGGTGTCGGCAAGCTGATCACCATGGCCGTCAGCGACGGCCGGGCCGCGCGACCGGGACTCAAGACGGGAATATGCGGCGAACACGGCGGTGAACCGCGGTCGATCGCCTTCTGCCACGCAGCGGGGCTGGACTATGTTTCCTGCTCGCCGTACCGGGTGCCGATTGCCCGGCTGGCGGCGGCGCAGGCTGCACTGGCCTGACCACGGCGCACGAGGGACCGGACGCCGTGCGGTGACCCGGTCCATACCGCTGATGAGTACTGAAGGCACGCCGCTCGTCTCCCGGTCCCTGCAGCCGGACACGGTAATCCGTTTTCCAGGAGCACCGCGGGCAACGATCGGAGGTGAGGCGGTAGCGATCATCGCCGGTCCCTGCTCGGTGGAGGGCTACGACATGCTCCTCGAGACTGCGAAGTCCGTTGCCGCGTCGGGGGCAAGTCTGCTGCGAGGTGGTGCGTTCAAGCCGAGGACGTCGCCATACACGTTCCCCGGACTCGGCGTCGACGCCCTTGAGATGCTCGCCAGCGTCAGGGCAGAGACGGGGTTGCCGGTAGTGACCGAGTGCATAGATACCAGGCTTGTGGATACGGTCGCGCTGTATGCCGATGTGTTGCAGGTAGGCGCACGCAACATGCACAACTATGCCCTGCTGTCCGAAGTTGGTCGTGCCCGTAAACCGGTGCTGCTCAAACGCGGCTTCGCTGCTACGCTCGAGGAGCTGCTTCAGGCGGCGGAGCATGTCATGACGCAGGGCAACATGGAAGTAATCCTCTGCGAACGCGGCATCAGGACTTTCGAGACCGCGACGAGGAGCACCTTTGATGCCGCGGCGGTTGCGATCCTCAAACGCGAGACGCACTTGCCCGTGATCGTGGATCCATCACATGCCGCCGGGAGGGCGGATCTGATCGAGGCACTGTCGCGGGCGGCGGTCGCTGCCGGCGCCGATGGGTTGATGATCGAGGTGCACCCCAATCCGGCGGAGGCGATGTCCGACGCCGAGCAGTCGATGTCGCCGCACGGGTTCCGGTTGATGGTCGAGGGCCTGGCGCCGTTCGTCACGGCAGCCGGGAGGTCGATGCATTCCTCGATTGCAGGCGCGGTCCGCCTGGACGCGCGGTGACGCGCAGCGTGTCGGGTCCGCGGGAGGCAGTGGTCGAGCTTTCGCGACTCAGGGCCGAGCTGGAGTCTATTGATCAACAGCTGATCGATCTCATCGTCAGGCGTACCTTGCTCGCGCGTGAAGCCGGCGACGCCAAGCGGGTAGCGGGCCTGCCGCTGATGGATCCCGTGCGCGAGGTAAGGGTGATAGAGACAGCGGCGGCGCAGGCGCGGCAGGCCGGGATAGCTGACGCGGAAGTGTGGCAGATCTTTCGGCTGCTGGTGACGCTGGCGCGCAAGGCGCAGGATGCGGTCGGGTCGTGACTGGTGAGAGAAGTGCTGTTGGCGAGGAGCTGGGGACAGAAGCGCCCCGATGGTTGCTCGCGTGGGGCGATCTGATGTTCCGGCACCGGGACTGGGTTTTCCCCGTCGTACTGGCGGTCCTTTTCGTGGTCTTTCCGCCGGTGATGGCGTTCGGGTCCGACAGGAGCGACAACTGGTTCGATCTGGCTGGGGCCACCGTGGCCATGGCCGGTCAATCGCTGAGGGCGGCGGTGGTGTCGTTCTTTTCGATATCGCGATCAGGCAGGGATCGGGTAGTGCACGCCGACGAACTGATGACGAGGGGGCTGTTCGCGGCGTCCCGCAATCCTCTTTATGTCGGGAACCTGCTGATCCTGCTTGGTCTGTTCATGATCTGGCACAGTCCATGGGTATACGCGATCGGCGGAGTGTTTTTCCTCCTGGCGTACCGGGCGATAGTGGCGAGTGAGGAGCGTTTCCTCTGGGCGCAGTTCGGCCAGGCTTATGGTGATTACGTGGCACGGGTGAGGCGCTGGCTGCCCGAGTTCGGCAGGATGAG
This sequence comes from Gemmatimonadota bacterium, assembly GCA_052389935.1. Classification (GTDB taxonomy): domain Bacteria; phylum Gemmatimonadota; class Gemmatimonadetes; order Gemmatimonadales; family Gemmatimonadaceae; genus JBQTHK01. Next base: position 10,900 of record JBQTHK010000019.1, on the reverse strand, counting down.
GGTGGCGGGTGCGATGGACGGAGTGGCTTTCAGGTGGCAGCGGATAGTACTCAAGGAGTATGGGAACATCGCCTATCTGGCTGCCGGTGCGCTGCTACTGGCGATTGCGGATACGCTGGCGGTGGGTGCCTACAGGGCGTATGCCGCCCGTATCAATCTGCTGGTGGGCGGGATCGTGGTTGTGGCGGTGTTGTGGGTTGGGGCCCGCTGGCTCAAGAAGAGTGGGCGCGTGCGCTATTGAGGAGTGAGTGACTTCTCCAGAAACCGCTCGAGGATCGCGGTCAGTTGATCCATGTCGACTGGTTTGACCATGTGGGCATCGAAGCCGGCGTCGTGTGATCGCTGTCGATCCGACTCCTGGCCCCAGCCTGTCAGAGCTACCAGCAGCAGCGGACCCTCCCTCTCCTGCTTTCTTATCCGGCGCGCAACTTCGAACCCATTGAGCTTCGGAAGACCAATGTCGAGCAGCACGACGTCCGGACCGAAATCCGCTGCCGCGTCGACAGCTGAGAGGCCATCGTACGCGATTCGTGTCTCGTACCCGCGCAACTCCAGCATCATCGACAGGCTGTCAGCAGAGTCCCGGTTGTCATCTACCACGAGAATGCGGCAACGCGCCCGTGCGACCCGGGTCGCTGCCGGGGTCGCAACAGGCTCAGGTTCCGGCTCCGTGAACAAGGGCAGTCTGACCAGGAATTCGCTGCCATGCCCAATGCCTTCGCTGTGCGCTTCGACCGTGCCATCGTGAAGCTCGACCAGGGTTCTTACCAGAGCCAGGCCGATGCCAAGTCCTCCGGCCGATCTCTGCAATGAAGTATCGACCTGTGAGAACATCTCGAAGATCCTCCGCTCGTGCCCATGGGCGAGTCCAATGCCTGTATCGGACACACGGATGAGCGCTTCCTCACCTTGCTGCTCGACACTGACCTCAACGCGCCCACCAGATTCAGTGAACTTGGCGGCATTGTTCAGAAGGTTTCCGATGATCTGGGCCAGACGTGTGGGATCGGCGTTGAGGTAGAGCGGATCGGGGGGCATCGTGACCGCCAGCTCGTGGGCCATCGCGTCATACAGGGGCCGGACGGTTTCGATGGCGTAGTGCACGACCGACGAAAGCTCAGTTCGCTTCCGCTGGAGAGAGATCTTGCCGCGACTGATCCTGCTGACATCGAGAAGATCGTCGATCAACCTCACCACCTGCCTGACGTGGCGGTCCATCATCTCCAGTGGCTGTGCGAATCTGCCGTCCTCACCTCCAATCAGCCGCAGCACCTGTACCGCGTTGTGAATCGGGGCGAGCGGATTCCTCAGTTCGTGCGCCAGCATTCCGAGGAACTCGTCCATCCGGCGTTCTGATTCCTTGACCTCGTGAATGTCAGTGGTCGACCCCGCCCACATGACGATTCCGGAATCTCCGTCGCGGCGGGACACCGCCTCACTAAGGTGCCAGCGATACTGGTCGTCAGCCCTCCGAACGCGGTGCTCGACCCTGAAGGGTTCTCCCGATTCGAGAGCTTTCTTCCAGAGACGGACGTGTCGATCGACGTCATCCGGATGGATGAACTGTGTCCATCCCCGGTCGCGGATAGTCTCGAACGACAAGCCCGTATACTCCGTCCACTGCTGGTTGAAGTAATCGACCCGGCCATCCGGAGTTGCCGTGAAGATCTTCTGAGGCATCGAATCTGCGATGAACCCAAGCCGTTGCGAAGCTTCGCTCGCTGCGGACTCGGCGCGCTTGCGGTCCGTGACGTCCTCCATGGCGAGGAGCACGAGTTGGGAGGAGGCATCATCGGAGTCGATCCGTCGGCCGTTGAGGAGCAGCGTCCGAAGACCGAGGTGTTGAAACACCTGCGTGACCTCGAAGTCATTGAACACATCATGATGCGGCAGCACACCTTCGAGGAGAGCCCTCAGTGGTGGATTGTCCCACGCCCCATCGTTAAGGGTAAAGATCGATTTCCCTTCGCTCTCTGACTGCGACAGGCCAAATAGTGAATAGAAGGCCTGATTCGCGGACTGGAGTCGCATGTCAGAGGTCAGCACGATCATCGGGTCGCGGGCGGTTCGAAGCACAGCCTCGACGTAGCGGTGCGCTGCGACCGCCTCACGCTCGCGACGCTTGCTGGCATCGATGTCCGTCATTACCAGAATTACGCCATCGATCCGATTATCGAGCGTCAGGAATGACCGGACCCGCATCGTGAACCACATTCCGCCCGCCGTCTGTACTTCGACTTCCTGCGTAATCGCGGATTCCATGACCTCCCGGATCAACGAGTCCACGTCCAGGGGCCGCGTCGACCCACCTCCGACCACGGGTCGTACGAGATTGTGCCGATGGCCAACGAACGACCTGCCGACATCCGAAGCAAGAAGGTTGAACACCCTTTCGGCCTGCGAGGTGAAGCGGCGGATCGTCAGGTCACGGCCCAACACGAGGACAGCGGTACTTATTCCAGCCAGAACGTTCCGCAGGTCAGCGTTGAGTCGGTCCAGGTCCTCGTTCCGGCTGAGCATCTCCTCGTTGACAGTCGTCAGTTCCTCGTTGGCCGACTCAAGTTCTTCCTTCGACGTCTCAAGCTCCTCATTGATGCTCTGAAGTTCCTCATTGGCCGACTGTGATTCTTCGGTTGCTGCCTGCAGTTCTTCACTTGCCGCTGAATGCTGGTCCTGAACCGACGCCAGGTAGTCACGACTCTCCACCAGTTCGCGTTCAGTGTCGGCAAGTCGTTTACGCAGGCCGGCAACCACACTCCTCGCCGTACCCTGAACACCCTTTTCGGCGTGCCTCGCGCCAGCGCCCGCATTGCCGTCCCGACCGCGTGAAGCAGTGGAGGTGTCCGTAACGGCTTGCCGCTCGAACAGAACAAGAAACAGCGGCTCCCTGGCGTTCATCAGCGGAATGACCTGCAGATTGACTTTGCCGTCCGAGCCAGCCGAGCCCATCCTGACGTGGTCGCGCCGAGCTGGCCGTTTTTCCTTCTTTGCCTTGGTAACGGCGGCCCGGAGTGGCGGCAGCAGCGGCGAGCGAACCATCTTGAGCAGGTCAAAGCTCGGCTTTCCGCGCGGCACGTCGAGAAAGGCGCTGGTGTCTCCCCGGAACTGCTGAACCTGCAGATCTGCGTCGACGATCACTCCCGGAGGAGCGAACTCGCTGACCATCAGCCGGTCGGCCTCCCGCTGCCCGCTCAGGTCGGTCAGGAGATCCGAGCCTCCGCGCGTAGCAATCGCTGGCAGGCGCGGACCTGTCGGCAGCCGGGCAGGGATGGGCGACAAGGGCCGCCGGTCTGCCGTTCCGGGTTTCCTGCTGAAAATCTTGAACTTCTTGTCGACCTGCTCGAAGAGGTTCGTGAACGGACCGACTGACTCCGAGGCACCGAGGAACAGAAATCCACCGGGCTTGAGAGCGTAGTGGAACGAGGCCAGGGCCTTCTTCTGAACCTCGGCTCCGAGATAGATCAGGAGATTCCGGCAACACACGAGGTCAAGGCGTGAGAACGGTGGGTCCGTGAGCAAGTTCTGTCGCGCAAAGACGACCGATTCACGCATCGACTTGATCACGCGATAGCCGGCGTCTTCCTCGATGAAGAATCGGCGCAACCGCTCCGGCTGGATTTCATCGGCCAGACTTCTCGCGTAAAGGCCTGCGCGGGCCTTGTCGAGCAGAGCCTCGTTGAGGTCAGTCGCGAAAATCTGGAGCCTGTGGGTCTCCGCAATTGTGGAGGAATACTCTTCGAAGGCCATCGCTATCGAATAGGCCTCCTGACCGGTCGAACATCCGAGGACCCATACGCGGATCGGGCCGTCACGCTTCTTGTGACCGAGACGCGGAAAGACATGGCGCTGCAGTGCGTCGAAAGCCTCCGGGTTACGGAAAAAGCTCGTGACGCTGATCAGGACGTCCGAAAAGAGCGTGTCACGCTCCTGAGCGTTTGTCTTGAGGAAGCGTGCGTAACTATCGAGCGACGTGTACCGCGAAAGCGCCATCCGTCGGGCGATGCGCCGCTGGATGGTATTTGACTTGTAGAGCGAGAAGTCGACGCCGGAGTGATTGCGCAGCTGCAGAAGTACCTTCCTGAAACCCTCATCGGCCTTTCGCACCGGCGACTGTCCCGCCTCGCTACGTGCGCGTTTGCCGTCCGCGTAACGCGAGCCATCTCCGCCTGAAGGAAGGGGAGAAGCATCGTGCTGGTGCGCGATTGCAACCTCGCGCTCATCTTTTCCCGGGTTTGGTTGCCGGGCCGGAACTGGACCGTCGACAGGTTCGGACGGCCTGGCGAGGTAGGGATGCTTCGCGAGCCGGGTCAGCTCGCTGGCGATGTTTTCGGGTGACATGACGAAGTCGACGACACCAGCGCCCACCGCGCTCCTCGGCATCGAGTCGTAGCCCGCGGTCGCGTCCTGGGCGAACGTGATCCCGTGCGCGGCCTTGATCGCTTCGAGGCCGGCGGTTCCGTCGGTCGCGGACCCCGAGAGCACCACTCCGATGACCCGTTCCTGAAGCTCCTGGGCAAGCGACTCGAAGAAGATGTCGACGGACCTGTTGGGTCTTCGCCCGGCCGGCCGCGGCCCGACCTTGAGAGCACCATCGGCGATCTGCAGTATGGCGTTAGGCGGGATGACGAGCACATGATCGGGTGCGAGCGGCATGCCGTCGGCCGCCTCCGCCACGGGCATCGCCGTTGCCCGCGCCAGCAATTGCGTCAGTTCGCTCGCATGGCTGGGGTCGAGGTGCTGCACAAATACGAACGCCATCCCGGTGTCGGGCGGCAGGTGTTTCAGCAGTCTGGTGAACGCTTCGAGGCCGCCAGCCGAAGCACCGACTCCAACTACCGGGAACAGATTGCGGCCATCGCCCGGCGCGGCAGCGTTCCGCCCGCGCCCGGCGCGCTTGCGCCCCAGCCTGGCGCTGGTGGCCGCACGCGGACTCGCGATGACCTTCTTTCCGGGCGACACGAGTGAGAGATATCACCTGACCAACGGTTCTGGCAATACATCTGTGTGACGCTGCGGTTCTTGCGAATGCCATTCCCCAACCGCAGGCTGCCAAGGGTGGCCAGGTTGGCTGCGCCCCGAGAGACGCAACACAGCTGTGCGGCTGAGCTTCTATCCCTTTCGAGCTATGTGAGGCAATCGGACTCGACCTTAGGTTGATGACTTCCGCCGGAACTCAAACAGTGGAGAATGAGCTCGAGTTTTCTTGATGGAGGCGGTGAAATGGGAGCGCTCATGCGCTCCGTGGACTGGTCGCGCACACCACTCGGGCCGACCGCCAACTGGCCGCAGTCCCTCAGGACCACGGTCAGTACATGCCTTAACTCCCGATTCCCGATTCTGATCTGGTGGGGCCCCCACCTGGTCAAGATCTACAACGATGCCTACCGGCCCATGCTTGGCACCAAACACCCCGCTGCCATGGGCACCCCGGGCCGCGCCGTGTGGCCCGAGATCTGGCAGATAATCGGTCCAATGCTCGAAGGCGTCATCGAGCAGGGACGAGCGACCTGGTCCGAAGATCAGTACCTGCCGCTCGAACGCCACGGCTTCGCCGAAGAGTGCTACTTCACTTTCTCGTACAGTCCGATTAGCGACGAAAGTGGAGATGTGGGCGGCATTTTCTGCGCTGTCACTGAAACCACGGCGCGCGTTATCGGCGAACGGCGCCTGACACTGTTGCAGGACCTGTCGGCTGACGTGACTTCGGAAACAACCGCCGATGCCTGCCGTCGAATCGCAGATGTACTGGCGCGCTATGAGTCGGACGTTCCGTTCTCTCTGATCTACCTGCCTGACAAAGGCCAAACGTCGATCCGACTCGCCGCATCGTCTGGCATTTCCTCCGAATATGCCGGACTCCTGGGCTTGCAGTCACTTGCAGCGCCGGGTGATGAAAGCTGGCAGAATGCTCTGCGCCAAACGCTGACAACCGGTGAACTGCAGCTTGCCGAGTCCCCTGGACTGCCGGCGAGCCGGTCCTTCGTGGTTCCGCTGCAGGGTCCCGACGGCAAGCCGGTCGGAGCACTCGTGGCCGGTGTCAGCGCCAGACAGCCAGCCGACGACCGTTATCGCGGTTTCGCCACACTACTGGGCAGGCACGTCAGCGGTCTGATTGCGCAGACCAGAGCCCTCGAATCGGAGAAGCGCCGTGCGGAGATGCTTACGGACCTCGACCGTGCAAAGACGGCGTTCTTCTCGAATATCAGCCACGAGTTCCGAACGCCTCTGACCCTGATGCTCGGGCCGACTCAGGAGGCGCTTTCAGCACCAGACGGCTCGCTCTCCGGCGAAGACCTCGCGATCGTTCATCGCAACGAACTTCGGTTGCTCAAGCTCGTGAACACGCTTCTCGATTTCGCTCGCATCGAAGCGGGGAGGGCGCAGGCTGCCTTTCAGCCCACTAACCTCGCCGAACTGACCGTGGACCTCGCCAGCGCTTTCCGGTCGGCGACATCACGCGCCGGGCTGAGGTTCGAGGTCGACTGCCCCCCGCTCTCGCGACAGGTCGCGGTCGACCGCGAGATGTGGGAGCGAATGGTACTCAACCTCGTCTCGAACGCGCTCAAATTCACGTTCGAAGGAGAGATCTCGGTAAGTCTTGAGGAGCGCGACGATTGCGTCCAGCTCAGCGTCCGTGATACAGGCGTGGGTATCCCGGAATCGGAGATCCCGCGTCTTTTCGAGCGCTTTCACCGCGTGCACGGTACGCGCGCGCGCACGCACGAGGGCTCGGGCATCGGCCTCGCACTCGTCAGCGAGCTCGTAAAGCTGCACAACGGCACCATTTCCGTGGAAAGCCAGCTCGGCGTCGGAACAACGTTCACGGTGACACTACCGATGCTGGGCAGGGACAACAACGTCCCGCATGAGAGTGGCGCCGGAGCGAGAGCGTCGATTGCGGTCGCATCCTGGGTCGACGAAGCATTGCAGTGGCTGCCGCCGGAGCGTCCGGACACAGCCGCGACGCGGGCGTCAGACAACGTTCCAGTTGCGAAGAGCACGAGTACGATCCTCGTCGCTGACGATAACGCCGACATGCGGGCCTACATACAGCGACTGCTGGTCGATCGCTGGAACGTCGAGACGGCCGGCGATGGCATGGAGGCCCTGAATGCCATAGCGACCCGGCGGCCGGCGCTGATCATTACCGACGTGATGATGCCGCGTCTCGACGGTTACGAACTGCTTGCCAGGCTGAGGTCAGAGAGCGAAACAAGCGACATTCCGGTCATCATGCTGTCGGCGCGGGCGGGTGAAGAAGCGCGCATCGATGGACTGGAGGCCGGCGCCGACGACTACGTAGTGAAGCCGTTTGCGGCGCGCGAACTGCTGGCGCGGGTCGAGGCCCAGTTGCTCAAGGCGCAGATCCGGTCCATGGAAAAGGCGCATGATCGCCGACTGGCCGATGTCTTCAGGTACGCTCCCGTGGCGATCGCAGTTCTCAAGGGACCGGAGCACGTTTACGAGTTCGCGAACGAACCTTTTCTCCAGATGATCGGGCGCAGAAACATCGAGGGCAAGCGCCTTCGAGACGTGCACCCCGACCTCGAGGGACAGGGCATCCACGAATTGCTGCAGGGCGTGTACTCTTCAGGTGAGCCCTTCGTTGCCGACGCCCTGCCAGTGACGTTCGCCAGAGAGGGCGAAGAACCATCGCAGCGGTTCTTCAAGTTCGTGTATCAGCCGATGCCAGATCGTGCCGGGAGTATCGAGGGAATCGCGGTCGTCGCAGTCGAAGTTACGGAACTGGCGATCGCACGCCGCGAAGCAGATCTCGCCAACCGCGCGAAGGACGAGTTCATTGCCATGCTGGGTCATGAGCTGCGAAACCCCCTGGCTCCAATACTCACGGCATTGCAATTGATGCGTCTGCGCTCGGTCGATGCCTTCGAGCGCGAACGAACGATCATAGAGCGGCAGGTGACACGGCTGATCGCCCTCGTCGACGACCTTCTCGACGTTTCCCGGGTGACCCAGGGCAAGGTCCAGTTGAACATGGTTCCGCTTGAACTCGCAGACGTCGTGGCTCACGCGATCGAACAGGTAAGTCCTCTTCTCGAACAGCGGGAGCACAGGATCGAGGTGCAGATACCCCGCTCCGGGTTGCGGGTTGAGGGCGACGCCGACCGGTTGGGGCAGGTCGCGTCGAACCTCCTGACTAACGCTGCGAAGTATACTGAACCAGGCGGGCATATCCGCGTGGTTGGCTCGCGAGACGGCGAAACGGTCGTTCTGGCAGTGAGCGATAACGGCATCGGCATCGAAGCCGCGATGCTTCCGCGGGTGTTCGAGATGTTCACGCAGGATCGCCAGTCGCTCGATCGTTCGCGGGGCGGGCTCGGATTGGGGCTCGCCATCGTACGGAACCTGGTCGAGCTTCATGGAGGTACGGCAAGCGCAACGAGCCAGGGGAGTGGGCAAGGCGCGACGTTCACGGTCAGGCTTCCATTGGCCCAGGTTGACGCCGCCAATGTCGTCAGTGGTGAGGAGCGCATGATTCCGTACGCAACTCGTGGAAGGCGCATCCTGGTAGTGGATGACAACGAAGACGCAGCCCATACTCTCGCTGAGTCGCTGGGCGCACTGGGTCACCAGGTGCTGGTTGCGCTCGACGGCCCGGCCGCGCTCGCCTCGGCTCCAGGGTTTCGGCCCGGGATAGCGCTTCTCGATATAGGTCTGCCGGTGATGGACGGGTACGAGCTGGCCCAGCGATTGAAGGAAGAGCCACGGCTTTCGAGCCTTTGTCTGATTGCGGTGAGCGGCTACGGACAGGAGCGGGACAGGACGGCGGCCCGCGATGCCGGGTTCACGGCTCTCATCGTCAAGCCGGTCGACCTTCCGCGGCTGGCGGCCCTGATTGAAAGAATCGCATCGCCGGGGCTGAGCGAAGCAGCGCTCACCGGGAGCGGGACGCCGTAGCGCTGTCGCCCGACAGACGCCGCGCACAGCCGCTCAGCAAAAACGGGAACGACGCGTGCGTCAGCGACCAGGACCGTTGCCCAGGTGATCCGCGACACAAATCTGGTCGGGCGTTGTAGACGTAAGCACATCGCAACATCAGCGTCGTTCGCATGAAAACGAACAACGTTCTGGGCGAAGCTCTCCCCTCGCAAGCCGCCGGTCCAAAGATGGACAACAAGCCGCGCGCTGCCGACGTGCTCGCTTGTCATTGCCGCGGCGAACGAGTGGGAGGTTCAGCATGCAAGACGGAAAGGCACGAACACCAGACACCGCACCCGACGGTGTTGCGGAGAGGGCGCGACGCGATTTCCTGAGACGGGCGGGCCTGCTTGGACTGGCGATCACGGTCCCGGGACTTGTTGCGGGTTGCGCAAATGAGATCGCGGCGCCCGCCGGGGCGGCACTCCTCAACCGGGAAACGGACGGCAGGGCCACCATAAGACTCGATTTCAGCAACGAACTCGACGTACTGAACTACGCGTACGCACTCGAACAACTCGAAGCGGCGTTCTACATCAAGGTGATCGCCACGCCATACGCCGGCATCAACACGCAGGAAACGCGGCTTCTGACCGACGTGCGCGACCACGAGATTGCCCATCGCGACTTCTTCGCGGCTGCGCTCGGCAGCGCGGGAATCCCGGCCCTCACGCCCGACTTCAGCAGTGTGAACTTCAGCTCACGGACCAGCGTGCTGAACACGGCAAAGACCTTCGAAGATCTTGGTGTCGCCGCGTACAATGGAGCAGCCCGCTATCTCAGGAACGACAGGTATCTAATCGTCGCCGGCAAGATCGTTTCGGTGGAAGCAAGGCACGCTTCGGCTATTCGCGATCTGCGTGTCCCGCGCAGCGGAACGTTCGCGCCCGACGCGTTTGACGCACCCCTCTCGCCCACGACGGTTCTGCGCAGGGCAGACCCGTTCATCGTCGACACCATCACCGCGATCAATACCTAGGAGAGTTCCATGACTACCGAAAAGGAAATGATCCCGGCGGATCTGAAAGGACCCGATGGAAGCGTCAATCGTCGCGAGGCGATCAGGCGCGGGGCTACGGTGTCCGGCGCAATCGTTGGCGGATTCAAGATCGCGTCCATCCCCATGGGAATGGCAGCGATCGCAGGCAGCGCAGCGGCGCAGAACCCGGACGCGATCCAGGCCCGTGTCACCGCAGTGCTGCAGTTCGCCCTGACGCTCGAGTTCCTTGAAGCCGAGTTCTATAACATCGGGATGGCAACGTCCGGCCTGATTCCGAGGGCGGACTTCGAGATCTTCAAACGAATCACGGATCATGAGAATGCCCACGTGCGGTTTCTGCAGAACGCGCTGGGAAGCGCGGCACCGCCGAAGCCAACGTTCGACTTCACTGCCGGCAACGGCTCGGGGAGTGGGCCGTACGCGACAGTGTTCAGCGACTACAACGTGTTCATGGCCGTGGCGCAGGCGTTCGAGGATACCGGCGTGCGCGCATACAAGGGCCAGGCGCCGGCCCTGAGTGAGTCACCGGCAATACTCGAAGCGGCGCTGAGCATCCACTCGGTGGAAGCGCGTCACGCATCCATGGTTCGCAGGCTGCGGGGCAACTTTCAGGAGACCGCGCCGAACAAGGGCTGGATCACGGGCGAGCAAACCGACGTTCCGGGTTCGGCTGCGACCTACGCGGGCGAAGGGAGGACCGTACAGCTCGGTGTAGATATCAGCGCATTCGTCAGTGTTGCGGCGGCGACGGAAGCCTTTGATGAGCCGCTCACGAAGGCGCAGGTCATGGCCATCGTCGATCCGTTCATCGTGTAGACGAAGTTCATCGTGCAGATCGGGATAGGGGATGGTGAGTGATCCTCACCATTCCCCTCCCACACCACCGGACATGCGGGTCCGCATCCGGCGGTTCGGTGAGTTGAGGTTCATGAGGGCGCCAAGCGTGGTAGTCCGAGCGAC
>JBQTHK010000018.1:0-31584 GCA_052389935.1 Gemmatimonadota bacterium | reverse complement strand
CGGCCGGACTCCCCCGGTCGCGGTTACCGAAGATTTGTCCGCCCCCGTCTCCGGCGCGGCCGATCGTGCCCCACATGAACGGAAGCAACGCGTTCCTTCGTGCCGCCGGCGTCTCGCGCCAGAAATCGCGGACGAGGGCGGTCGTGTCGCGCACACCGCCCGGGCTCGCACTCATCAATGCACGCTCGGCGCCCCTGAACACTTCCTGCCAGCGTAAGCCGTCGGTCACGATCAGCACCACATTCCGCGTTCTCGGTGCCTGTGCCGGGGCGGCCGTAACCCACAGCGCGGTTGCAGCCATCGCCGCGATGACATAATGTCGAACTGTCAGTCGCGCGCGCCTCCCGGTACATCGCAACAATCCAACACGTCCGCTGCCGATCGCTGCTACCACAGCCCGACTCTCCCTGTCACCGACGCGATCAGCTTCGCCGGATCAAAGCCCACACCACCCCTGAACACCACTTCCACATTGCGGATCTCCCCGATGTTCTGGGCGGGGTTGCCCCTGACGACCACCAGATCCGCGTTCTTGCCGACGGCGATCGAGCCCGTCGTTGCTGCCTTCCCAAGGTAGGTCGCCCCGTTCAGGGTTGCGATCCTTATCGCCTGTACCGGCGAGAAGCCCGCCTCCACCAGGAGCTCAACCGCCCTCTGATTGGAGAATCCGGGAATCACGCCACCACCACCCGTGGGATCGGTCCCCACAATCAACAACCCGCCCGCATCGGCAAACGCCTTCTCGAGAGCCATCGCTTTCGGGAAGAGTCGCGTGTAGATGGACGTGGTCGATGCACTGGTGGCCGAGTGCCGGCGGTCGAACTCCTCGCGGAGCTGGGGCGCCAGAACTTCTGTTCCCGGTGGTTTGGGACGGCCCGGCGTGAACGTCTCGAACACCGTCAAGGTCGACGTCAGCGCAACGTTCCGCCGCACGAGGTCGGCGATCAGCGCCCGGGCTTCGCTGCCTGCGGGGTCGAGATCGGCGACTGTCTGCTGCCCCCGCCCCTGCCCCGGGCACTCGTCCGGCGTCTTGCCCGCCACGAAGTCAGTCGACGCGATGAAGCCATGTTCGAGGTTGTCGATCCCCATCTCAGCAGCCTCTCTGTAGGTCACCGAACACAGGTGGCCGGTGACCTTCAAACCGCGGCGGTGCACCTCGTCGATCGCTGCCCTGAGTACATCGCGGCGGATCTGCATGTACGCCTTGAACGAAGTTGCACCAGCGTCGGCCCAGTAGTTGACGAATCGCCGGGCCTCTTCCGGCGTCCGCAGCGCATGCATCTGCTGGAAGTTGTTGGGGCCGTTCAGATAGGGCGCGGTGGCATCGATCCAGGGGCCCGCACGTGTCCCCTCATCGACGGCCCTTTTCATGTTCAGCTCGGCGAAGCCGTTCATGTTTCCCCCGGTGCGCATCATGGTCACGCCGCCCGCGAGATAAAGCCTGACAAACGATTCGCTGAAGTTGCCGTAGGTGCCCGCACCAGCCGGGTAATACAGGTGCTCGTGGACCATGACCAGCCCCGGGATGAGTGTGCGGCCGGTGAGGTCGATGACGAGGGCGCCTGCAGGAGCGGGGGTCGACGCGCGGTCTCCGAGAGCGGTGATGCGCCCGTCTCTGACCACAACCGTCAATCCCTCGCGCGCCGGCGCACCCGTGCCATCGATCACGCGGGCGTTGACAAACGCGATCACGGCTGTGTCGACACTGACGAACTGCCGGATGCTTCCAGTCACGACGGTGCGTTGCGCCGAAGCCTGCCGTGGAACAGAGAGGCACACCATCGCCAGCACCGCCGCGAACAACCGGGGCACACAACGCAGGGCGCGACCGCGATACTCTGGCGAGGCGTTGCATCCGGGCTCAGTCATCTGCGCCACCTCTCACTCCCTTCCACCTGCCGCGGGCCACCGCTGGCACAAACTGCTCTATGCCGGGAGCTGGAAAGCGCATCGTGCGGCCCGCTTCGGCACTCCTGTACGCGGTCATCAGCATCTTTACCACCTCGTATCCATCGTCAAATGTCAACAGCGGTTCCTCGAGGCCCCGAAAGACCCGCGTGAAATGCCGGTCCTCGGCCGTGTAGCCGTACGCCGCATACTCCTCGGGCACAACCGGCATCACACCCTGCTCAGCGTTCTGCTTCTCCACCAGATCCTCTCCCGCCTTCCCGGAAACTTCCCGCGAGAAGAAGAGCTCCAGGCCGCTGTCCAGTGAATTCCACCGCATCGAGTACTCCGGACCCAGAAGTTCGGCGCTCAGCCTGAGACCGGCACCCACGAAACTCCACGACGTCGTCGCTTCACCGATTACCCGCAGACCCTCACCCGTCTCGAACTCGATCAGTACGCTCGCGAAATCCTCCGCCGGCTCGCGCCGATAGTCGACAGCTTTGCCCATCGTCTTGCGCAACCGCGTCGCGTATTCGGGTCGGGACCACTTCAATGATGCGATGTGGCCGGTGACCCTGACCGGCCTGACAGTCGACAGCGGCTCCCCCGGTTTGGTCAACAGATGTCGCACTACCAGCACGGAGTGGCACATCATGTCGTTGAGCACACCGCCGCCCTGCAGCTTCCCCTGCCAGAACCAGGGGCTGTGCGGCCCGCTGTGTTCCTCCGCCGCACGTGCAAGGTAGGGCCGCCCGGTCGTCGCCGCCCCACGGGCCCAGAGCAGCGCGCGCCCGGCCTCGATGTGCGGCGCAAAGAGCTGATTCTCCAGATACCCCGTCTTCAGCCCCACCGAATCGGCAAGCTTCGTCACCTGACGAGCTTCGGCGACGTTTCTTGCCAGAGGCTTTTCGCATGCCAATCCTTTCAGTTCACCGCGCCCCCCCCTGATCGCGTCCACGATCTCCTCGACGTTCTCGATCCGGGCCTGATTGGGCCCGCACAGCCAGATCGCATCGATCGCCGGGTCGGCAACCATCGCCGCTATGGTCTTGTAGGGCCGTGCTCGACCCACATCGAGGCCGCGCGCGAGTTTCGCGGTTGACGCGGCCCGTTCGCTGCTCGGGCTCCAGACACCCAGCACGTCCGCGTCGCGAACTCCCTTCCAGCCCTGAATGTGAAAGCGGGCGTTGAAGCCCGAGCCCACGAAGCCAACACCAAGTGTCATCGTCACGCTGCCGATCTGAGGTGAAGCGTTGCGGTCAATCGTAGCTGCGAATTTCGCCCCGCGACAACCGCTCGTCCATGTGCACCACGTTCTCGCGCCGGTGCGAGCCCTCGACAGGGCAGGCGACGCAAGGAGGTTGGTGGACGGGTTCGATGCATTGCGACGAATCCAGAGATGGAGAGGGCAAGGCAGGAAGAGACGACGTCATGCCGGAGTGCCCGACGCATCTGTTGAGCGCCGCTGACGAAACATCAACGTGACCGCGAGCGGGCCAAGCGCATTCACCGCCAGAATTCGGTAGCCCTGCCGTTCGTACCAGCGCACGTTCTCCGACCGTTCGGTATCCAGCCAGACTCCCTGCGACTGAGGATCCTCGTCACTCAGCGTGTGGACCGCTTCGATCAACTCCTTTCCGACACCGGTTCCTTGAACCCCCGTCAACACCCCGATCATGCCCAGGTAATGGCAACGCCCGCCCGGCACCCCGATCGATGATGCGTTCACATATGCGAGGTAGCGTTGCCACGCCCCCGGACTCACCGACTCGCGAAAGATCGATTCCGCCGCGTCACTCGCCTCCGGTATCGGTGACTCACCCGGCCGACTCAGGCTGGCCACACCCAGCAGCGATCCATCATCCCCCCGAACGCCGAGCACCGGCCATCCCACCGCCAGCCGCCAGGCGCAGGCGTAGCCGGCCAGCGAGGCCGTTCCCATCGGCTCACCTTCAAACAGGTAATGCATCAGAGGATCCGCGCTGAAGGCATCGCTCAGTACATCGATCGCCTCCGCCAGATCCTCCGCGCCTAACGTGACGACCTCCACTCAGCCCTCGAAAGTCGGGCGGCCACCGGCGACGGTGCGAATGATCCTGATGTCCTTGATGGTCGACGGGTCCACATCGTGAGGTGACTTCTCGAGCATCACGAAGTCGGCGTATCTGCCGGCCGTTATCGTCCCCTTGTGCTTCTCTTCGTACGACGCCCAGGCCCCGTTGGCCGTCGCGATCATCAGCGCCTCGTCGACCGACACCTTCTGATTCGCGCCCCACTCGCGGCCGCTGTAATCGCGGCGCGTGACCATGCTCTGAAGAGCCATCAACGGTTCGAAGGGGCCTGGCCCGTAGTCACTCGCCCCTGGAACACGTATCCCGCTGTCGAGGAAGGACCGGTGAGCGAACATCCAGCGCATCTTGTCGTCGCCATATTGCGACCACTTCTCGCCGTGGAAGTAAACGTAGGTCCAGAACGGCGTCGGAATCGTTCCCGTCGCGCGTATCCGCGCCAGCAGCGACGGATTCACCAGCGAGCAGTGCTCGATCCGGTGTCTGCGATCCGGATGGGGGTGCTTCGCCAGCACGCGTTCGTATGCGCTCAGCACCATGTCGATCGTCACATCCCCGTTGGCGTGAATCCCGATCTGCCAGCCGTTGCGATGCGCGTCTTCCACCGCCTCGTCGATCTCCTGCTGAGTCATCGTCAGAATGCCGTAGTCGTCCGTTCCGACATAGGGTGTGCTCATGCGCATCGTGCGCTCGGATGCAGATCCGTCGGCGCCATACTTGACGCCGCCAATCCGCAGCCACTCGTTGCCGAAACCCGTGCGCACTCCTGCATCACGCAGTTGGCGGTACGCGCCTCTGATCATGAGATAGGCGCGATGACGCAGCTCCCCGCTTTCGAGCGCATCTTCGTACGCGCGAATCGAGTCCGCACCTGCTCCGGCGTCGTGTACAGTCGTCAGCCCCGTCTTCGCCAGCTGTCGGGAGATGTGCTTCATCCCCTCAAGGCTGCGCTGCCGCTGCTCCCCGGCCGTGTGGACCTGGCGCTGACCAACCCGGGCAAAAGCACCCCGCGCCGACTCCGCCGCCCTGCCCGTCAGATTTCCACTCGCGTCGCGAAAGAACCGGCCATGTTCCGGATCTCTTGTTTCCCGCGTCACTCCGGCCAGCTCGAGCGCCTTGCTGTTGTACCAGCTCGTATGGCCACCCCTGTGATTCACCGATACCGGATGATTGGGAGAAATGTCGTCGAGCTCGCGTCGCGTCAGCTCACGGTCGAGCTTCGTGTCGTCGAACATCCACGCATCAACCCAGAAACCCGACGGCGTTTGGCGAATGCGGGTCAGGATATTCGAGCGCAACTCGGCCACGGTCCGGACGTTCGCATTGACGCCGTATAGCTCGTTCACACCGCGGGGATGACAGTGGCAGTCGATGAAGCCGGGCGTCACGAAAGTCCCGCGCCCATCGATTACCCGAGTACCCGGCGAGACCAGGTTGCGAACATCGCTGTCACTCCCGACGGCGATGAAGCGGCCATCTCGTACCGCAAATGCTGATGCCGACGGCATCGATGGATCAGCGGTAAAGACCCGTGCCCCAGTGACTACCAGCTCGGCATCCGTCGCCGCTGCACGGCCGGACCCCTGCCCAGCTCTTGTGTCCTGCGCACGCGCCTTGAACGGGAGCTTGGTTACGGATGCTCCGGCGGCGAGCATCGCACCCAGGCCCAGAAACTCCTTGCGGTTGAACTTGCGCATAAGACTGATCCGGTCAGGATGTCGCGATTATAGCCCCGTTTGCCGTCGGCGGCATCCAGATCGTCTATTTGCGTTGCTGCCACCCATCCCGTCGCCACCCTGGCGCGCGTACCTTCAACATCGATGTGCGGAATAGCGGGAATCGTCACCCCTTTCTCATCAGCGTCCCCGACCTCGGGCCGCGCCGCCGAGTCGGGTAGCGCGCTCAGAGCGATGACCGATTCACTCGCCCGGCGCGGTCCCGACAGCTCCGGCATCCACCACTGGCCCACCGCGCTGCTCGGGCACCGCCGTCTCGCGATCTTCGACCTCTCGGCACTCGGCCACCAGCCGATGCTTTCTCCCGACGGTCAGATCGGTCTGGTGTTCAATGGTGCGATCTACAACTTCCACAACCTGCGCGCCGAACTCGCCGGCAAGGGAGTTTCGTTTGTCAGCCAGACCGATACCGAGGTCATACTCCACGGATACCGCGAGTGGGGCATTGACGCACTGACACGTCGCCTCGACGGCATGTTTGCCTTCGCCCTCTGGGACGAGCGCAGTCGCCGTCTTTTCCTGGTCAGGGACAGACTGGGCGTCAAGCCTCTCTACTACGTCAACGACCGTCGCGGGTTCGCCTTCGCCTCCACCGCCCGTGCCCTCCGCGCCGCGGGATGGGCTGGCGAGCTCGAAGCCGGTGCCGTGGTGGACTTCATCGAATACGGCTACATCACCGAAGAGCGCTCGATCTACACGGGAGTGGCCAAGGTACCGCCGGCCACTATCGTCGAGTTCGATGGCGAACGGCTTCACCAGCGCAGTTTCTGGTCGTTGTTCCCCGACCGCAGATCACCCGCCCCCTTTTCATCGGTTGTCGAAGACGCGGGTGAACTCCTGCTCGAGGCCACCCGCAAACGACTCCTCGCCGACGTCCCCGTGGGCGCGCTTCTCAGCGGCGGCATCGATTCGGCCCTGGTCTGCTGGGCGATCAAGACACTCGGCGCCGACATCACCGCCTATTCGGTTGCTGTTCCCGGTGACCCCGAAGACGAAAGCAGCGATGCAGTCGCCACTGCACGCGAGATCGGCATCAGGCACCAGGTCCTGCCCATGAGCGGCATGGAC
Organism: Gemmatimonadota bacterium; assembly: GCA_052389935.1. Lineage (GTDB taxonomy): Bacteria > Gemmatimonadota > Gemmatimonadetes > Gemmatimonadales > Gemmatimonadaceae > JBQTHK01. The sequence goes on along the minus strand of JBQTHK010000018.1, from coordinate 24,821 downwards.
CGCCCGATGATCGACGAGCTGATCAACGCCTACGGCGAACCCTTTGCCTGTTCATCGGCACTCGGCATGTTGCGTCTGTCCCGGGCGATCGCCGAGTCGCCGATCAAGGTCCTGCTCACCGGTGACGGTGGTGACGACGCCTTCCTCGGTTATGACCGCCATCGGATGATGCTCAACATCCAGCGTGCTGCCCGGTTGCTTCCGGGAGGAGCAACAGCGCTCTGGCGCTCACTCCGCGGTGTCCTGCCCGTCGAGGGCAATGCCCGCCGGCTGCGACACTTCATCGACTATCACGTCGGCGGCCTCGGCGCATTCCTCTCGGCAACCGACGGATTGCCGAAGCTTGCCAAACTCGGGATGGCAGGCGAAAGGCTCGCTGGGCTTGCAGCACCGGCCCGCGGCATCCCCTGGTCAGTGCCGGCCGCCCGCGACCTCCTGCAGACCTACCTCGATTACGACCGCGACCACCAGTTTGTCTCAGAATATCTCGTCAAGGTGGACGGGTCGACGATGTTCCACGCTCTCGAGGCACGGTCCCCCTTTCTCGATCCGGGAATCTGGGAGTTCACCAGCCGACTGCCGTTCGAGACACTGCTGAGGGACGGAACTCTCAAGGCCGTTTTGCGCGAGCTGGCCGGCCGTCGCATCTCCCGGCGAGTCGCCGCGGGGAGCAAGCGTGGTTTCTCCATTCCTGTCGAACGCTGGCTGGGAGGCAAGTGGGCCGACGACGTGCGCGCCCACTTCAGCGGCTCACTCCTTGAATCCGACGGCTGGATCCACCACGGTTCCCTCATGCGTGACTTCAACGCGTCGCTGGCGCGTGGGGCGGTGCCTCAACGGCTCTGGTACCTCTACGTTCTGGAAGCGTGGCTGCGTCGCGAATCAGGGACCCGCCGCGAGGCAGTTGTCGCCGCCTGAAAGCAGCACACCGGTCAGCTTCCTGAACCCTTCCGCCGGCTCGCAGCCACCACCGCTCCGTACGAGTTCTGCAGAAACTCGCTCAGCGGCTTCCTGAGCGATGACGCTGCACTCCTGATCGCTTCCTCCTGAGAGTAGGCGAGCATGTCGGCGCCCTGTTTCGCAGCTTCTGTATTGACCTTTTCGTCGATCTTGCGCGAAACGGCGTCCTGGATCGACTTGGGAATGATCCTGTCCAGTCCGCGATCCTTCGCGATCTGCGATGCCTGGCTACCGCTCCTGAGCGTGAAGAAGGCGCTCTTGATCACTTCACCGGTCTCGGTCTTCACAAGTTTGACGCGGAGACCAAGCCTCGCCGAGTAGGTTGCTCGCTCGCCTGATTTCGTTGGCCGGTTGATGTCGATAGTTTGTTCCTCGACCACACCCATCAACAGCACAGCTGCATTGAGTCTGCCGGTGGTGTTGAGTTGCACACGGCTGTCGAAGTTGCGGAAGCTCTCCGCGTTCCGAAGCTCTTCCTCGATTTGCCGGTCTGCGCTTCGATCGATAATCGTGTAGAGCCCCGATTCTCCGGCGACCGTTACCACTTCCTGGCTCAGCGCGGGCGCGCTCCGTTGAGCAGCTGATGCTCCGGGCAGGACACCAAACGGGAGCACAGCCAGGCTTATGTCTCCGCTTTGCCCGGACGCGTCCGATGCCGCGGCCGCGAACAGAACCGACAGGGCCAGAGTCGGAAATACAAATGGATTGCGCATGGTCAGACCTTTTCCTCGACACCTCTATGATGACTCGCAGGGCGCGATTTGGCGAGCAGCCATTGTGTCCATGCTGGGGGCCCCTTTGGGTTGGGCTTCCCCTTGATCTCCTCGAGCAGCTGTTCGAGCCAGATCCCCATCATCACTGGCACCACACTGGTCCAGTAACCTGGCCAGATCAGAACCAGCCTCGACAGGAACCACGCTACGAGGATGGCCGCCAGGGTGAACAGCGCCGCCATCTGCGGGCGGTGCCGGAGGCTGAACTGAACCGCCATCACCAGAATCGCGGCGGCGAGGTCTATGAGAAAAGAGAGCCGGCCGGGCATTCGCCTGATCGGTCCTCGGGCGTCGACCAGCCCTTCGACGGCATCGGCCACGACCTCCGGGCCCGCCCTGATGCCCTGGGGAGTGGCCAGTCGGTCGCTGCCGTCGGCGAAGCCCAGGACTGCCACCTTTCCGGCAAGCGGCGAGTCGGTCATCCCGGCGGCTGCCGCAGCCATCACATCCTCCAGGGCGAAAAACGGCGGCACTCGCGAGTATGTGCGCAGAGCGATCGAGTTGGTGTCCTGAGGTATCCGGGGGGAGAGCCGGCACCACGGGTGCCGAGCCGCAGGACAGGCCATGACCGCGGCCAGCGGGAGCGACTCTATATCCCTGCTGGTGGGCCCGGCTGAAAAGCGCAGCCTGACGCGCCGCACCAACCCATCCTCTTCGGCCAGCATCGCCGCGAAGCCTGAGCGGACTGGTACGTCAGTGCGGCCTCCCAGCGCCGGCAGCACCGCCCCACGCAGCGTATCTGCGCTCCTCGCCCACACGATCGACGTCTGCGATACCGGCAACCTCCTGTTCCTGTATTCAGGACCGTCGGTAAAGACGTCGACGACCAGGACTGCCGGCTCCAGTTTTGCGATTTCTCCAACTACTCTCAGCAGGGACTCCGGTGGGACCGGCCGGGTATTGGCGAAATACCTGGCGACGTCATCTTCGGTGATCGCGACGACAACAGTTCGCGAGGCCTCCCTCAACCTGCTCGATGTCATCGCCGCGTCGAACCCGCCGAGGTTGGCACGTTGCAGCACCGGATGCCTCTCGAAGAGGACCATCAGCGCCTTGATTGCCAGGAACCAAACGAGGAACTTCCACGACAGCAGGTACCAGCCGAATTCCCGCGAGAACACCGCCCGCAGGATGCGTCCTGGCATGTCAGCGGCTCGCTGACTCCACCGCCATCGCCGCCGCCGCGAGCAGGGCTCTCCACTCCTCGGCTGACATCGTTCCCCGCTCGGGCCTGATCGGGGAAAGCAGGCGATCGCGCTCAGCCATGGCCGCGCGTTGCTCCCCGGCCGGCACCAGCACCGCGAAACCCGATGCGATCGCAACCGACGACAGCATCGCACGCTCTCTGATGAAGACGTCAACCCGGACTGCTCCTGTGACCCCCGGCGTGCATTTCGGCGCTGCCGACTCGCAGTCCGTGGCGAGGAGCCTCCTCGACGCCAGACATTCGTCGGCGTCTGCGCCGGCTGCCAGCGTGCAGAACCTCGCAACCCAACCGCCACTCGGCGCAATCGCTGACCGAAGGGCTGCGAGGTCGACCGAGCCACGGTCGTCGACCATGACGAGGACATCGGCGTCCAGTCCAGCCGTTGTGCCCTGGCCCCGTGCTCCGACCAGCCTGATCCGCTGCCGCATCGCGTCGCGCTCGGCGACCGCGGCGTACAGCGCGCCTGTGCCTGCCGGCACGGCAGCTCCCCTCCTCTCGAAACGGACCTTCACCAGCTCCAATGGTCTGCTGCAGGACGTTCCGCCGCTGCACCGGATGGTCGCCTTGCCCAGTGACCTTGGGTCACGTATGACGAGCAACGCTGTGGCTTCCGCGTCGCGTGGTCCCGTGTATCTCACCCGCGCCGTGGGCCGCAGCTTCGCCAGTGGCCCGAGGTTAGTTGCGGCTCCACCCTGCTCTCCGAGCACTTCCCAGTCCCCAACCACATCCGCGACGTAGTAGTGATGACCCTGAATGGGCGCCTCATTCCTCGTTAGGTACGTCGCCGGGTTCGCTGGCGGCAGCACCAAGGTGCTGCTTCCGCGTGATGTGTCGGACGCGGAGCCGAGAGCGGCGGCGGTGGCGGCGCTGATCAGCGCGAGCGGTCCCCGCAGCATGGTCATCGCTGCAGACCTGCGACGAGGGCGTCGAGGAAGGTGGAGAGCTTCGAGTCGACTGCGCGCTCCACCACGCGGTTCGACGGTACATCCATGGCGAACGGCCCGGCACGGCCGGTCTCTGCGGCCAGCGTCTGCTCCGTATCGTTGGCCACGGCCAGGTAGCTGACGTCCACGGTCTGCCTGTTGTTGGCGATCGTTGGAGTCACTCTCAGTGTTACTGTGACGCATCGCGCCTGTCGCCCCGCGCAGGCTCCGGTGGTGACGGAACCAGCGGCCGCCTGATGGATACTCGAGAATCCCCGTTCGACCAGTGCCGCGTGTACCCGGGACGCCACCGCCGCCCGCGCATCAGCCGCATCTGATCTGTTGTCCCGGCCGGCGGTCACTTCGACTCTCAGCACCACCTGCCTGCCGGCGACCGAGGATGGCCGGGGTGGAGGTGGCCGCGAAGGTGCCGGATTTACCGAACCCCGGGTGGGGGCAGGTTCGTCGACAGCCACCATCGGGCGCGCGGGCGCGCTGGCGCTGAAGCTCCGCGGAACGAGCACAAAATCGCCTCCGGGTTCATGGCCCCTGAAGACGTTGTGCCGAGGGAGGGGTTCGAGACCTCGCTCCGCCATGTACCCGACGATCTGGCTGAAGGTAAGCGCTCTGCCGTCACTGCTCGCCTCTCGCAGGGCGCCGAGTAGGCTGGCGGCGAACGGTGAGTGTGCTCCCGGACGACCGTCGGGGACGTACTCCTTTCCTCCTGACGTAAGGTAGATGCGCGACTTGTACTGGCTGCGCCTCAGCAGGGACGAAGTAATGTCGCCGCTCGTGGTGCGTTCAGATCTGTCGGTTCCAAATCGGATGTCTGGATCGATGGTGCCGGCATAGCAGGCGTCGATGACGAGCAGTACGTGGCCCGCGCGAAATCCTTCGACGATGCCGCGCAACTCGGTGAGGGAGAGGTAGCTGCTGCGCGAGACGTCGCTATCGCGTGGCCTCGAGTCCCTGAAAACCAGATATCCCTGACTGCGATCGTCGTCGAAGTATCCGTGGGCGGCTATGAAGACGAGGCTCCAGTCGTCAGCCGAGGTTGCCCTCTTGCCGTGATCGACAATGGCGCGGATCACTTCGTCCTTGGTGGCGTTGCGGACGACGGTGGTGTCGAACCTGAAATCGCCAGCGAGCGATCGCGCGATCGTGGTTGCGTCGAGAACCGGGCTCGAGAGGCGTGCCCATTCGCGGGTCGCAGAGTAGAGGTCGGTCCCGATCAGGAGCGCGACATTGCGGCCCGGAAGGCTGAACTGGGATGTGCCAGTCCGCTGGGCAGGCGCCGTGCTCAAGGCGACAGCCAGACTGATGAAGCCAACTGCAACGCGCCTGATATTCATGGTGCACGTGATGCTACCAGCGGTTGGAAGCGAACCTCGAGTTCGCCCTCCTCGTCCTCTTCGTCATCCTCGCCCTCCTCGTCACCTTCGCCCTCCTCGTCATCCTCTTCATCCTCTTCATCCTCTTCATCCTCTTCATCTTCGCCCTCTTCGCCCTCTGCTCCCGCTCATCCTGCTCGTCCGTCAGTATAATCTCTGGCCCCGGCGACAGAGAGCGCCATCCCCACCAGAAAGACCGTCAGGGCCCCAATAACGTTGTGCCAGAGGAATGACACCCCTGGCGCTCCGAACGAGACGGATGCCACCGTCCCCATCCCCGCCATGAGGCCGAAAAACGCCCCCGTCGCCGTCGCCCGCCTGTTCATCGCCAGCAGGAAGACGCCGAGGATCGATCCGTAGAAGAACGAGCCGTATCTGTTCACAACCTCGATCAGCGACCCGAGGGTCGCTGATTGGGTCGCCACGGCGCAGGCGAACAGCCCCCAGAACAGCGTTGCCAGCTTGGAGACGCGCAGCGTCCGTTCTTCGGTGTCTTCCTTCCTGAACCATCGCCGGTAGAAATCGATGACCGTTGCCGTCGACAGCGAGTTGAGCTCGGCGGCGATGCTGGACATGGCCGCGGCCAGTACCGCGGCGATGAAAACACCGATAAAGCCGATAGGTAACTCGTTCAGGACGAAGCTGGGAATCACGTAGTTGACGTCCCGTGGGGATTCACCGGTCACGCGTTGCACGAGTGCCAGCGCATCGCTTCGCACTCCACTGGCCACCGACTCGGTTTCCCTGAACTGGGTGCGCGCGGACTCGAGATCGCCACCGGATCGGCGCGCCTCGGCCAGTTGCCGGGCTGCAGCTTCCCTGGCCTCGAGGGCCACGGCGTAACGCGCCTCGACGGCGCGGTATTCGTCGGCGGCCACCTCCTCGACACTCGCGCGCTGCGCCGGGTTATAGAGCACGGGCGGGCGCTGGAAGATGTAATAGACAAAAACGAGAACACCGATGAGCAGGATCAGGGCCTGGAGCGGGATCTTCCAGTAGGCGCTCATCAGCAGCGAACTGCGCGCCTCGTCCACGGACCGTGCCGTCAGGTAGCGCTGCACCTGGCTCTGGTCAGTGCCGAAGTAGGAAAGCATCAGAAAGGTGCCGCCGATGATTCCTGACCAGAACGTGTACGTCTCGTTCAGGGTAAAGCTGAAGTCGAAGACGCGCAGTCGGCCAGCGGCACCCGCCAGTGTCATCGCTTCATCGGGCGAAACGGGGAGCCTGACCAGCAGGACCACCACCAGCACGGCCAGCGCTCCAACGATCAGGATCATCTGCTTGACATCGGCCCACGTCACTGCCTGCACACCCCCGATCATCGTGTAGATGACTGTCGGAATCCCGATCAGGGCCACGCTCAAGGTTACGTCCCAGCCGAAGATGGCCGACATGACGATTGCCGGTGCCGAAATGATCGCACCACATGACATGCCGCGCGATACCAGAAAGAGAAAGCTCGTCAGTGACCGCGTCTTCGCGTCAAAGCGGCGCTCGAGGTACTCGTACGCGGTGTAGACCTTTGCCCGGTGCAGGAATGGCACCAGCGTCACGCCGAGGATGACCATCGCCACCGGAAGCCCGAAGTAGAACTGGAGGAACCGCATTCCGTCGGTAGCGCCCTGTCCGGTCGTCCCGATCATCGTTACCGCCGACAACTGGGTCGCCATCACCGAAAGTCCTACCGCCCACCAGGGGATATTGCGGTTGGCAAGGAAGTAGCCCTCGACGGTCGTCGTGCCCCGCGAGCGGCGGATCCCGTCGATCACGACATAGAGGAGGTACGCGATGACAATTGCCCAGTCGAACGGATGCACGAGTTGCTGGCTTCGGGTGAGTGGCGGCTCCCGCCTGCCTAACGATGGTAGACGAACTGGAGGACCGCCAGCGCCAGCAGCGCTGCGATCTGCATCGCCATCACGCGCAGGAGGGTCGATCGGAACTCGCGTGTCATTTGTCCCCTTGTGTTGACTGGCGCCAATCTACCCCGTGGCACGCCCTTGCCAATTGGGCGCCGAGGGCCGAAGGTGATGTCTCCCGCGAGCATTCGATCATGAACCGCAGAGACTTTGTCCACGGCACCGCCATTGGTGCTTTCGCCGCTGCCCTCCCCCCCGGCCCGAGCCGGACCGCCACCACGGCGCCGCGGCTGGCGCAGTCCCGGCAGCTGGCCGACCGATTGATCATGGACGCAATGGGCGAGCTCCGCTTCGAATACACCGACTCCATCATTCGTGACATGCTGGGCTCGGGCATGGACTCGATCACGATTACCCTTTGTGACCCCAAGCCGGAGGGCGCCGAAGCCCTGGCCCTGGCCGTCGATTCGCTGCTGGAGCACGACCGGTACCTGGTCCGCAGTCCTCAGTACTTCGTCAAGGCAACTTCGGTCGCGGATCTGGACCGGGCGCGCAGCCAGCGCAAGCTGGCGGTCTATTACCTCTTTCAGAACACGGTGCAGTTCGGAAAGTCGCTCGACCGAGTGACGATGTTTCACCGGATGGGGCTTGCCAGCTGCCAGCTCACCTACAACACGAAAAACGAGGCTGGTGTTGGTTGCTGGGAGACAGGCGGTGTCACTCCGTTTGGCCGCGAGTTGATCTCCGAAATGAACCGCCTGCGGATGTTGATCGATCTCTCGCACGCAAACATGCAGACCATGGCGGAGGCGATTGAGGTTTCGCGGTCTCCGGTGATCGTTTCACACACCGCTTGCATGGCTGTGCACCAGAACCGCCGCAACACTACGGATGAGAACCTCCGCGCACTGGCCGTGCGCGGGGGGTTGGTCGGCATCTGCCAGATGCGGCCTTTCCTGACGACGAAGAAGAGCGACAACCTTCACGCCTACTTCGACCATATCGTTCACGCTGTCCGCGTGGCCGGCGCGGAGCACGTCTGTATTGGAAGCGACCGTGACCACCGGGTGATCAGGCTGACGCCGGAGTACATCGCGGAACTCAAGCGGGAGGAGGGGAGCCAGGTCAACGACAGCGAGCTTCCCTATTTCATTGATGAGTTGAACGGGCCGCGCCGCATGGAGGTCGTGTGGGATGGCCTGGTGAGGCGCGGGCTCGGCTCGGATGATGTAGCGGGAATCATGGGCCGCAACCTTCGCAGGCTCTACAGAGAGGTGATTGGATGAATCGCGGCATGAATAGCTGGCGGCGTTTTTGCTCTGCCGTCCTTGCATCGATCCTGTCCTCGTCGATCGCTGCAGCGCAGCAAGGGCTTGTTCGCGACGACGACCCTGCGACCTACGTTGCGCGCATCGAAGCCCGGCAGCTTCCAGATCGTCAGGGTCTGGACGGTTACACGATCGCCGAGCTGATGCAGCGGTTTCGGGTACCGGGCGTCAGCATCGCTGTGATCAGGGATTTTCGTGTTCACTGGGCGAAGGGTTACGGAGTTGCTGACGCCGAAACGGGGCGGATGGTGGACACGGCGACGCTTTTTCAGGCAGCGTCGATCAGCAAACCTGTCACAGCGTTCGCGGCCGCCCGTCTCGTGCAGGCAGGGAAGTTCACCTTCGACACCGATGTCAATGAGCTGCTTCGCTCGTGGAAGGTCCCTCGTAATGAGAAGACGGGCCCGTCACCGGTGACGCTGCGGTCCCTCTTTTCGCACACTTCCGGCAGTGACGACGGATTCGGATTTCCCGGATATGCGCCCAACCAGCCGATGCCGACGTTGCCGCAGATCATTCTGGGTGAAAAGCCTTCGAATGTGGGGCCGGTGAACTTTGTCCGGCCTCCCCTGACGGCCTTCAAGTATTCGGGTGGAGGGACGACGATCGTGCAAATGGCGCTCACCGATGTCACCGGAACCCCGTTCGCTGCACTCATGGAGCGGGAGGTACTCGATCCGGCCGGGATGACTCACAGCACGTTCGAGCAGCCGGTACCCGAGACCCATCGTCCCCGGGCGGCACGGGCGCACAACGGCGCCGGGCGGTCGATGGGAACGCCCTGGCACGTATATCCCGAGCAGGCAGCGGCTGGTTTGTGGACCACGCCATCGGACCTGGCGCGGTTCCTGATCGAGGTACAACTGGCGGTGGCCGGCCGGAGAACCACGGCGCTGTCGCAGGCGATGGCGAAAGAACTCACGTCGCCTGTTGGTGTGGGGCCTTATGCTGTTGGCTTGCAGGTACAACGCCGCGGGGAGGGTTGGTACTTCAGCCATTCCGGCGGCAATTGGGGCTTTGTGTGCAACATGGTTGCCCACCTGCGCAAGGGATACGGGTTCGTGATCATGATCAATGGTGACGGTGGCGGTCAGTTGATGGGCGAGATCGAGGCAAGGGTGTCCGCGGCCTATGGTTGGGACATTCTTGACAAGCCTCTGGTACGCTGAGTCGGCCGAAGGTTCGGAGTCAACCCTGCAGCGCCCGGGACTCGTTGTCTTGCTCACGCCGTGCGCCGGAGATTTCACGCGTGCCGATTCCGTCTTGCAAGCTTGAAGGCGCCGTGCCGCGACTCAGGGCTCCACTGTCCGCAGGGTGGATTCCGGGGCAAAGCGCGGGTCAATGCCACGGTTATGACTGATCCCGGATGCGGCACTCCCGTTGACTGCCGGGTTTCGCCACCACTACTTTGAGGCATGATCTCCCCGGCCAGCCCTGGATTCTTTGAATATGCAAACCGAACCCGGGGGAGCCTGTAGGCGCGTACGCGAAGTCGCTGACGATTCCACAACCTCCCCAACTCCGGGGAGTTTTTTTTTTGTCCGGCACCTGTTACCTCGATCCTGGAGCTTGCTCCGATGAGCCATTCCGTCCCGCCGCTCGGTGAACTGCGCGAGCGCATCAGCGCACTCGACACGCAACTGCTGGAGTTGCTCGCGCAGCGACAGGAATTCGCCCGGGCAGTGCTGGAGAGAAAAGAAGACTCGGCTCTGCCCCTTCGTGACGTGGAGCGCGAGCGCTCCCTGCTCAGCCACCATGTCAGGCAGGCCCAGGCGCTGGGCCTGAATCCGCGCTTCGTGACCAAAGTGTTCCAGACAGTGATTGAGGAATCGCTGCGCACCCAGCGCAACTCGCTGCAGCCGCCACCCAAGGCTACCCGCGTTGCCGTGCTGGGTGGCGACGGTTCCTACAGTGCTGCTGCTGCGCAGGCCTGTTTTGCGGACAGCCAGTATCAAGCCGTGGCAGGACAACAGTTCGACGATGTCGTCGGGTTGTTGCGCCGTGGTGAAGTCGACTATGCGGTGCTGCCGATCGAGAACAGCATCACCGGTGCAATCAGCCCTGTCTACGATCTGCTGCGGGAGGGCGACCTCTATATCGTCGGCGAACACTACCTCGCGGTCAAACACTGTCTGCTTGCCAGACCAGGCACTTCGCTGCCTGCCGTAGCCCGTGTACTGGGCCATCCACAGTCGCTGGCGCAGTGTCAGAACTTCCTGCAGTCTCACCGCTTGCCGGTGCATTTCTGCGACAGCACTGCAGAAGGCCTGAAGACCGTCGCTGCCGACCCCGATCACCTGGCTGTAGTGGCGTCCGAGGCGGCCGGCCAGGCTTTCGGTCTCGTCCTGCTGGCCGAGGGGATCGCCAACGCCACTGATGTCGAGACCCGATTCATCGTGTTGTCGCGATCGCGCGCGTCGGTGCGAGAGTCGGTGCCGGCCAAAACGTCCTTGCTTTTCTGCACCTGGCAGCGCGCCGGCGCCCTGGTCGACGCCTTGCAGGCGTTTCGCGACCGCGATATCAACCTGACGCGCATCGAGTCGCGTCCGATGCAAGGTGAACCCTGGCAGATGATGTTCTTCGTCGATGCCGAGGGCAACGTCGATAGCGAGCGCTTCGTGGATGCACTGCACGCAATCACGCGCTGTACTCGTCTGCTGCGAGTGCTGGGCTGCTACCCGTGTGACCGCCTGCCACCGACCGACGTGCCGGTCGCCGTGATGGCTCAGGCCGGGTTCACGGAACCGGCGGCTCGGCCTGCGTCGACGTCGCTGGTCGCGAACAGGGCGTGGAAGCTGGCGAGTCGGGCCCACAAGCAGGAGGACACGATAATCGAGGTCGGGCGAGCGAGAATCGGCGGCAATGGTTTCATCGTGATGGCCGGTCCATGTTCGGTTGAATCTGAAAGCCAGATCGAACAGTGTGCCGAATGGTCCGCCCGGCACGGTGCCGCACTCTTGCGCGGCGGTTGCTTCAAGCCGCGTACCTCGCCGTATGCGTTTCAGGGGCTGGGACTCGAGGGCCTGGCGATGATGAAGGCCGCCGGGCAGAGACACGGGCTGCCCATAATTACCGAGGTGATGGCGCCTGAGCAGGTCGATGCCGTGTCCAAGCAGGCAGATGTACTGCAGATCGGGGCTCGCAACATGCAGAACTTCAGCCTGTTGAGGGCGGTCGGCGACGCGCACCGTCCTGTGTTGCTGAAGCGTGGGCTGATGAACTCACTGGACGAACTGCTGCAGGCCGCTGAGTACATTCTGGCTGGGGGCAATCAGCAGGTAATCCTCTGCGAGCGCGGCATTCGCACCTTCGAGACCGCGACGCGCAACACTCTGGATCTCAGCGCAGTGCCGGTGCTGCGCGAACTGACTCACCTGCCCGTCATCGTCGATCCTTCGCACGCCGTCGGGCGGCGCGATCTGGTTGAGCCTCTTTCGCTGGCGGCGAAAGCCGTGGGGGCTCATGGGATCATCGTCGAGTTCCACCCTGAGCCCGGGAAGGCATTGTCTGACGGTCCGCAGGCGATGTACTTCGACCAGTTCGCGCAGATGATGCAGAAGCTTTACCGCTGACGCGGCAACAGGATGGCAGGCGCGGATCCTCTTTTCAGGGCCACGTCTTCGCGATCATGCCCTGGCGGTTTGCGACTGGCCTCGACGTTCGACGCCCCTTTTCGGCCCTGACTGGAGCCCCTCGCCGGGTCCAGGTGGCAGCCCACCTGTCTTATCGTTAGGCCCCTCCGACTTGATCGACCCTCTTGACAGTTCAGTGCGAGCGTCGTTAGCCTGTCTTGCGCAGTCGATTGTCGTGGTGATTTGCCGCCTATTGCCGCCACGTAAAAAAAGGTGCTAAAACGCGAGAGCCCGGCGGCCCGCATGGTCATCGGGCTCACTCGTATCCGTAGTCGTCGGGTCAGCCGATGGCAAAGGGACGACATCTCGTTGATGAGGCGGAGCGTCCACCGAGGCTCGCCCATGTCGTCACCTACCGGTCAATCCCTGGCTCTTCCCGTCGTCGACGCCGAAGTTCCTGGCGACCGTTCGCCGGACGAGATCGTTCGCTGGACCCTGGCCCGATTCGCGACGTGGCGCATCGGGATCACCACTGCCTTCGGCATGGAAGGCTGCGCGCTCCTTGACATGATCGCGCGCACCGGCGTGCCACTCCGTGTCGCTTACATCGATACGCATTTTCTCTTCCCCGAGACTCTATCCCTCAGGGATCGCATGGTGCGTCGATATCCGCACCTGACCTTCCTGAACATCGGCGTGAACTACTCAGCGGAAGAGCAGGCGCGCGACCACGGGCCGCGCCTGTGGGATCGCGATCCTGACGCGTGCTGCCGCATTCGAAAGGTCGACCCGATGCGCGCGTGGCTCGGCGCGCACGATGTGTGGATCACGGCCATTCGCCGCGGTCAGAGCGCCGGGCGAGCCAGCGTTCCCTTCGTGGGGTGGGACGACATCTTCGATCTCGTGAAGGTGAGTCCCATGGCGCACTGGACACGCCAGGACGTCTGGGACTATGTGCAGCGCAACAACGTGCCCTATAACTCGCTGCACGAGCGCGGCTACCCGTCAATTGGCTGCACGCACTGCACGTCCGCGGTACCGGGTGCGACGATCACCAGCTACAGCCGCCAGGGCAGGTGGGCCGGACGCGACAAGGCCGAGTGCGGCCTGCACGTGTCGGGAAGGGCGGCCGTATGAGCGATATCGAGACCGGGCGAGACGTCCATCACGTCGAAGAGATCAAGCGCGCGAGCGACGGGCTCCGCGGAACGTTGCGCGATGCAGTGCATGATGGGTCGCCGAACTTCGGTGCGGACAACGTTGCGCTCCTGAAGTTTCACGGGATCTATCAGCAGGACGATCGCGACCAGCGTGTCAAACGCGAAGAGCCGCGTGACAAGGCGTGGCAGATGATGATCCGTCTGACGATTCCTGGCGGCAAGCTGACTGCGGATCAGTACCTCGCGCTTGACGACCTCGCCGACACGGCTGGCAACGGCACGTTGCGCCTCACAACGCGACAGAGCATCCAGTACCATGGTGTCCCGAAGGGAAACCTCAAGGGGCTCATTGCGCGCGTGAACGAAGTGGCGCTGTCCACGCTCGCGGCGTGCGGTGATGTGTCACGCAATGTCATGGCTACCTGTGCACCTTTCAACGACGGCGTGCATCACACCGTGCAGCAGGTCGCGACCGACATCGCCCGGGAGCTGAAGCCGGGAACGGGTGCGTATGTCGAGATCTGGCTCGACGGAGAGCGTGTCTCCGACACGCGCGACGCCGAGCCGGTGTACGGTCCGACTTACCTGCCGCGGAAGTTCAAGGTCGGCGTCGGCGTCGATCGCGACAACTCGATCGACATTTTCGCCTACGACTGCAGCGTCATGGCGATCACCGATGGCCCCCCAGTTGATCCGGTCCGGGGCTGGAATCTTCTCGCCGGCGGCGGGTTCGGGATGACGCACCAGAAGGCCGCGACCTTCGCGCGCCTGGCGACTCCTGTGGCTTTCCTTGGTCCGGAGTATGCTGTCGCGGCGGTCCGTGCGGTCTGCGAACTTTATCGCGACGAAGGCAATCGTCATGATCGCAAGGCGGCGCGACTCAAGTACCTCGTCGAGGAGTGGGGCATCGAGCGCTTTCGCGCCGCACTCGCTCAACGCGTGCCATTCAAGCTTGCTCCACCCGTGGAAGTCAACCCCGCGGCGCAGTTCGACTATCACGGCGTGCACGAGCAGGGTGACGGGCGCTACTTCGTCGGGATCTTCGTGCAGAACGGGCGCATCAACGATCGTGGCGATGTGAAACTGCGCCGCGGCCTCCGCGAGGTCATTGCCAGCGTCCGATCGGGTATCCGGCTCACACCGATGCAGAGCCTGCTGCTGACCGATCTGACGTCCTCGCAGGTCGAAGAGTCCTTCGAACTGCTCGCTAAACACGGGGTGCAAGCGCGATCCACCCCGGCCCCGGCGCTCAGACACTCCATGGCCTGCCCGGCGTTACCCACCTGCGGCCTCGCACTTGCCGACGCCGAGAGGGCACTCCCGGCCGTCGTCACCGCGCTCGACGACCGGCTGGCGCAGCTCGGAGTCCTCGATGCGCCTATCGTGGTACGCATGACAGGCTGCCCCAATGGCTGTGCGCGGCCCTACAGCGCCGACATCGGGTTCGTCGGTCGGCGCCCGGGCGTTTACCACATCTTCGTCGGAGGAGGTATACGTGGCGATCGGCTCGCCGACCTGTTCGCGGCCGACGTCAGGCTCGAAAAGATCGCCGAAACGGTCGACCCGCTGCTCTCAGGTTGGGCGTCGGGCCGGGCGCCCGGCGAAGCACTCGGAGACTGGTATCAGCGGGCCATGGGACCACGTGCACCCCGTCACCTTCTTACGGGTCGCGAACTGCCGACGCTCGCGACGTTTCAGGAGCGTCCGGTCAGGTGAGCTGGCTCGCTGTGGATTTCGTCGATCGAAGGCGCGGCGAGAACGTCGGCGCGAGTTTCGCGCTCGCTCGCGCGCGATCCGACGTCTTGCGCGCTGGCGGCGAAGCGGCCATCCTCGAAACCTGCCAGAGGCGGGAGCTCTACACCTTTTGTGCTAGGCACATTGCCCCGGCTTCCGAAGCATGCGAGCGATTCGCGGGCGAAGCAGCTATCGGACACCTCTTGCGCGTCGCCGCGGGTCTCGAGTCGAGGCTCGTTGGAGAGACCGAGGTCCTCGGGCAGGTCCGGCAGGCGCTCACCGATGCGACGGCGGCCGGCACCATCGGCCCGGCGCTGCGCGTGGCGTTCACTGACGCCATCCGCGCCGGACGGCGCGTGCGCCGCGAAACGCCGCTCGGCAGCGCGCGCTCGTGGCCCGAAGCCGTGTGCCGCTGCCTGTCGGATCTGCTGAGTGATCAACCAGTCGCGCACATCGCCATCCTTGGCACGGGATCTCTCGGACAGGCTGTCGCGCGCAAGCTCGCGCGCGTTCCGTCCTACCGGCTGACCATCATCGGGCGGGATGGTGTGCGCGCCCACCGGATCGCCAGGCCGATCGAGGCATTCGCCCGGACACTCGAGCATTTCCTCGAGCTGGGCGGTCGCTTTGACGCCGTCGTGGGGGCGCTACGTGTCGAGCAGCCTGTAATCACCAGCGAGGCTGCAGGCCGCCTGTCGAGCAAGGTGTTCATCGACCTCGGCTCGCTGCCTAACGTCGACCCGGCGCTCGGCGCGGTCGTCACACGCATCGAGCTCGGTGCGCTGGCCCAGGCTGATGACGCGGTCGCGGGCGTGGCCGACGCGGAGGCAGTCATCGGCCGGATGGCGCCACTGACGATGCAGCGCCTCCGGGTCGCGGTTGCGCACAGAGAGGCCCTGAGTATGACCGCACCCGGGAGCGCAGCGTGATCGGCGTGACTATCATCCTCGCGGCGCATGGCGCCGGTGATGGGTCGCCCTCGAACGAGGGCGTGATCGCCATCGCCCGCCACCTCGAACGCACGATGGTCGGCGCACGGGTTCGACCTGCCTTCCGGAAAGGCTCGCCCGACATCGGCCTCGCGATTCGGGAAGCACAGGGCACTCGGCGCGTCGTTGTGCCCATGCTCGCAAGCAACGGTTTTCATGCACGCTCCATGCGCGAGACGTTGAGAGCATCCGGTGGAGGAGGTGATGTGATCATCTCCGAAGTGCTGGGCGCGACCCCGGAGATCGCCGAGGGTGCCATCGCCCATTTGAGGGCGACGCTGGTCGAGCACGGGATTGACCCGGCATCCTCCTCCGTGCTTTGTGTCGCTCATGGCACCGCTCGCGATGCCGGGAGCGGAACCACCGCTCGCACGATCACCAGGACACTGGCCGCGGCGCTGGGAATCGACACATGTCTGGGTTTCCTCGACGATTCGCCTGATGTCGAGGTCGCACTCGGCATGGCAAGACCAGCTCCGACCCTCATTGTCCTTCCCTGGCTCCTCGGTGGGGGACCGCACACCCAGCTCGACGTTCCCGAACGGGTGCATCGCGCGGCTGCAGCCCTCAATCGCTGGCGTCACATCGTTCTGCTTGATCCCCTGGGTGACCTCGATGTCGTCGGCGCTGCGGTCGAACGCGCTGCACGGCGCGCGACCGGTTCGTCGAAGAGCGTGCGGGTAGGGGCCAGGGGTTCGGCACTTTCGCGTCGTCAGGTCGAACTACTTGCCGCCCTACTCGCGCCACGCGGCATCGACGTTTCCTTCGTTGCGATCGAAACGGCTGGCGATCGTGATCGCACCACGACTGACATTCCGTCCGGGTTTTTCAGCGATGAGATCGATGCGGCCCTTGTAAAGGGGCGCATCGACGTTGCGCTTCACAGCGCAAAGGACGTGGGCGACGCCCCCGAGGGCCTTGTGGATGCTGGGTTTCTCACCAGAGGTCCGGTGCACGACGTGCTGGTGTCGCGAGACCGCGCGATGCTCCACGACCTCCCACCCTTCGCGCGAGTCGGTACGTCGTGCGAGCGTCGCGCGCGACAGCTCCGTCGTCTCCGCGCCGACGTACAGCCGGTGCCGGTTCGAGGCGACGTGCCTGCGCGCATCGATGCTGTCGACGCGGGCGAGTACGATGCCGTCATCCTTGCCTCAGCCGGGCTCGTGAGGCTTGGCCTCGAAGATCGCATCTCGCAACGGTTCGATCTTGCCGCGATGATGCCGGCAGCGGCGCAGGGAGCTATCGTGGCCCGGTGTCGGCGCTCTGACTGCGCGTCCGCTGCTATTGCCGCCGTGGATGACGCGACAACGCGCGCGGCGGTGCGCGCTGAGCGGGGCTTTACACAAGAGCTCGAAAGCCGCGGGGTGCCCATCGTAGCCGCGGTGGCCTCGGCGGTCGGTGGACTCATCGTGCTCCTCGGTCGGTCCATCGCGGACGACGGGAGTGTGACCGACGTAGTGAGCTCCGGGCGCGACGCTTCGTCGGTCGCACGCGATGCCGTCCGACGCTGGGCGGACAGCAGGGTGCTGACCGCATGACGGCTCGAGCTGGAACTGTCTACCTCGTGGGTGCGGGCCCCGGGGATCCGGACCTCATCACCCGTCGCGGCGTCGAATTGCTGCGAGCCGCCCATGTGGTTCTGTACGATCGGCTCGTGAGTCCCGTGTTGCTCGAGGAGACATTGCCCGACACCGACCTCATCGACGTCGGCAAGGCTCCCTACGCAGCAGCTGCATCACAGGCCGACATTAACGGAGCTCTGGTCAGGCTGGCCAGGAACGGCCGCATCGTCGTGCGCCTCAAGGGTGGCGATCCCTTCATGTTCGGACGCGGTTACGAGGAGCAGCAGGCGTGCGAGGAGGCCGGCGTTCCCTGTGAGGTCGTTCCCGGCATCACGAGTGCCCTCGCGGCGCCGATGGCTGCCGGCATTCCCGTGACGCTGCGTGGTGTCGCTTCGACGGCGATGATCTGCGCGGCTCCGGCAATCAGGGAAGAACAGTGGCCGGGCCTCGCGACAGCAGACACACTCGTCGTGCTCATGGGGGTTCGAGAGCTTCCACTGATCGCGGCCCGGCTCGTGTCCGAAGGGCGCGATCCGAAGACGCCCGTGGCGATCGTCGCGAACGCAACCCAGGAGTCCGAACGGGTCATCCGTTCCTCGCTTGCCGACGTTGCCACCGATGCGGTTCAGGCGGGGATCGAGGCGCCCGCGGTGATCGTAGTGGGTGCGACGGCGGCACTCGGGGGGGCACGCGGTCCACTCGCCGGTCGCCGGATCGTCGTCACGCGCCCGCGTCCTGCATCTAACGCCCTGCTGCGCGACTTGCGCGGGCTCGGTGCTGAGGTTCAGCACCTGCCACTCATCAAGGTTGCCCTCCTCGGGCCCTCGGCGTCGGGCGCACTGAGACGTCTCGGCGACTTCGACTGGATCGTCTTCACTTCGCGTCACGGCGTGCGCGGGTTCTGGGCACAGCTTCGCCAGCTCGGAGCAGATGCCAGGAGCCTGCGAACGAGCAAGGTGGCAGCCGTGGGTCCGGCCACAGCGCGCGCCCTGGATCAGTGGGGTATCCGCGCCGACCTGATCGCGGCCCCCGCACGTGCCGAGTCGCTGCTGGAAGCGCTGCTCTCGCGCGATGAGCCGCCGCGGCACGTGCTGCATCCTTGCGGGAACCTTGCCGGCGATACCCTGACTAAAGGACTAGTGCGTGCAGGCGTGGCGACAGAACGGCTCGAGGTCTACCGAACGCTTCTCCTGGTTCCTGACGAGAACCCGGCGTCGGTTCTCGCGCGCGGAACAGATGCCATTCTGCTCGCCAGTCCATCGGCCGCCATGGCTCTGGGGCGATCCGGCGCCGATGTTCGCAACATCCCGATGATCTGCATCGGGCCCACCACAGGCGATGCGGCGCGTGCCGAAGGGTGGCACGATGTGCATGTGGCGGCAGAGCACAGCGACCGTGGCATGGTAAACACGGTCGTGTCACTGATCGGTCAGCCGGTGGCCACACCGTGAACGCGGCTCCGGCAGTTCGACGGCTCCGCGTCACCGCGGCGCTCCGCGAGATGCTGCGCGAGGTGGACATCCGGACGCGCCACCTGGTGGCCCCTTTGTTCGTGACCGACGACGCCCTGCTCGCGTCGGCACCCGCCGACCTTCCCGGTCTCGCCCGAGTGCACGTCGACGAGGTTGTGGCCGCAGTTGACCGTTTGCGAGACCTGGGTTTACGAGGCGCTCTGCTCTTTGGCGTACCCGCCAGACGCGATGAAGACGGCAGCGGTGCGTGGCGACCGGATGGCGTCGTGCCCCGGGCCATCCGCGCGATCCGGACGGCTCACCCGGAGTTCATGCTCGCGGCCGATGTGTGTCTCTGTCCCTGCCGACTTGATGGATCCTGTGCCGTCCCGGGGCCCGACGGACCGTCCGATGCCGCAACCCGTCCCCGCATAGCCGCGGCGGCGGTCGCCTGCGCACAGGCGGGCGCATCACTCGTGGCACCCAGCGGGATGATCGATGGCGCAGTTGGGGCCATCCGGTCGGCTCTCGACGAGACCGGATCGGGCACCGTCGGCATCCTCGCCTATTCCGTCAAGCACGAGTCCGCGCTCTACGGTCCTTTCCGGGACGCGGCCCGGTCGACGCCGCGACCCGGAGCACGAACGGGACTGCAGCTCGATCCCGCAAACTCCCGCGACGCAATCCGGGAGGTGGATGCGGATGTGGCAGAAGGGGCCGACATCGTGATGGTGAAGCCCGCGCTCTCCAATCTCGATACGCTTGCACGAATCAGGGCCCGACACCCCGGTGTCCCGCTCGCTGCCTATCACGTCAGTGGTGAGTACGCGCAGATCCGGGCCGCTGCGCTGCGTGGATGGATCACGGAACGTGACGTACTGCTGGAACAGATGACGGCGCTGCGGCGGGCTGGTGCCGACCTCGTCGTGACCTACGCGGCTGAAGCACTCGCTGGATGGCTCGGGGCATGAGCGTGGCTGACGTTTTCCGGCGCGCCGAGCGTGTGATGCCCGGGGGGGTGAGCTCTCCCGTCCGGGCGCTGCGGGCCGTGGCCGATACTCCACTCGTGATCGCGCGCGGTGAGGGCGCCTTTGTGGAGG
Source organism: Gemmatimonadota bacterium (assembly GCA_052389935.1). Lineage (GTDB taxonomy): Bacteria > Gemmatimonadota > Gemmatimonadetes > Gemmatimonadales > Gemmatimonadaceae > JBQTHK01. Next base: position 4,812 of record JBQTHK010000018.1, on the reverse strand, counting down.
ATGATGACGGGCAGCGCTTCGTGGACTTCATCGGCAGCTGGGGCGCCGCGATCGCCGGGCACGCACATCCCCTGGTCGTTGACGCGGTGGCGCGTGCTGCACACGATGGTCTGGGCTTCGGTGCGACACATCGCTTCGAGGTCGACCTGGCCGAAGAGGTCGTCGCCCGGATTCCGGGAGCGGAGCTCGTGCGCTTCGTGAGCTCCGGCACCGAGGCGGTGATGAGCGCCCTGCGACTTGCTCGCGCCGCCACGAATCGTACCCTCGTGGTGAAGTTCGACGGGGGCTATCACGGCCATGCCGACGTCGTGCTCGCGCGGCCCGGCTCCGGAGCGGCCACGCTCCGCATCCCCGCAATCCCCGGCATTCCCCAAACGGTCCTGGGCAGCACGATCAGCCTGCCCTTCAACGACGTCGAGGCCGTGGATGAGCTGTTCAGGATGCGTGGGCACGAGGTCGCGTGCGTGATCGTGGAGCCTGTTGCCGGCAACATGGGCGTTGTCCCGGCGGAACCTTCATTTCTGAAATCGTTGCGCGATCTCACGCGCAGTCACGGCGCACTGCTCGTGTTTGACGAAGTAATCACGGGGTTCCGCGTCGCGCGTGGCGGCGCACAGCTGCTCACCGGCGTCAGCGCTGATCTCGTCACGCTCGGAAAGGTGCTCGGCGGTGGTCTGCCGATCGGAGCCTACACCGGGTCGCGCGAGCTGATGTCTCTCGTCGCGCCTGTCGGGCCCGTCTATCAGGCGGGAACGCTGGCTGGCAATCCCGTTGCGATGGCAGCTGGCCTCGCGACCCTGCGACTCCTCGATGCCGGCGCTTATACTCAACTCGAACAACTGGGTGCTCGCGCGGCCTCCGGCCTTGCCGCCGCCTGGGCTGCCGCGGGAATCCCCGCGCAGGTGCAGCGCATTGGCTCGATGTTCACCGTGTTCGCAGGATCGTCAAGGCCGGTGCGGACTCTGGCCGATGCGCACGCCGCCGACCATGAGGCATTCGCGGCTTGGTTCCGCGGCATGCGACGGCACGGAGTGCTGCTACCGCCCAGCGGCTACGAGGCTCTGTTCATCGGGCTCTCGCACACCGACTCCCACATCGACGCGGCGGTGGCTGCGTCCAGACGCGTTCTCGAAGAATGACCAGCGTGCCAGACTCCGGGCCAGCACATGGCGCCACCGGGCGCCACGCGCACCGCGTCTTCGATGACGTGATCGCGATGCTTCCTGATGTGGACAATCCCACGCCCCTCGTGCGCATCAATGCGCTCAACCCACGCGCGGACTACACACTCTATGCAAAGCTCGAATGGCTGAATCCGTTCGGTTCCCTGAAGGATCGTGCGGCATGGGCCATGGTGCGCCACCTCGAGGAGCGTGGTGAACTCGGCACGGTGCGTCCTGGACGGGGAATTGTTGAGCCGACGAGTGGTAACACGGGCATTTCGCTCGCCGCAATCGCCAGCGCACGCGGCCTTGGCATGCGCGCCGTGACGCCCAACAGGATACCGATCGAGAAAAAGATCACCCTGAGGCTCGCTGGCGCGGAGCTCGACGTCGTGAACGATGAGCTGTGCCCGCTGCCGGGCCTTGGCGACGGCTCAATCAACCTCGCGCGCACGCATGCGCGGGCGCAGCCCGATCGCTACGTCATGCCGAACCAGTACTCGAATCGCGAGAACATCCAGGCGCATCTGGAGACCACTGGGCCCGAGATCTGGCGCCAGACGGCCGGGAAGGTGACCGACGTATTCGTCGCTCTCGGAACGGCCGGCACGGCGATGGGTCTCGCGCTCTTCCTCAAGGCCCTGTCCCCCGCGGTGCGCGTAATAGCTGTGCAGCCAACCGAGGGGCACGACGTGCCTGGTGTGCGTAGCGCGTCGCAGCTCGATGCGACCGAGCTCTTCGACCGCAAGCTCGTCGACGAGATCGTCGAAGTCGAACATGCGCTCGCGTATACGCGGGCGCTGGAGCTGGCGAGACGTGAGGGGCTCCTCGCCGGACCCAGCAGCGGGCTGGTTCTCGAGGGAGCGCAACGGGTCCTCGCCCGCGGCAACGGTCCAGGCGTTGGCGTACTCCTCTTTCCCGATGGTTCTGCGAGATACACGTCGAAGTTTGTTCAGCACGTCCCCGACCTCGCGAAGGGCACGACGCCCTGAGCTTCACCATTCCACCACAAACAAGTATGTCCACAACCGAACTTCCCTCCTCGCTGGTTTCCACCGATTGGGTGGCGGCGCACCTCAGCGACCCCTCCGTCCGCATCGTGGAGATCGATGTCGATACCAAAGCCTACGAAGCCGGCCATCTTCCCGGCGCGGTGGGCTGGAACTGGCAAACGCAACTTCAGGATCGTGTGCGTCGCGACATCATCGGGCGCGAGGCCTTCGAAGGTCTCCTCGGCGCCAGCGGGATCACCCCCGTGCACACGATCGTAATCTATGGAGACAACAGCAACTGGTTCGCCGCCTACGGCTACTGGGTGCTCAAGCTCTACGGACACGCGGACGTTCGCCTGATGGACGGTGGTCGCACCAAATGGCTGCGCGAGGAAGAAAAGCCCCTCGTCGTCGAGGCACCCGCGATCACGCCGACCACGTATCGCATCACGACCGTACGCTCCGAGCTGCGCGCGCATCTCGCCGATGCACTCGGTATCGCCGAGGGCCCGGGTACGCACAATCTCGTCGACGTGCGAAGCCCGGCCGAGTTCACCGGTGAAGTCATCGCGCCCCCAGGCATGAACGAAACCGCGCAGCGTGGCGGACACATCCCCGGTGCGGTGAGCGTCCCCTGGTCAACTGCTGTGAACGCGGATGCGACCTTCCGGCCCGTCGATGAGCTCCGTCGCATCTATATCGAAGAGAAGCGCGTGGACCCGGCGCGTCCGACCGTGGCCTATTGCCGCATCGGTGAGCGCTCGAGCCATACATGGTTTGTGCTCTCGGAACTGCTCGGCCTGAAGAACGTGCGGAACTATGACGGGTCGTGGACCGAGTACGGCAACGTGGTGGGAGCGCCTATCGCCGTCGACGTGCCGCCCGGGAGCTGAGGGGAGTGCCAGGCCTGACGACCACGGACTCAGCCGGCGTTGACCATTGGCCAGACATCGCGCGGCATCAGTGTGCTCGTCGATTTCGCCTCAACCACAATCGTCCGGGGCATGGGCGGAAGGGAAAGTCCACGTCCAGCCCCTGGTGATCACGGAAGGAATAGAGTCCCGACGAATACCCTGGTTGAGCTGGGATTTCACGACCTCCGAAGCGATCCTCGAATGCGCGCCGCCGTAAAGGGCTGCGTCTGAGCTCCGGCATCGCGCGCATCCGTGTATCCGTACCCTGCTGCGAGGCCGCACGATCACGCGCCCGAACGAGGTGTGGGCGATGCAGATCACGTACATCCCGATGGCGCGCGGCTTTCGTCTACCTCGCCGTCGTGATGGACTGGGCGATTCGACGCGTCTGAGCTGTCGCCTCTCGATCATGCTCGACAGCGCTTTCTGCATCGCGGCGGTGGAAGCAGCGATCGCGCGCTACGACCGGCCCGAAATCTTCAACACCGACCAGGGCGCGCAATTCACGAGCGCAGCCTTCACGGGTCTGCTGTTGAATCACGGGATCAGTATCAGCATGGATGGGCGCAGCTGCTGGCACGACAACATCTTCGTCGAGCGCTTGTGGCGCACCCTCAAGTATGAGGATGTCTACCAGCACGCCTACCACACGGTGTCGTCCGCGAGGCTGCTATCGAGCGCTATCTCACCTTTTACAATTCCCATCGTCCGCATTCCAGTCTCGCCGACCAAACCCCGGACGAAGCATATCTCCTTACGCTGTCACTGCCCGTGGCAGCCTGACCCGCTCGCCTGGTCCAGTTATCTCACACCGTTAGCTGTACCGGAGAGCCGGACCACTTCTCCCCTGGTGGTCCCGTCCCGGATCTCCTCGGCTACATCACCTTCTTCTCATTCACCCTGCCCATAACGCAGCGAGCCGAACGCTTCGTTGGAGTTGCCGACGAGAAGCCTATCGGGCGCCGTCGGACCTGCGCGAAACTGGTCCAGCATAGTAGAGAAAGTGATGCGACATCTGGTCTCCGCCCCCCGCCCCACGTCGCATCAAGTACGCCGCCGCAACTTCAGTGGCAGCGCTTTTCGAGGCCGCGACTCGAAAGAAGTGCCGCACGTCTGTGGCAGGCGCCTCGGCGAGCATCAGTGCCGGGCTGGGGAGGAGCTGCGCAATCTGCCGTTGATGGGCGTTGCGCAACGGCAGATTCGCCAAAATCGACCCTCCCGAGCAAATCCGGATCTGCACGCTCTGCCTCGACGCATTGAATGCCAGGTACCCAGGTACGCTGGGAGCAAGGCGAAGGACCTCGTCGAGATCGCCGGCGCTTGCTGCAGCATGCAAGGCACTCAATCGTTGCTGAAGCACCGGGTTTGAGGCGAACATTGGATCGCAGTTTCCACAGACTGGGTGACAAGCGCCACCTCCGCACGGGCCCTCGCAACCAGGGTGTGGATAGCAGTTGTTGTCAGGGGATTCGGCGAACTGATGCTGACTGCCCGAGCAGAAGTTGACATAGCCACATTGGGCGAACGCTTCGACCGGCAACACCGCGGCAGACAGGACAAGCACGATTGCATGCGTCTTCATAGCTACACCTCCAGGTTATGATGATCTTGTGCAGTCCGCGATCCCACATGCACCCATCGGTCGACGCTGAGCTCGACCGAAGCAGGACTCAACGGCCCGACAGTAGCAGGCGGCCGACGACGATCCGGGCCATGCCAGCGTCGTCCACCTCGTAAAAAGCT
>JBQTHK010000017.1:0-20774 GCA_052389935.1 Gemmatimonadota bacterium | reverse complement strand
TCCCCCTCCCCCTCCCCCCTTTCCCCCACCGGTCGCCGCCTTGCGCATCATCTTCTGCATGTCGCGGAACTGCTCGAGGAGCCGGTTGATCTCGCTCACCGGGCGGCCCGACCCTTTGGCGACACGTGCCCGGCGCGAGCCGTTGAGCATGGTGGGATCGCGTCGCTCTTCGCGCGTCATCGAAAGGACGATCGCCTCGACGTGTTTCATTCGCCTCGGGTCGAGGTTCGCCTGCTTCAGTACTTTGGCGTTCACACCGGGGAGCATCTTGAGGACGCCTTCGAGTGGTCCGAGCTTCTGCATCTGCTTCATCGCCGTCAGAAAGTCTTCGAGGTCCAGCCCCTCCTTTCGGACTTTTTTCTCGAGCTTCCGCGCTTCGGCGACGTCGATTGCCTCCTGCGCCTTTTCGACGAGCGACAGCACGTCTCCCATCTGGAGGATGCGGCCCGCCATCCGGTCGGGGTGGAACTCCTCGAGCGCGTCGGTCTTTTCGCCAACGCCGATGTATTTGATCGGGGTCCTGGTGACGCCAAAGATCGACAGCGCGGCACCGCCGCGAGCGTCACCGTCCATCTTGGTGAGGATGACGCCGGTGACGTTGAGCGCCTTGTGAAATCCGTCGGCGATGCGGACGGCATCCTGACCCGTCATCCCGTCGGCGACGAGGAGGATTTCGTCCGGACGGACCGCGTCGCGGACGCGGACCAGCTCGTTCATCAGCTCCTCATCGATCTGGAGGCGCCCGGCGGTGTCGATGATTACGACGCGGTCGCGGCCCCGTCTTGCCTCGTCGATGCCGGCGCGGGCGATCTTCACCACATCGCGGGTCGAGCGATCGCTGTAAACCGGAACTTCGATCTGCGTGCCCAGGGTTTCGAGCTGATCGATGGCGGCGGGTCGGTATACGTCGGCTGCGACGAGTCGCGTTGGCCGGCCGTCGGCCTTGAGGCGGCGTGCCAGCTTTGCAGCTGTGGTCGTTTTGCCTGAGCCCTGTAGCCCGACCATCATGACTACCGTCGGCGGCACGGACGAGAGTCTCAGCCCTTCGCGCTTCTCGCCGAGCATGGCCGTGAGTTCGTCGTGAACGATCTTGACGAGTTGCTGGGCCGGGGCGACGGTCCTGATCGCGGTAACGCCGACTGCTTTCTTCTCGACGCGTTCGAGGAACTCGCGCGTGAGCTGGAAGCTGACGTCGGCCTCCAGAAGGACCCTGCGGATTTCGCGGAGGCCGTCCTTGACGTCGGCGTCGGTGAGAATGCCGCGACCGCGGAGGCGGTCGAACACGCCTGAGAGTTTTTCCGAGAGCTCGCCGAACATAGCCTGTCAAGATAATCGGCTGCTCCGTCGCGTGGAGGCCTCGGACCTGCGAAGGTCAGAGGAGCAGGAGCTACAGGACCTGCTGGAGGCGCAGGCACACGGAGCCGGAGGGTGTTGTCCCCTCCGATCGCACATGTACGTGTTAATCCACGCATGAAGCCGGCGACCAGAAGCACGACGGGGTCAAAAGCGGCTACAGTTCCTCCTCAGGCGCCGGCGAGTCTCTGACCCCGGTCGTCTACGATGAGCTGCGCCGCATCGCTCATCGCCAGCCGAGCGAGCGCGCCCACCACGCCCTCACGACCACGGCTCTGGTCCACGAAGCCTGTCTCACGCTGCTTCAGTCCCGTCACTTCAAACGGCGACAACGGCGAGTTTCTGGCAGCGACCGCCAACGTGATGCGACGGGTACCTGTCGACTATGCCAGAACGCGAAACTCGCAGAAGCGCGGCGGCGACCTCGCATTGAGGGCAGCGCGCTCTCCGCGCCATCAGCAGGCGAAAATCGCCTGGTGCGAGGACCGACTCTTTGCGGCTACCTCATGAACATTGACGGGTCACCCGCCGACAACTCGGCAAGTGGCATCACGTTGACTGACTCAGCGAGTCGATACGACTGCGTTCCGGGATAGAGGACGGTCAGGTGGCTGAGCTCGAGCGCTTCCATGGACCTGCGCATGGAGGTCGTCAGTCGGGGGGCATCTTCTCGCTTTACTTCGACGCCCAGCTTTCGGCCGCGGAGCAACATCAGCAGGTCAAGCTCTGCACCAGCATGAGTCGCCCAGAACCAGGCTTGATCCGGTTGGACAACCTTGAGCGTCTCCTCTATTGCGTATCCCTCCCAGGACGCACCAAGCCTGGGGCTGACCAGCAGTTCGTCCCTGTTTCGAATTCCCAGTAATTGGTGCAGGAGGCCGGTATCTCTGATGTAGACCTTCGGCGACTTCACCTGGCGCGTCAACAGGTTTTCGTGCCACGGCGCGAGCTGCCTGACGAGAAACAGGCCCGTGAGCAGGTCGAGATAACTTGCGACCGTTGGCTGACTCAGTCCCAGCGTGCGTGCGGGTTCTGCTGCATTCCAGATGTTGCCGTGGCAGTGCGCCAGGATGGCCCAGAAGCGCGACAGCACCACCGGTGTACCCCGCACACCGAGCATTGGCAGGTCGCGCTCGACGATTGATCGCACAAACTCCCGGCGCCAGAGGCGGCTCCCTTCTTCACTCCTCGCCAGGAATGAGCGGGGGAAACCTCCCCTCAGCCAGTGCCGGTCGAGCCTCGTGATTCCACCAGCTTCCTGCAGTCGGAGGCCTCCCATCTCTACGATCTCAAGCCGTCCGGCGAGGGTTTCGGAGGTCTGCTTTACAAGATCAGGTGAGGCGCTGCCGAGGAGAAGAAAGCGCGCCCGGCGCGGCCTCCGATCGGCGAGGACACGCAACGCCGGAAACAGGTCAGGCTGTCGCTGGATCTCATCTATGACCACCGTGCTTCTCAGCCCGCCGAGCGCTGTCATCGGAGCATCGAGGCGGGCGAGACTTACCGGGTCCTCGAGATCGAAGTAGTTCGGCGAGCGCGGAGCAACAAACCCTCGCGCGATCGTCGTCTTTCCTGACTGGCGTGGCCCCAGCAGCGCGACGACCGGCTGTCGTGTCAAGGCCTTCTCGAGGACGCTGACGAGTGTCGGCCGCGGAATCAGGGCAGGTGCGGGCACATTGAAATGCTAAATTAGTAATTTAGTTTTTCAAGGTACTTTACTTACCGCCCGAGCGGGCTGGACGGCGATCACCATGCCGCCGCAGTAGCCGCCCCGATCGAGAAGGCACAGCTCGGCCGTCATCGCCCGACTACCACCTCCCCTCCCTTCATCACGAACCCAACCCGCTGAAGGAGTGATATGTCGGTGAGCGGATTCCCCGGCACCGCGATTACGTCGGCCAGCTTCCCCACCTCCAACGTCCCAATGCGGTCCTCCCATCCAAGGATCCGGGCGTTTAACCCAGTGGCCGACACGATCGCGGTCATCGGGCTTTCGCCGAGTGACACTCGCAGCGCCAGTTCCTTCGCGTTGTCACCATGCCGGATCACAGCCGCGTCCGTGCCGAATCCGATCGGCAGTCCGGCCGCCAGCGCCCTCGCGAACGCCGCACGCTTTATGTCACGGATCGCCCGCGAGCGCGACCGCTCCGACTCGGGAATGTTGTTGGCTGCTCCTTCCTCAGCTATCGCATCACTCGTGTAGAGTGTGGGAACGAAAAAGGTCCGACCGTTCGACGCCTTGAGCAGTGCCACTGCCTCATCATCGAGATAGGAGCCGTGGTCGATCGTGCGAACGCCAGCCCGGATCGCGGCCTTGATCCCGGCGGCGCCGTGAGCGTGGGCCGCCACCTGTTTTCCCCAGCGACCCGCCTCGACAACCGCAGCCTGCAGCTCCGCGTCGGAGTACTGCTGCGCTCCAGGGTCGATCCCCCTCGAGAGCACGGCTCCGGTCGCAAGAATCTTGATGAAATCCGCGCCATGCTTGAGGTGCGTGCGGACAGCCTTCGTGACCTCGTCGACACCATCTGCCAGATTCTTCACCACCGGGACGTCGACGTAAATCGAAAACTGACGTGCATCACCGGCTCCACCGGTCGACGAGACGTAGTTGCCTGAAGCCAGCATCCGCGGCCCGGGTACTGCTCCGTCGTTGATCGCCCGCCTGAGATCGATGTCAACGTATGGCCACGTCGGGCCCATATCGCGCACAGTCGTAAACCCGGCCTTGAGTGTCACAAGCGCGTTACGGGCGCCCCACAAGGCATCATGACCCGGAGTCGTTGTGACCAGGGCATCTTCCCAGTGCACACCCATCCGTGAGGTGAGATGTGTGTGCAGATCTATCAGACCGGGAAGCAGCGTGTGGTCAGGGAGATCAATGATGCGTGCTCCGGCTGGAACGGCGACCGAACGTCCTGCCTCGACTATTCTCTCACCCTCGACGCGGATCATCGCCGGCTCGACCACTCCGCCGTTTCCATCTACGAGGCGTGCGGCGCGAACGATTATCGCGCGCGCTGCCTGCGCCTGCGCATCGGTTGCCGCAAGCGCCAACGCGCAAGCCAGCCGCCACCTAACGAGGGAGGCTGGAGAGGCTGACCTGCGCTTTTGTTCGGCCGCGGGCATTGGCATCAGGCACCTCGTGCTTTAGCGTATGGTGGTCCAGCGCCGAGACTTATAGCCTCATCGGCCGAGGCTGCAACTTACTCCCCCGTCCCCCCTCGCCCCCCCCCCCCGCCGCAGAATGGTGCCACCAAGATCGCAGAGAAAGGATGAAATCCTCGGCTCTGAGTTGCCGCCCGCGTTGCCGCTGATGGCGCTGCGGTCGACAACCGTGTATCCGCTGGGCACGATCGCGGTTCAGATGGGGGCCCCCGAGAACCTGGCGCTGCTGCGTGCCAACGAGGATCCGGGGCTGATAGTTGGCATCGTCGTCGCCTCGGGTGATCACGACGAACCCATCGACAACCACAAGTTTGTAGGGCGGGTGGGCGTGGCCGCGCGCGTGCATGAACGCATCAATCTCCCTGGTGACACTGTCCAGATAACACTCCAGGGGTTGCGGCGAATAACGATCGAGTCGATCCAGCAGGTCGAGCCGTTTGTGATCGCGGGAATTCGGGCCGCCCGGGAACTCCCGGCCGACCCCGAGGAGCTCGATGATCTGGTGGCCCGCATCGTATCGGCGTCGGAGACGCTGGCCGACCTTGTGGAGCGCATCCCCGACGAGGTGCCGCAGATCCTCAAGATGAATGTATCCGATCCCGGCCGGTTCGCCGATCTCGCGGCCACGAACATGAACTTCAGGATATCGGACAAGGACGAGGTAATGCAGCGGCTGGATGTGGGGCAGCGGCTTCGGTTCATCCTGTCGCGGCTGGAACGTGAGGTTGCAAGGGCGCGGGTGATGGAGGACGTCAAGAAGCAGACTGAAGTGAAGATCGAGCAGCACCAGCGCGAGTTCTATCTGCGTCAGCAATTGCGCGCCATCCAGGCCGAGCTCGGCGAAACAGATCCGGGGGAGAAGGAGGCGGTTGAGCTGCTCAAGAAGATCGATGAAGCAAAGCTTCCCGAGCGGGTTGGTCAGGAGGCGCGTCGCGAGACGGAGCGGATGCGGATGTTGTCGCCGGCGTCGAGTGAATATCAGGTGATCCGCAACTACCTGGACTGGATCCTCGGCCTGCCGTGGCACAAACGGTCGGGAACTGAAGAGATTTCGCTGGCGAACGTCGAGGAAGCTCTCGAAGGACGGCATTACGGCATCCAGGAGGCCAAGGAGCGTATCATCGAGTTCCTCGCCGTCCGCAAGCTGCGGGGCGGTGATCCGCACGGACCCATTCTCTGTTTCGTCGGCCCTCCCGGCACAGGCAAGACATCGCTTGGGGAGGCGATCGCCAGAGCCATCAGCCGGCAGTTCTACCGGATCGCCGTTGGCGGCGTGCGTGACGAGGCGGAGATCAGGGGGCATCGGCGCACCTATGTAGGGGCGATGCCCGGACTGCTGCTCCAGGCGCTGCGACGAGTCGGTGTGCGCGATCCGGTTCTGATGATCGACGAGATCGACAAGATGTCGGGTGGAGGGTCGTCCGGCGACCCTACAGCTGCAATGCTAGAGGTACTCGACCCGTCCCAGAATCACGATTTCGTGGATCACTACCTCAACCTCCAGTTCGATCTCTCATCGGTCCTGTTCATCTGCACGGCCAACAACCTGTTTGACATCCCGGCCCCCCTTCGCGACCGGATGGAGGTCATCCGCATCGCTGGTTATACGGTCGAGGAGAAGGTCGAGATTGCATGGCGCTACCTCCTCCCGCGCCTGCTCGAGGAGCACGGAATAACCGACACCGATCTTCAGTTCACTGACGAGGTCCTGACCTTCGTCTCCAACCGCTACTCACGCGAGGCGGGGTTGCGCAACTTCGAGCGAAATCTCTCCGCGATCATGCGCAAACGCGCGCGGCGAAAGGCCGATGGCGAGGAGGGCGCGTGGGTGGTGGACACGGCGCTGGTCGAGGAGATCCTTGGTGTTCCGCGCTACGCGGCCGCCGAGGCGGAGAAGGAACCCGAGATCGGAGCCGTGACCGGTCTCGCATGGACCGCTTCCGGCGGCGACCTGATGACGATCGAGGCTCTGAAGATGCCCGGCACTGGCAAACTCACTGTAACAGGACAGCTCGGCGACGTGATGCGGGAGTCGGTGGATGCAGCACTGTCGTTCGTCCGTTCCCGGGGTGAGCTGCTGGGAGTGGGCGAAAAGATCTTCAAGGAGACCGATTTTCACATTCACTTCCCGGCCGGTGCCGTACCCAAGGACGGGCCGAGTGCGGGGATGGCTGTAACGCTGGCCCTGGCGTCGGTGCTGAGCCGACGGCCGGTCAGGCGCGACCTGGCGATGACTGGTGAGGTAACGTTGCGGGGAAGGATCCTTGAGATCGGAGGTGTCAAGGAGAAGACGCTCGCTGCGTACAGAGCGGGACTTCGTGAGGTGCTGCTGCCTAACGGGAACCAGAAGGACCTGCGCGACGTGCCGAAGGAGATCAGAGCCAACATGGCCTTCACGTTCGTGGGAACGATGGATGAGGTTCTGAAGATCGCTCTCCTGCCAGCTGCGCCAGCTCCGCCGACCGACCTTGCTGACGTGGCGCGACCCGAAGGGCGTGAGCCGCGGTTTGATGCCGGCGTTGGGGTTTAAGGGGTCAGCGAGCGAGGTTCGATGAGGTTCGATGTGGTCGATGTGGTTCGATAAGGGCGATGAGGTTGGATGAGGTTGGATGAGGTTGGATGAGGTTCGATGAGGGCGATGAGGGCAACGAGGTTCGATGAGGTCGATGAGGGCGCCTCAAAAAAGCTAGTTCGCCAACTTCGTCCTCTTCGCCCTCTTCGTCCTCTTCGCCCTCTTCGCCCTCTTCGTCCTCTTCGCCCTCTCCGTCTTATCCCTCGACTCCTCCAGCAGCTAGCGTCCCTACCGTCGTTGCTGTCTCTTTCAGCAGCTAAACCTCCAGCCACCAATCCCATGGACGACGACAAGACGACGGGACGCATCCTCAGCCGCCGAGAAGTCCTCGCGATACTGGGAACCACCGGGGCAGGTCTCTTGACGACCCGAGCGTTCGCCCGGGAAAGCGAAACCGTACTCCCCGCCAGCAACCGCCGGCCGCTGCCAGCGTGTGTGGTGCGCCCTGCGCAGACCGAAGGGCCCTACTTCGTGGATGAGAAGCTAAACCGATCCGACATTCGGCCGGACCCGGGCAGTGACCGCAGGACCGAAGGTTGGTTGCTCGATCTCGAGGTGCACGTGGGCCGCGTGACCGGCAACTCCTGTGAGCCGCTTCAGGGAGCGCTCGTCGATCTGTGGCAGTGTGATGCTGTCGGGATCTACTCCGGTGTTCGCGACACCAACAACCTCTTCGACACGCGAGGGCAGAAGTTCCTGCGCGGTCATCAACTCACGAGCGAAGATGGGGTCGCGCGGTTCACGACGATCTTTCCGGGATGGTACGAAGGCCGGACGGCGCACATCCACTTCAAGATCAGGCTCGATCGTCCCGGTCAGAACGCTCGCGCGTACGACTTTACCTCACAGATCTACTTCGACGACGCACTTGCGGACGCGGTTTACGGGCAGGCACCCTACAACTCGAACACGCAGCGCCGTCAGAAGAATGCACAGGATGGGATCTACCGGCGAGGTGGGTCGCAGTTGTTGGTGCCTCTTGACCGCAAGGGAGCCGGGCTGGCGGGACGGTTCGAAGTGGGACTGGTGGTCTGAGGAGCGACCAGCAGGAGGAGCAGGATTGAACGGATGCGCAAGAGCAGCAATTGAACGATGTGCAGGATGAGCAGGATGAAGGGATCAACGGGATCGACGGGACAAGGAAGCCGGATTTCGCGTGACGTCACGCTCCTCCCGCTTCTCCTGCACTTCGGAGCCGCGTCGTTCGGGGAAGAAGACTACCAAACCCGCTGCAACAGGAAAAGAAGCAGACCCGCCAGGCCCCCAACGATCGTGCCGTTGATCCTGATGAACTGCAGGTCACGGCCGATCGCCAGCTCGATCCGCCGGGAGGTCGCGTTGGGGTCCCAGCGCTTCACAGTAGCCGCGATCAGATCGCCTACCTCGTTCTGATATCGTTCGACGAGGGAGACCACGGCCTCGATCAGCCAGCCGTCGAGTTTCTCCATCAGCACCGGATCCTTGAGGATGGCGTCGCCGAAAGCCGAAAGGCCGCGTTCGATGGCCTCCGGCCTGATGCCATCCGGGTCCTCGGCCAGCGCAAGAATCGCCGCCTTGGTATCGGCCCAGAGCGAGGCGCTGAAGCCCCTTACCGCCTCCGCGCCGAGTACGTCCTCCTTGATCTTCTCCGCCCGCAGGATCACCTCGGGCGATGCCTGGAGCTTGACGATGAACTCGTCGATCGCCGCATCGAATCGCTGGCGCAACGGATGGTTTGGATCCGCGTGCACCGCCTCCACGGTCCGTTCGAGGGCGGCGACTATGCGCCTGGCGATCCTTTCGTCGACGACCCCCGGAATCCACCACGGGCTCTCCTTCTCGACACGTTCGCGGATCAGGTCATGATTCTCCGAGATGGCGCGGGCGGTAAGCCTGATCACGTCGTCGAGCAGCACCTGGTGCCGATTCTCAGCCGTCAGGACCGACAGCATCCGCCCCAGCAGTGGCGCGACCTGGGTCTGCTTCACCCGGCTGACAACGGTCCGCGTTATCAGTTCTTCGACGTCTTCGTCCCTGAGGGCGTTTGCCGCCGACGACAGCGCCCTGGCCACCCGCCGCGAAAGTCGTTTCGCGTTTTCCGGATTGACCATCCACCGCGCCAGCCGCTCTGACGCATTGAGCGTGTGGAGCTTGGCGACGATCACGTCACGGTTGAGGAAGTTCTTCTGAACGAAGGCTCCCAGAGTGACGCCCACGCGGTCTTTGCGCGCGGGGATGATCGCGGTGTGGGGGATGCGCAGGCCCAGCGGATGGCGAAAGAGTGCGGTGACGGCGAACCAGTCGGCCAGTCCCCCAATCATCGACGCTTCGGCGGTGGCCCTGACGATCGCCAGCCATGGATACAGTGGTTCCAGCCAGCGGGTGACCAGGAACACGACAGCTGCGGCGATCAGCAGGCCTGTTGCCCAGCGCTTCATCGATTGGAGCCGGGCGACGCGCATCGCCTCGTCTTCAGGACGCAACGACTGTGGTTGCGACAGCGCCGCCGCGTCCGGCGCGGATCTGGCACGCACCGGGGGCGTTGCTGGAGGTACCGGGACGAGCTCGCTCATCTCGGAGGTCGGGTGATCGCTGTCAGCCCTCTTCGAGGACGATCCGGCGGGCGTCGATCAGGTCGGGATTCATGCCCGCCGGAACGTCGGAGTAGATGACGATCGGCCTCCCTCCGTTATCGGTTATCGTCACCGCGATCGTACGGCTCCCTGTTGAGTACACGCGCTTCGTCTGTGATGCACTCGCCGGTTTGAGGTTCTCGAAACGTTTGAGGAGTGCCGTGTCGAGGAGGTCCCAGAACTCGACAGCATCGATCGAAGTATCCCAGACTGTGACCCACGTCAACGCATCGCCCCGTGGCGTCTGGAGCGAAATGAACCGGTCACCGTCCCACCCGGCGGCGCCTCTGTAGGCTGCATCGCGATCCTTGAGGTGCTGAAAGAGAAAAAGCCGGGTCTCGAACTCACCAAGGTCGTTTTCGTACACATCGCGGCCGGTCGCCGGCACAGGCAGCCGGATCAGCGTCGGATCGTCGCGCGAGATAAAGTACCTGTCTTCATGAAGTATCTGTTCGGTCGATACCGGCATGTCGCTGAAAATGACCTTCCCCGGATTCCGCTCCTTGTACTGCTTCATGAACTCGGCACCGCTCAGGTAGGGAAAGAGCAGTGACTCCTGGATCAGCAGGGGCGCGCCGGCGAAGATCGGCATCGAGTTCTGGCCGTCCCTGATCATCTCGCGGACGCGGTCCCAGCCTCCGGGGAGATTGTTGAGCATCGTACCACCGCCGATCATGCTCGCTATCTGTTCAAGGGTAGCCTGGCCTTCGATCACCGCCTGGGCCGCTACCTGCCTGTCATTCCGATTACGTACCTTCTGGAGGGAATCAAGGTTGAAGTGCTGGTCCTGGAGGGCGTGTACCAGCTCGTGCGCAACGGTGACCGAGACCATCTCGTCCGTCGCACCCTGCACGATGTACAAAACCTTTGTAGAGGGATCGTAGTAGCCGGCGATCTGCTCGGTGAGAAGAGCGAGAAGGAAACGCCTGAGGTCCAGCGTGTCGGGCAGCATCCCCAGTCGCTTGTAGGCGCGCTCCGTCCCGCGCAGCTCGTCTTCGGGAACGTCTTCGGCCAGCCGACGCTCCAGAAACTGGCGAACCTCCTCCCGGGACCGAGCCTCGTAGCGCGGCGGTGTCCTGAACTCGAGACCGATGGTTCGTTCGAGCCGCGGCACCGCGTCAGCCACCTTCTCCTCGAAAGACTCTGGAGCGCGACCGCAGCCCGCGCTCACAAGGAGCGCAACGCCGCAGACAGGGCCGGCAATCGGTTTTCTCATTCAGACCATCTTACTGTCTGGCCCGTGGCAATGGCGACCACCCTTGCGATATCGACACCTCGCACGATCACTCCGTCCTCTGCAAGCACTTCTCTGAGTGTCGGATCGGGAAGGGCAGCTGCCACATTCTGCGGGATCGATGGGGCCTCGGCGCTGGCGGCTGCGACGGGCTCCACCTGAGCTGGTCCGGCCAGAATCGCTTCGAGCTCGGCGCCAAACCTGCCGAGCGCGCCGAACGGGTCGCGGGCGAAGCGCTCGATGGCGTCGTCGTCACCTTCGGGGCCGGCGTGTTCGCCGTTCATCTCCGGTTCGCTCACCTGCCTTCGGGTTCCCGGTCGCGGGGCGCGCGTGGCGAGGATGAGCCTCTCGGCGCGCCCGGAATAGGCAGTGTTGGCATGAACGTGCGCGCACGCTTCGTCCAGCACGTCGATGGCACGGTCGGGGCGACGGCGGTCCTTTACGTGCTGGTCTGTCAGCTCGACCGCTGCCCGGAGCGCTTCTTCGTCGATGAGCACATGATGATGCGTTTCGAGGCGTTCGCGGCGTGAGCGAAGAACGTCCAACGTTTCCGCGGAAGTGAGCTCCCGAACGGGGAGGCGCTGGAAGCGTCGTTCGAGGGCCGGGTCGCCGCAGACCCAGCGCTCGTACTCCTCGTTGGTGGTTGCGCCTATGACCCTGAAGTCACCGCGCACGAGGGCCGGCTTGAGCATGTTGGCCGCGTCCATCGGAACACCAATGGCGGTTCCCTGACCAATCAGATTGTGCAGCTCGTCGATGAAAAGAATCACGTCGGGACTGGCCGACGTTTCCGCGACGAGTGCGCGGATTCTTTCCTCGAACTGACCGCGATAGGCCGTCCCGGCCAGGAGAGAGACGTGGTCGAGGGCGAGAACCCTTGCTGTCCGCAGCAAGAGAGGAACGCTGCCTGCAATGAGCCTCTGGGCGAGGCCTTCGGCGATGGCGGTTTTTCCGACGCCGGCCGGGCCAACCAGTGCCGCGTTGTTCTTGCCGTGGCGAAGCAGGATGTCAATGAGTCGGGAGACCTCCTCGTCACGGCACTTCACCGATTCGAGACGTCCCGCCCGCGCCTCCGCGTTGAGGTCACGGCAGAAGCGTCCGAGAGCGCCACTTACAGGCCGGTCGAGGTCGTCCATCATCCTCCGGTCATCCGTCCAAGGTACCAAGTTACCAGCAGGTCTCCCCACAACAGCACCACGACCGCCGCTGGCGCGAGGAATACACCAAACGGTACGTGTGGGAGGCCGGACCGGGTTTCGTCGGTACCCGCGACCGCGCCGTCGACGGGCATCACGGAGGAGCCCGCCGGCACGGGGCGGCCGCGGAATCGGACCACGGGAACGACCACGAGGATGAAGGTCAGCGCGCCTAACGCGGCGCCGAGGAACAGCACGAGGAGTGCCCTCCCCGGCCCTACGGCGGCCCCAACCACTGCCATCAGCGTAACGTCCCCAAAGCCCATCGCCTCCTTCCTGAGTGCAACTTCGCCGAGCCACCCGACGATAGAAACCGCCCCTGCGCCCACGCACGCGCCAACGATCGCCTCCCAGGGCCCGGCGAACACCCCCACATCGCCGCGCAGCCCGGCGACCAGAGCGGTGGTGATGAAAAAAAGCAGACCGAAGACGGTAAAGCCGTCGGGGATCAGATAATGGCGGGCGTCGGTCACGGCGATCCCGAGCATCAACGTCGCGAATACTGCAACTCGGACAGCAAGGAGCGATGCACCGAACTCGAAGGCCGCCCACATCCAGATGAGTGCCGTGAGCAACTCGATCACCGGATACTGGACCGAGATCGGGAGGCCACAGCCGCGGCAACGCGCGCGAAGGAGAATCCAGCTGACGATCGGCAGGTTGTCGTACCAGCTGATGGCCCGTTCGCAGCGCGGGCAGCGCGAACGCGGGCTCACGACCGAGAGGTCCAGCGGCCAGCGACCGATGCAGACGTTGAGAAACGATCCGATGCAGGCTCCGAGGACAAACGCCATCGTGGCTGTCATGAGCGCGTTTGGCTGCTCCAGTCAGGTTGTGAAAAAATACGAGCCTCGCCGCGCAGGGCAAACAGTACGATGCCTGCCGCTACGGCAACGTTCAGAGACTCCATCTGTTCCGCCATCGGAATCGCAATCGTCCGATCCGCGCGACGCCTGACGACGGCGCTGAGCCCGGCTCCCTCGTTGCCGAGCGCTATGGCAAGGCGCGGGGGCGGGCTGCCGAGGCGGTCGACAGGCTCGCCGGTGGGGTCGCTGGCCCAAAGAGGGACTGCCTGCGAATCCAGAAAGGCAGCGGCCTCTTCCCAGTTGAGCTTGAGTGCATTGTGGGCGAACAGGGCCCCCATGGCTGATCTCACCACCTTGGCGTTCCAGATGTCGACGGTCCCGGGAAGCGCCACCGTTGTATCCACGCCCAACGCGTGCGCCGTTCGGATTATCGTCCCGAGATTGCCTGGATCCTGTATCGAGTCCAGCACGAGCAGCCGCAACTCGGGTCGTGATGCTGACGCGTCAAGGGTTCGCACCGGAATACGACCTATCATCAGCACGCCCTGCGGTGACTCGGTCCCGGCCGCGGAAGCAAACTCGCTGGTGCTGACCTGGGAGATCTCGACACCCCGGCGCTCCGCTCGCTCCAGTACCGCGCGTCCACGCTCATCTTCGCGCAGCTGCACGGAGGCAAGCATCCCGATGATTTCGAGACTCGACTCCAGCAGTTCCTCAACCGACCTTGTCCCCTCGGCGACAAAGAGACTGTCGCGCTCCCTTGCCTTGCGCCGGGTGAGATCGCGCGCGAGTGTCAGCAGCCGCATCGAAATCCGGGCGATCGGGGTAGTAGAGAGCTGACGTTCACGAGGTCAAAGTCATGCGAAGAGTTTCGATTGGGCTCCTGCTCGCCTGCTCGCTGGCCGGTTGCGCCATCTCGACACAGCAGGAAGTGCAGATGGGCGCGGACTACGCGGCTCAGATCAATCGTCAGCTGCCGATAGTCAGAGACGCCGAGGTCAACAGATATGTAAACCTTCTGGGTGATTCGATAGCACGGCTTGCGGATAACCGCAACCTCAACTGGGAGTTCTACATCGTCGACAGCCGGGAAGTAAACGCCTTTGCCGTCCCCGGAGGTTTCATCTACGTGAACCGGGGCCTTATCGAGCGCACGCGAAACATGTCTCAACTTGCCGGCGTGCTGGCCCATGAAATCGGCCACGTCGTGAGGCGACACTCCGTCCAACAGATGCAGGCCGCCCAGCGGGCGAACCTCGGCCTCACCGTCGCGTGCATCCTCACCAGCGTCTGCGAATCTCAGGTGGCGGGAGCAGTGGTTCAGGTTGGGGGAGCAGCAGTCTTTGCCAGGTTCAGCAGGGAGGATGAGTCAGAGGCAGACGCTGAAGCCGTTCGGTACGTAGTGCGCGCCGGCATTCACCCGGCGGGGATCCCCGAGATGTTCCGGATCCTGATCAATGAGCGTTCGCGCCAGCCGTCAGCCCTCGAGTCGTGGTTCAGAACCCACCCTCTCGAAGAGAATCGGGTCGCAACAACTGAACGCGCGGTCGCGCAGATCAGCCCTTCGGTGCTGGCGCGCCTCACGCGTGACACGCAGCGCTACCAACAGTTCCGGTCGCGTGTGTCGTCGCTGCCGGCTGTCGCGAACCGCCAGCGTTAGAGGAGCGGCAAGGGCAGGATTGACTGGAGGGGCGGAAAGTTCGTGATGCCCAGGAGAAACAGGAAGGCGTCACAAGTCGTGCGCCACGTCACCGGTCGTTCCGGCCACGTGGCGCACTTTGTCTGTTGATGCCCGAGTAGTGGTGACCCACCGGGTAGTGGGTCAGTCGGGTTGTTGCCCGGCTTGTTCTTTGATCCGGGCGCAACAGATTCCTCCAACCTCCCTCCCCCCTTCTGATGCTCCGATTGCACAGGACCCTGCGTCTCGCGTCGACTCTTCAGATCGTTGTTCCAGCGCTGTTGGTGGCGCAGGCTCCACGCCCTGTCCAGGTCGGGATTGGGGGCGGAGCCACAGTTCCGATCGGGACGTTTGCTGACGATGTAAAGAGTGGATTCCACGGCGCTGCTTTCGTGCAGTACGAGCCGGCTGCGAACATCTGGGGAGTGCGTGGTGAGGTCCTGTATACTCGATCAGAGCTGACCGAGGAGGCGCGAGGCGATGTCGGGGCCGGGCCGGATGACGAGCTGAATACCGGCGTGCTCGCTGTCCAGGCCTCCGCGATACTGATGGGCCGCAGGCGCGACCGGGGAATTACGCCTTATCTGATCGGGGGTCTTGGGCTCTACCGCCTGACGGTCACCCGTAGCGGAGACGTCGACCTCAGTGACTCTGAAAATGGATTCGGCTTCAGTGGCGGCGCGGGCGTCCGTTTCGGCAGGACCTCAGGCGTTTTCGCCGAAATCCGCTTCCACAGCTTTACGCTTACGCCCGAGGGTGCGGAGTCGACGTCGTACCAGATGATTCCGGTAACGGTTGGCGTGAGATTCTGATTGCCTCGGGGAGGGATCGGCCGGGTAAACGGCGGCTGACCATGCACTGCTGACGGTGCTCAGATCGACGCCAGCGCTGGTGGTTTCGTGGGCAAGTGATGGTCAACTGAGTCGCGGCGGATGTCCTCCCGTTCGTGAAACCGCGACGCGGCATCGCCCATCGTCACAGGGAGCGGCGGTAGCGAACGGTTGTGCTGCGGGTATTTTCCCGCGCCGATGTCGCGATCACTCGAGCGGGCAATCCGGCTTCCTCATGCGACGGCGCTCGTCGTCGGATCGATCATCGGTGCATCGATCTTCGTTCAGCCGTCGGAGGTAACGAGCCAGGTACACTCGGTGTGGCTGGTGCTGGCGGTGTGGCTGGCGTCGGGGGTCGTGACCCTCATCGGATCACTGGTTTGCGCCGAGCTGGCCTCCACCTGGCCAAGGACCGGCGGAGTCTACGTCTACCTGACGGAAGCATTTCATCCGTTGCTCGGCTTTCTCTGGGGATGGGCGATGCTGGTGACGATGCACACGGGAATCATCGCCGCGATCGCCACTGTTTTTGCTCGTTATGCCGCCGTTCTTGTTCCCCTGGGTGACGTGGGCTCCAGGGTACTGGCGGTCGCGGTGATCGCGCTGCTCTCAGCCGTCAACTACTACGGGGTCAGGCAGGGAAGCACTCTTCAGCTGGCGTTCACCGTGGTCAAGGTGGTGGCCGTGGTCGCGATTATTCTGCTGGGTGTCGCACTCGGGCCGGGGGCCGAAGGTGGGTTTCGCGGCCCCACCGATCCCTTGCCAGACAGCATCGGGGGGTTCCTCGCGGCAATGGTCGCTGGTCTGTTCACGTATGGGGGCTGGCACCTCGTGACCTACAGCGCCGGTGAAACGGTGGAGCCTTCGCGGACGATACCGCGGGCTCTCGTCTTCGGAACTGTCCTGGTGACTGCCATCTACGTGGCAATGAACGCGGTGTATCTGTACGTTCTCCCCTTCGACGCGGTGGCCGGTTCAACGCGGGTTGCCGCCGATTACGCAGACGCGCTGCTGGGCGCGGGTGGAGCGGAGCTGGCATCGGCGATCGTGCTGTTTTCCACCTTTGGAGCACTCGCCGGCATTATCCTCGCCGGTCCCCGCGTCTACCTGGCCATGGCGCGGAACGGCGTGCTGCCCCCCTGGCTGGGAGCGATCCATCCGAAGTACGCGACGCCTCACCGGGCGATCATTCTTCAGGCCGTATGGGCGGCGATCCTTGTCGCAACCGGGACGTTCCGTGCGTTGTTTACGCGGGTGATCTACACCGAATGGATTTTCTTTGGTCTCCTGGCGATCGGGCTTCTGATCCTGAGGCGGAAGCCCGGGATTACGAGGATCTACACGATGCCCCTTTCACCTCTGCTTCCCGTGCTTTTTGCACTGACGTCGTTCGCAGTCGTCATCAATACGGTCATTAATGATCCCCGGGAGGCAGCGTTCGGGCTCGGCATCATCCTGATCGGCGTCCCGTTCTTTCTTTTCCGCCGCGGCAAGGCCGCGCAACCCGTCGGATTCAATGCTGATTG
Organism: Gemmatimonadota bacterium; assembly: GCA_052389935.1. Classification (GTDB taxonomy): domain Bacteria; phylum Gemmatimonadota; class Gemmatimonadetes; order Gemmatimonadales; family Gemmatimonadaceae; genus JBQTHK01. Next base: position 3,805 of record JBQTHK010000017.1, on the reverse strand, counting down.
ATGTTCATAATCATTATTACCCTCCCGAATTCATCGACGCGGTTCGAAAAGGGCCCAGCCGCTACACAGTGGAGACTGACCGTGCCGGCAATCCGGTTTTAGTGTCGCCGGGGGACCGCAACTTTGTCGTCAGGGGTCACCGGGACATCGCCTACCGGGACGAGGTGGTCGCGCAGGCCGGGGTGGACAGACAGGTGCTCACGCTTACCGCGCCCGGAACGACCATGGAGAGCGGCGAGCAGTCGGCGTACCTCGCGAGCCTGGTCAACGACTGCCTGGCCAGGGTGCGAGCCGACTGGCCGAGGTTCGACGCCCTCGCAACGCTCCCGCTGAATGATCCAGAGGCTTCGGTGCGCGAATTCGATCGCGCCATGTCGCTCGGAGTCGCCGGGTGCCTTGTTTATGCGAGCGTCAATGGCGTCGGGCTGCACGACGGTCGCTTTCTCCCGCTCTGGGAGCGCGCCAGCGATGCGGGCGCCGTGATGCACATTCATCCCAACTATCCAGCGGGGGTGGAGGCGATGCAGGATTACTGGCTCATGCCGCTGGTGGGATTCATGTTCGACACGACGCTTGCCGCGGCGGGGCTTGTGTTTGCGGGGATCCCGGAACGTTTCCCCGGGATTCGCTGGATCCTGGGGCACCTCGGCGGCGCGATCCCATACCTCGCCGAACGGCTCGACCGCGGCTACGAGGCCTATCCAGAGTGCAGAGTCAACATCAACAGGCCGCCAAGTGAGTACCTCCGCGCGTTTTTCTACGACACCGTGAATTTCGACACAGCGGCGTTGCGGCTGGCTTTGTCGTTCGCGGGCTCCAGCCAGCTTCTGGCCGGTAGTGATTATCCGCACCTGATCAGCAGCATGTCGAAGATGCGTTCGAGCATCGAGTCCCTGGAGCTGCCACCGGACGAAGAGGCGGCGATTCTGGCGGGCAACGCGCGGGCGCTCTTCGGTCGCTGACGCGGACGCGGGGAGCCGCCCTCTTCGCCCTCTTCGCCTCCCTCGCCCTCGGGGAAGGGTCCGGGGGGGGAGCACAGCCCGTGACCGTTTGCGTCCAGAAACGACGCATATAAGGGGAGAGACCCGTATCGCGGCATCGTGTCGCGGCGGCCTGGCGGCCGAGTGAAGGGTCCAGAGGAGAACCATGTGGCGATTCCCCCAGCGTTTATCGACTTCCACGGCGGTGCTCGCGCTCGCGTTGGCAGCGGCAGGTTGCGCCGGCGGTGACGACGGTCCGACGGGCAACAACTTCTCGATCCAGATATCCGTCAACCCCGCGAGCCTCACGCTGCAGCAGGGAACGAGCGGGACGGTACAACTCACGCTCACGCGTGGCGGGGGCTTCTCCGCAGACGTGACGGCGTCGGTGAGCGGCCTCCCCACCGGAGTGACCGTCTCAGTTTCTCCAGCGAACCTTACCGGCAGTACGACGACGGCGGTGGTGACGGTGACCGTCGCGTCTTCCGTCGCTCTGGGTACCTACACAGCCACAGTCACGGGCACAGCCAGTGGTGTCGGTTCGGCGACGACTACGTACCAGCTGACGGTTACCGCTCCGCCCGACTTTTCGCTCACGGCGCCTGCACTGACCGTTCAGGCAGGTACGAGCGGCAACGCGACAATCAATATCAACCGGACGAACCTGCCCGGCGCGGTTGCCCTGACTCTGGTGAATCCACCGTCGGGCATCACCGGCACGTTCAACCCGGCCAGCGCCACCGGAGCAACTTCGGTTCTGACTGTAGCCGTCGACGCCGCGGTACTTGCGGGATCGCACACGCTGACGATCCGGGGTTCGGCGACCGGCCCGGGCGAAAAGACCACCACGCTCGCACTCACTGTCACCGGAGCTGCCAATTACACGCTCACAGCCGCGCCCAATCCCGTTCCGGTCGTGCGGGGCCAGTCGCGCGACGTCACGATCACGATCACGCGGACGAATTTCACTGGCGCGGTCAATCTGTCGTTACCCAACCCGCCGGCCGGAATCTCCGGGGTGTTTGCGCCGGCCAGTCCGACCGGCAACACGTCGACACTGACGATCACCGTGAATCAGACCGTAGTCGCCGGCAACTACACGTTGACAGTAATGGGTACGGCGAGCGGAGTTCCGACGCTCGTTGACGAGAGCGCGGCCCAGGTCGCACCGGGTGACCGTTTACTCAGCATCCAGGTGCAGGCCACGGACCCGGTTGGTGTTGCCCTTTCTCCGGCGCAGCCTCTGGTAATGATCAATCAGGGAGGCACCGGACAGGTAGGCATCAACATCATGCGAACAAACTTCGCCAACTCACTCAACCTCGCCGCAGCAGCACAGCAGGGGGGGATCACCGTGGGCATGAATCCGGCCGCGACGACCGGGAACTCTTCGACCGCCAACATCACGGTTGGTTCGTCGGTGCCGCCTGGTACGTACCCGGTGACGGTGACCGGGACGGGGACGGGACTCACCACACCAGCCCAGACGATGTTCAACGTGCAGGTGGTTCAGAACACCGGGCGTGCCGCTGAATACGTCTTCTGTGATGCGTCGAGCTTCCCTATCTGGTTCGCGTTCCGTGATGGCAGCGGACAATGGACCGAGGTGCAACCCACCACCGCCGCTGGTATCCGGAAGTACACTTTCAATGCGACGCAGCCGCAGGTCGAAGTGGCCTACGCGATTCGGAACCAGAACGCGTTGCGCGATCCGGCGCGCCTCGCCCAGGAACAGTCGCGATTCGACATGATGACGAGAAGTGCCAGGCGAGGTAATCGTGTTCTGCTGCCGGCGCCGGTGCCGTCAGCAAGGCCCTCCTGGTTGTCAGGTCAGGATGATTACGTCACGACACACAATCAACTGGACGCAACGGAACTGCCTCCTCCGGGGTTGCTGTTCTGTCCTCCGCCAGAGAACCTGGTCGATTTCTTCCTGTTCGCTTTCCTGGGATTGATTTCGCCGGACATTGCCCAGACTGGGTCCACGGCAACGTCACCCGTGACAACGGTTCCTCCAGCTACGAGCAGCATGGTGAATGTCCGCGCCGGCGTCCACGATGTATTGAGCGTACTCGGAACCACGTCACAGGCCTTCCGCGCGACCTGGGTGCGCGACGTGAGTGTTGCGGTCGCCGCTTCAGGTGTCTTTGGACGGCAGGTGACTGTACCTGTGACGATAGATCGCAACGCCTCACCAGGAGTCTCGATTCAGAGCGTGAGCATCGTGAACAAGCCCGTGGGCATGAACGTTCTGACGCTACACTGGTTTGGCACGAATCGGGGAATCATCGGCCCGTTCCTGAACCACCCCGCCAGCAACGCCCCGACGACTCAGCTCTTCAGGCCCGCTACGTCAGCCAGCGGTGACTATTACGGTTACACGTTCACGGGTTCTGAAGTGCTGGGCATGGAGGTGGATTCGAGAATGTTGACGAGGTACGTCAGCACCTTCGCCAGCGGCGTAAACAGTCTGCCCTCCGCTGTGCCATCGTATACCGTGACTCAGAACGCGGGAGTATTCGGCGCCACCGGTTCCGTTCCGTCCGAGTTTGGCGGCAGCAGCCGCTCGGCTCTGTTCCTCGGGACCATCGCTACGGCGGCTGCTGGCAACAGCTATATCCAGTTGCAGTCACCGGGATGGATTGCGCGTACCGGTGCGACAGCAACCCATAATTTCATCACAACCAACTTCCCCGGCGGTAACTATCCTGCCGCAGCCGTTCTCACCGCCCCCCTCGTCAACGTTTCCGTCAGCATGGGGACGGCGGCGGGAGCGACAACACCGGGATCAACGCATCAGTTCTCGTCGCGCAGCCGGCTGTTCA
>JBQTHK010000016.1:0-94569 GCA_052389935.1 Gemmatimonadota bacterium | reverse complement strand
ACATTTATATGGTTGTGCTCGCTCCGTGCCTAACGAGCGGCCAACTAGACAACCAGACTCAGCAAGCGACCCGCCACGAACACAACCTTGCGGATTTCGCCGGTGACGTATTTTGCCACCGCGGGGTCAGCCAGCGCCGCGGACAGCGCGGCATCTTGCGTGGCGTTAGGCGGCAGCTTCACAGCACCGCGCACTTTCCCGTTTATTTGCACGGCTAGTTGCACCATTTCTTCGCGGGCAAGATCGGCATCGTACGCGGGCCAACCCGAGTCCATTACGCTCTTGCCGTAGCCGAGGCGCTCCCACGCCTCCTCGGCGAGATGCGGCGCGAAAGGCGCCACCAGCTGAACCAATGGGTCGACCTCTGAGCGATGCGGCGTGCGCTCTTCTTTACGCAGCACATTGATGTACTCCATCATCGCGGCGATGGCTGTGTTGTAGCCCAGCGACGCAATATCGTCAGTCACCTTCCTGATCGTCTGATGCAACTTGCGCATCACCGCGGCATCGGGGGCACCGTCGCTCGTGGCGGCATTGACCGAAGACCACAGCCGATCGAGAAACCGCTTGACGCCGGAGATCCCCGCGTCGCGAAAATCGCCGCCCTCCTCGAACGGCCCCAGAAACATGAGGTACGTGCGAAATGCGTCCGCTCCCCACTGCGCGATGTACTCGTCAGGCACGACCACGTTGCCCTTGCTCTTGGACATTTTCGCGCCATCGCGAATGATCAATCCGTGCGCGCGAAACTTCTTGAAGGGTTCCTCAAACGAGAGGTACCCCATGTCCTTCAACACCATCGTTAGGAATCGCGCGTACAGCAGGTGCAGCACGGCGTGCTCATTGCCACCGATGTACGAATCCACCGGCAGCCAGCGCTTCGTGATCGCAGGATCGAACGGGACATCGTCGTGCCTCACGCTTGGGTAGCGCAGGAAATACCAGCCGCTGTCGAGGAAGGTATCGGAAACATCGGTCTCGCGCCGCGCCATCCCCGCGCACTGCGGACAGGACACCTCGTACCACTCCTTGTGCCGTGCCAGCGGCGACACGCCGGAATCATCCGGCTGAAAATTCGTAATCTGCGGCAGCCTAACGGGTAGCTCGCTCTCTGGAACCGCGACCGGACCACACGTCTCGCAATGCACGATTGGAATCGGCGGCCCCCAGTAGCGCTGCCGGGAGATGCACCAGTCATGCAACCGGTAGTTGATCCTGGGCGTCGCCGCGCCACGCGACTCGAGCCAGGCGACGATGCGCCGCGTACCCTCGGCGACACTCAGGCCGTTGAACTGGCCGCTGTTGACGAGGTGATCGCCCTCGCTGCCGTCTCCGGGCCAGGCGTTCGTGAGCGGTGTCTCGGCGTGTTCGCCCTGGGCCGCGATGACCCTGATGACGGGCAGGTTGAAAGTCCGCGCGAACTCGAAGTCGCGCTCGTCGTGCCCAGGCACCGCCATGATCGCACCGGTGCCATAGTCCATGACCACGTAGTCGGAGATCCAGATCGGGATCAGGTCGCCGGTGGCCGGGTTGATCGCGTAGCCGCCGGTGAAGACTCCTGTTTTCTCCTTGTTGATGCGCCGGGTGACGAGGTCCTGGCGGGCGGTGCGCTCGCGGTAACGGCGGACGTCGTCGGCGCGGTCCGGCGTCGTCAGACCGTCGACAAGCGGGTGTTCCGGGGCCAGCACCATCCAGGTGGCGCCAAAGATCGTGTCGGGACGCGTCGTGAATACCGTTATCAGGGCGTCGCCGCCGGCAACGGGAAAGCGAATCTCCGCTCCTTCGCTGCGCCCGATCCAGTTGCGCTGCGCCGACCTGGTTGTCGGGGACCAGTCGAGGTGCGCGAGATTGTCGAGGAGGCGCCCGGCGTAATCGCTGATGCGGAAAAACCACTGCTCGAGTGCACGCTGCTCGACCAACGCGCCGCAACGCTCGCACGCGCCGGCGACGACCTGTTCGTTGGAGAGAACGGTCTTGTCGACCGGGCACCAGTTGACCGCCGCCTTCTTTCTGTATGCAAGTCCCTGGCGGTAGAGCTGCACGAACACCCACTGCGTCCAGCGATAGTACGAAGGGTCGGTTGTATCGACCCGGTACCGCCAGTCGATCATCAGACCGGCGCGCTCGACCTGCCGCTCGAAGTTGGCGATGCTGCGCGGGATGAGCCGCATCGGGTGCATGCCGACCTTGAGGGCGTGGTTCTCGGAGTGGATCCCGAACGCGTCGTAGCCGAAGGGCTCGAAAACGGTGTGCCCCCTCAGGCGCTGGAATCGTCCATAGATGTCGTTCCCTGTGAAGGCGAAGAGGTTTCCAACGTGGAGCCCCTCCGCCGACGGATACGGGAACATCATCAGGGCAAACAGAGGCCGCTCCCCACGCTCGAGATCCACATGATTGGTCCCCAGCTCGCGCCACAGCGCCTGCCACCTGGCCTCGACGGCAATGGGGTCGTAACCACCGGTGTCGTCAGCGTTTGCCGTCGATGGGGCTGCGGGTCTTGTCATGAGCTCGCCGGGCGTCCACAAACGCGAACCGCGACCGGAAGGAAGGTGGTGATTCGGCGCAATCTAGCGACGGCATGAAGTCGGACAAGCTGACTCCCCAGTCTGGTGCCAGTCGCTCGTCAGGCACAACGCCGGCAGTCGCCGGAGGTGCCGCCCTGCTCCTGGTTTCGGTCTGGTTCTCCGGCCCGTATCTCCTTCAACTTGGCACGCTTCAACTGACCGCCCTCATCGGCACGATTGTCGGCGCAGCCCTGATCACCGGGGCAGCGATCGCGGCCACAATCGGGGAGTCGCGGGATGCCCGCGCACAGCCGCTCGTCGAGGCGATCGAGGAACTAGCTGCCGGCGACCTGCGGCCGAGGGTACTCGCTGGTGGAGCTGCTGAAAGCCCGTCGACGCATGCTGTAGGGGCGGCCCTGGCGCGAATGGTGGAGAGCCTTCGCGTCTCTCTCGGTCCTGCCGCAAGGTCGGCTACTGAAGCGTCGAGCCGTGCAGACGACGTAACTGGTCAATGCGGCGCGTTGCATGTGGCGGCTCAGCGGCTGAGCGAAGTTGCAGGTGGCATTGCCCAGCTTGGCTCGTCGATCTCCGATCGGGCAAGGGACGTCAATACGGCGCTCGCAACGGCCGCGCGTGACGTTCAGGAACTGAGCGAGGCAGTCAGGCGCGAAAACATGACCGGTGACCGTGCGCGGGACGCCGCGCGCTCGATCAGCAGCGAGATCGCGGATTCGTCGACGCAACTCCACGAACTCGATACAAGGGGCGCACTCTCGGAGATTGCTCTGGGCGAGCTGAGCGCGAACGTCGACCAGGTGCGCGAATTTGTGGGCCTCGTGAGAAAGATGGCGCGGCAATCGAAACTCCTCTCGCTCAATGCCGCGATGGAGGCCGCCCGGGCTGGCGAACAGGGCAGCGGTTTCGGTGTCGTTGCCGCCGAGGTGAGGAGACTGGCGCGCAGCTCGTCAGAAGCGGCGGATCGCACCGAGGTTGTACTTGCCGAGATGCTTGCGCGGTTCGAAAGTGTGCGCCGCTCCGCCGCCGAGTCCGTGACGCAGGGGTCGGTCGTGCGCGAATCGCTCCAGAGAGCGGCTCACGCTACAGATCAGTTGCAGGCGCAGCTCGGCGTTTCTGCCTCACCGGTGCCGTCGCTTTCGGTCGACCGCGCGGCCGAGATTCTGGGCCGGATGGCTGCACTCGCGTCCACGTCGTCGCAATTCGTTCACGATTGCGAATCGCTCATGCAGAGCGCTCGCGATACGAGGCTGGCGGCCGGGGCACAGGTGGCGCGGGCACAGGACCTGGCAGCCGCCGCCCACACACTGGGCCGGGCCTGCACGCGGGCCGCGGCTGCTCTGGGTGCGTTCCGACTCGACGAGAATGCGGAGACGGAGGCCGCCGGCCGCGAAAGCGACGGCCAGAGCTCACGTCAGTCAGGTACTCTGGCGCAGGCGGCGATCGCCCGCTGATCCGGCTCCGCGAGGCAGTGGTCGCTCCTCCCGTTCCTCCGCTCTTCCCGTTCTTCCGCGCGCTTCCGCGCTCTTCCCGTTCTTCCGCGTTCTTCCCGCTCATTCGCTTTACCTGCACTTACCTCCGCCCCGATCCCAGATCACGCGCGACGTCGAAATGAAAGCGTGACGGTACTCGCCAGCACCCAGTGTGAGCTTGAGTATGCCGAAGTGACCCTGGATTCGCGAAACCGAGTTTACCGCGGGACTGCGCAGTCCACGCAGGGGGGCGCCACCGGTTCCGATGACTATCTGGGTGATTCCGCGCGCCGTATCAAGACCGCCGGCCGGCGTCTGTGGCGCGAACCGCTCGTAGTGGTGGTCGTGTCCCGCGAGGACAACGGAAACGCCTTTTTCGTACATGATCTCCCAGAGGCGCCGCACCGCGACCTCCTGCCCGTGTCCACCTGAGGAAAACAGCGGACGGTGCATGTAGGCAAGTGTGCACTTTGCGCTATCAGACTCCAGCTCCTTTTGCAACCACTCCTCCTGGGCGTTGCGTTCGGCGATCGGGAATCGCGAGCTGACGGTGATCTCGCTGTTGAGTACAATGATCTTCCATTCGCCGAGCAGGTAGCTGTAGTAGCCCTTGAAGCGTTCGCCGGCCCGGGCGCCGAAGGTGTCGTAGTAGTACTCGCCGCGGCCCGGACCGAGATCATGGTTGCCGATCGCGGGGCGGATGTTTTTCATGATCAACTTGCTGGTGTCGCCCCAGATCGATCCACCCCAACATTCGCGGAAGTCGCGGGCGCTTCCGTCGGGGTAGGTGTTGTCGCCGGTCGTGAAGACGGCGTGGCGGACACCGGCCGCGGAGTCGGCGCGGAGGATGCTGTCGACGAGCGCACCTGTCAGGTCGTCGTTGCGGCCACCACAGGTCGTGATATCCCCGGTCCCGACAAGCACCGCTGCGCCGGCGATCGCCAGCTCCTCGGCGGGTGCATCAGCCGGTGGCGGAGTGATCCTTACGCGCGGGAAACAGCTGATGACTGTCAACACGATTGCGATCGCCACCAGCGGTGCGACCAGCCAGATGGCGGCCCGCCGGGAAGCCTTTTCCATTGCCGTCATCTCAGAATCCCATTCCGGTCCCGAAGAGCAATCGCCGGTCACGGCTGTCGGTGACCGCAAAGGTTATGGACGTCCCGGCGTTGACTATGCCCAGCCAGAGTCCGATGCCGTTACCCTGGTGCCACCCGCCGGGCGATTCGCCCCTGAACCAGATGCGTCCAACGTCGCTGAATGCGAATGCCCCGGTGTTCCACGGCGCAAAGAGTCCGAACTGCGCGATCGGCACGCGAAGTTCGATTGACCCGAACAGTGAGGCATCACCCGCGTATTGCTGGCGATGCGCCGTTCGGAGGGAGCGCGAGCCGCCGAGGAACGCGGCGTCGAAATAGGGAAACTCCCCCGAGACTCTCTCACCTCCTGCCCGTGCTGCAATCACCGGTTTGGTTCCGAAGTTGAACTGGTGGTAGGTGGCGCCGTAGGCGGCTACCCTGCCGTAGGCCGACTCGACGTCCAGGGCCCGCGGGAACCAGGTGGCATCGACGCGCAGCATCGTACCCGCTGTCGGATAGGCGCGACTGTCGCGCAGGTCGTGATCCAGCAGCAGCTGCACTCCCGCCTGACCGAGTGGCTCGAAGCCATATGGCTGCTGCTCGGAAACGAAGTTGTCGGTAGAGTCGGTACTGGAGTGGCGGATTACCGGTCCCAGCAGGAGATCGGTCCGGGTACCGAGACCCACTCCAGCCGCGGGCCGAAACGTGATCTGACGCTGGCGGACGTCGAAGAACGGCTCGGTGCGCTCAGGGAGGTCGTTGCCGAACCCGGCGAATCGTCCCACGTTGAGCTGCGTGAACTCGCTAAAGGAGGAAACCAGCCAACGCGACTCTTCGAAGCGGTTGTCGGTGCTCAACGACAGGGAGAAACCGTTGATCGCTGTCGACCACGCCCCTTCCACGCGAATACGACTGCGCCAGGGCCAGGTCCGGAATCCGTATGTTATGCGCTCGAAACCGATCTCGGGGACCACCCCCAGACCGCGGCCCGACTTGAGACCGATAACCGGGCGCGTCGTTCGGCCGTAATCGTTCTCCGGAAAAACATCCTTGCCGTAGGCCTTGAACCAGGGGCGGCGGTTGAAGGCGGTATCCGGCTCGTACCGGATGCCGAGGGTTTCGCCGCTGTCGTATACGCGCGCTGATGCTGTCTGGTCCACGATGTGGTTGGTGCCGTTTCCCCCAACTACCCGCAGCTTGATTCCACTGTCCGTCGACTCCCCCCCAGTTACGAGCGCGGAGTCGTCGGCGGCGTGAAGATAAACCCTAACCTCCCGGGTTTCACCAGGCACGAAGCGACGTTCGAAGTATCGCTCCCCACCACTCGCCAATGTAACGGTCACCGAGCCATCGCCGCCGCGCGAGATGTTCGCCACGTCGGCGGTGTCGGTCGCGTGAACTTCCACCATCTCGGCCAGGGTTCCGTAATAATCGAGAGCGGCGTCCCGGAGCAGGTCGCGCCTGCTGCGGAGCTTTGACTCGAGCTCGGGCCATGATTCGTTGTATTCACGCGGCGTAGCCCGTACCGCCTGAGTGATCACAGCGTCCGTGACGGCCGCCGTGACCTCGGTCGCGATCGTTCGCCAGTCCTCGCGGTCGAGGTCCGCCAACAGACGGCCGTCCATGAAGCGAACCTTCCCGGCCAGACCCACGAGGTGAGGATAGGTCGCTTCGAACGGGACAAAGTTGGGTCTCGCCATTCGCGCGATCCTGAGCAGCGCTCCCTCATGTGAAACGAACACCTTGTCGCGGTCGCGTGGCCACGCCAGCCAGCGGCCTCCGGAATCGGTACCGACCCTGACCCACCGCCACTGCCCCCGGTGACGGTCGTTGTCGTTGAGCATGAAATCGACAAGTCGTGCCCTGAGATAGAGCCGCGAGTCGATGCGCTGCCTCGGATCCTCATTGAGCATCTCGAGCATCTCATCGCTGTCGTTGACGTCGGTCAGGCCGAGGTGGCCGCGACCTTCGTCCGGCTTGTTGGGAAACTCCTCGATCGTGCCCAGCTCGTTGGCGACCTCCTCACGGAACTCGCCGAGTGCTGGGTCATCGGGCATGACCACGAGTTCAGGCGACGCATGCGGTACGCCGACAGCGGCAAGCACCGGATGGGCGATCAGGGGTGCTGTTGGGTGCGAGCCGCTGAGGCCATCGGCGAACACGGGTACGACGATCGTGTTCTGAAAGGGTGGCTCGAGGACAAGCTTCTCCTTGTAGACCGGCCTGAAGACGTACTCGAGACCCGCGGGATTCACCAGTCGGAGCGATCGCGTCTGGTTGCCGCCGCCCAACCTCAGCGCCTTGAGTCCGCCGGCGTAGGTCTTGAGATCGAGGACGGGAACGCTGATTGGTGTCGACCAGAGGTCGCGATAGTTGTCACCGAGGAAGTAACGGTGGATCGGACCCTGCTCGTAGGCGAGACTGGCCGGCCTGCGCACCGTGTCGGGCACCATGATCCGTTTGTCAGTCGATCCGGAGCTGGTTTTTGTCGTGGACTGGGCCGCTGCGTCATTGCACGTGAAGATGAGCGCGGCGCTGGTGAGGATTAGAGCTGATTGTCGCATCTGCTATGGGGAGCCGGCGGATCGCCAGCGATAAAGGGTCAGAGCGGCCGGTCCGGAGCGGGCCTCATCCGAGAGAACCAGGACGCTGTCGGTCGTGATCGCGATTCCTTCGGTCTGCGGATGACCGTCGGGCAATTGTTCGGTACGGATGACGCTTCCTTCACGGGTGAGCACGAGCAGCACCTTCTCGGGGGCCGCCACGATCACGTAGTGCCCGCTTGCCGGATCAATGGTGATGTCCGACGGATGCAGTGAGGCCCACGGCAGGGGGCCTTCGTCGTTCCCGAGCGGGAGCGCCAGTGTCGTGACGCGCGGGGAGGAGAGACTGTCCAGGCTCCAGCGATAGAGGACAAGGTGATCCCGCAGCTTTTTCGTTTGCACGTTCTTGCAGACAAGCACGATGGAGTTGATCACCTCGTCCCAGACGACGCCTTCGAACTCACACTCCTTGCCGAGCCGTGTGTCCTCCAGGCGATGTGGCACCGTCTCGCCGTCGGTCCCTTCCCCAAAGAAGAAAAGGCGCCCGTCGCTGGTGGCGAGGACGATCGTGTCGCCCATCACCGTGACGCCCTCGAAGTCTCCGGTTCTGCCGATCGTGAACTGCTTGAGATGCGTTCCCCGACGCGGGTCGAGGACGTACACCCGGCTGTGCTCATCACCGTGCGCGATGAGCCGGCCATCTTTCAGAAGTGCCAGCCCGGAGATTTCGCGCAGGTCATCGGGCAGGAGCCAGCGCGCGAGCGGGTCACTCGCCGAGGCCGTGGAGTCCCTGCCCTGCCTTCGTGCCTCGAAACGGGCCACCCTGGCGTCCTCCTCGCGAACGCGCTTCTCCGCCACCTCAGCCGTGTCGCTCCGCTGGCACCCTGTGGTCCACAGCCATGTCAGCAGAAGCAGAGTCCTCATGCCACCGCCGCGGCCTTTTCATTCTGCTCGTCACACAACTCGACATCGACGCTGCCGATCTTTGGCCCGGCGTTCGATCTGATCTCTGTTACGAGCTGGTCTCCCGAGAGCGAGCGGCCAAGCTTGACGAGCCAGAAGAGTTCGGACGGCTTGCCGGTGTGGGTGATCACCTCGTCGAGGGTCCACCGCTTCGCGCGCTCGGCCAGTACTCCCTCGACCGACTCCTGGACTTCGGTGATCGAGTCCGTCGTCACCGAGAGAACCGCGTTGTAGCGCGGTTTCTTCTTGCCATTCGAAACCATGTTGCGGATCCGGGTGAATCGCTCGGCGAGTACCTGCGCCCTCTGCGGCGTCAATGCGAGCACGAGTTCGCGATCAGGTATCTGAGCATGACCGCTGCCGTTGGTCGCGGCGAGACTCGCCAGCGGCTCACTCCACTTTGCGGAGGCCCGGGGGGTAAGCACGTTGCGACCAAAGTCGTACCGCCAACTCAGCAGGACAACGAAGTTGAAGACCATCGACACGAGCGCGCCGATTATGATCGACTGGACGCCGGCCGAAAACCCGACAGCGATCGCGAGAAAGATGAAGACGAGGTCGCGAGCGTCACTCATCGTGGTGCGGAAACGCACCGCTGCCACGACGCCGGCAAGGCTGAACGCCAGCGCCAGACTGTCTCTGACAACAAATACGATGCCTGCGACCACCACCGGGAGGATGATCAGCGTCTGGGCCATCACCTGATTGTGCCGGCGAAGGTGGCGCGCAGACATGTACACCCAGGCGCTCGGGATCATGAGAATCAGTGTGCCCAGCAGCGCAACCAGGACAGCCGTGGCAAGCTGCAGTTTGCTGACCGAATCGAGGTCAGCATCCCGGACCGCCGCGGCCGACAGCCCATCCTGCAGGAAGATGGCCCCCTGATCAGCCTGTACCGGCTGAGTGCCGGTGATGAACGTCTGCGTCGACGGAAAAGCCCACATCACAGCCGCCACGAGCGCGATCAGTGCTGCATAATAGGCAAGCAGGCGCCGGAGGGGCCGATTGGAACCGAGAATAATGAAGTCGATCGCCTTGCGCAGGAGAGGCATCAGGCACTCCTTGATTTGTTTGGAACAGCCCTGACAGCCTCGGCTGTCATTCAGGAAGCTTGCGTCGGCCTGTCAGACTGAGCTATTACGCGCAGGGGTGAATCGTGCGTGCCCACAGCGAGCAACCACCGTCGTGGGTCGCGCGGACAGGGTTCTTCTACGACTTATGGGCAGGGCACAGGGGGATGAACGGAAGGAGTGGGGCGGAACGGGATGAGGGTGAGGTGTCCCGGGGCTCCTCAGCAGGGCATCTTCAGTCATGACGTCCAAACCACCTGCCCAAATCCTCGGACTCCATCACGTCACGGCAACGGTCGATGAGGCTCAGCCGGATGTAGATTTCGCTGCCGGCGTGCTCGCGATGCGTCTGGTGAAGAAAACCATCAACTTCGACAACAGGCGGGTCTACCACTTCTACTACGGCGATCATGTGGGTTCCCCTGGCACGCTCTGGACGACATTCCCGTATCATGGCATGGGGGTCCGGGAGGGCGTCAAGGGAGCGGGCCAGGTAACCGCGACAGCCTTCTCCATCCCGCGCGCAGCGGCAGCGGGCTGGACGCGGCGGCTTATGCGCGCCGGGCTCCAGGTCGATCAAGGGGAACGTTTCGGCGAGCCCGTCCTGTCCGTGCGTGACCCTTCCGGCGTTGTGCTGGAGTTGATTGCGACCACGGAGACCCGGGAGCACGGCATGGGTGTCGGCGAGAACGAAGCGGTTTGTGGTCTGCACAGCGTAACACTCTCAGTGGCTGAGCCGGCACCGACGGTGGACTTCCTCGGTGAGGTTCTTGGTTTCGCCACACATCAGCGCGAGGCGGAGCGAGAGCGACTCACGCCTGGCGGCGCGATTGCGGGGGCGTCTCTGGACGTAACCACCGAGTCGAAAGTGCGTGCACTCAACGGAATCGGAACGGTTCATCACGTCGCGCTGGCAGTGGGGAGCGATGAAGAGCAGCTCGCCCTTCGAGAGCATCTCGTGAGCCGCGGCGTATCAGTGACGCCGGTGATGGACCGTTGCTACTTCCGATCGATCTACTTTCGAGAACCCGGCGGCGTGCTGCTCGAAGTGGCCACCGTGGCACCCGGCTTCACGGTGGACGAGCCGGTGGAGCGGCTGGGTCGCGGGCTGATGCTTCCGCCCTGGGAGGAACCCGCTCGGGCCTCTATCGAGGGAGCGCTCCCCAGGGTTCACGTACCAGCACAAGTGGAGGAGAGCGCATAGGCAGACTGGGAGCGTCCGGCCACTACGTCCGCAGTTGCCTCGCGCCAGGGACGCTGCTTCGTGTTGCGGCGCAATGCGCAGGTGATACGTTTGACGCGTTGCAGCCGCGAGCGGCGACTGCAGCTGTCGGACACGAACCCTTATCGAGGTGTCCATGAGTGAAAACATGGTCTTCAGATCAGTCGCTCTCGTCGCGTTTCTCACGTTTGCGGCGATTGCGGAGTCTCAGGGCGAGATCAATGGGCGCGTCACCGATGCCCTGACGGGCCAGCCGATTGCGGCGGCCCAGATCAGCGTGATCGGAACGACGCTCGGCTCGCAGACCAACAACGACGGGCAGTACACCATTCGTGGTGTGTCACCGGGTCAGGTAACCCTGCGCATTCTGCGTATAGGTTACGCTGAGCAGCGCCGGCAGGTGACTGTAGCGACGGGCACACCGGTGTCGCAGAGCTTTGCGCTCCAGGCGGTAGCGGTTTCGCTCAACCCCGTCGTGACGACTGCCACCGGGCAGCAACGCCGTATCGAGGTGGGTAACGCGATTGCCCAGGTCGATGCTGCCGACATAGTTCAGACGAAGGTTGTGACCAACATGGCCGACCTTCTGGTGGCGAAAGCTGCCGGCGTGCTCGTCTTCAGCGGAACTCAGACGGGCGCCGGGACGCGGGTGCGTATCAGGGGCACGAGCTCGTTATCACTGACGAACAATCCGATCTACGTGATCGACGGAATCCGCGTCGAAGGCACGACTGGCTCGTCGACTGTCGGAGTCGGCGGCACAACGCCATCGCGCGTGGGCGATCTCAATCCCGAGGAAATCGAGTCGATCGAGGTGGTTCGGGGTCCGTCGGCGGCAACGCTGTACGGGACCGACGCGGCGAACGGCGTCATCGTGATCACAACGAAGAAGGGAATCGCGGGCAGGCCGCAGTGGACTACATATACGGAGCAGACCGCGATCACGGATCGCAACGAATACCCGACGGCGTTCTGGGGCTGGCGGACGGGCCCGACGGCTGCCACGACCTCCTCGCGGTCCAACACCGTGCAGTGTTTCCTGTCGCAGGTCGCGGCCGGCACCTGCGTTCAGGACAGCGTCACCAGCTACAACCTGCACAACGATCCGGAGTCGACACCGTACGGCGTCGGATACCGCAGGCAATATGGAGCCCAGTTGCGCGGGGGGACCGAGGCGGTTCGTTACTTCCTCCATGGTGAGTTCGAGGATGAAGATGGCGTGACCAAGGTGCCGGAGTTCGATCAGCGCTACCTGTCGTTCCGCGATCGCTCTCTGCTTCCCGAACAGGAGAGCCCCAACCGGCTGACTCGCGAAACGGCCCGCGCCAATCTCAGCATCCTTCTTCCACAGGATGCCGACATCGGCGTCAACTTTGGCTACATCACTCAGGACCTTCGTCTTCCCCGGAGTGACGACTCGGGTACGGCCGGGATTGCGGCCAACGTTTACGGCGGCCCCGGGTTCAAGTACAACCTCACCGCAGCAGGCGACACGCTCTACGGCTGGAGGCAGTTCACTCCACGGGACATCTATCAGGCCACGACCAATCAGGCGATCGAGCGCATGATCGGTTCGACCAACGCCAACTGGAGGGCAAACGACTGGCTGTCGGTGCGCGGCAACTTCGGGTTGGACCTGATCAACCGTCATGATACCCAGATCTGCCGCTTCGCCAATTGCCCCAACATCGGGCAGGACCGCCTCGGCTTCAAGGTCGACAACCGCACCAACTTCTACATCTACACGCTGGATGCGGCTGCAACGGCAACGCGACAGCTGTCCGACATTCTGCAGTCCAAGACGACCGCCGGCCTGCAGTTCTACCGCAACGTCTTCCACCGCAACGGGGCCAGTGGTTCGCAGCTTCCACCGGGTGCCGTCACGGTGACGTCGGGGGCGGTCAAGGACGCGGACGAAACAACCAGCGAAAGCCGGACGCTGGGCGGATTTCTCGAGCAGAGCGTCGCTTTCCGCGACCGGCTCTTCCTCACCGGAGCAGTGCGCTCGGATCGCAACAGTGCCTTCGGCGCCAACTTCAAGACCGTCTTCTACCCCAAGCTGTCGGCGTCGTGGGTCGTGTCTGATGAGTCCTTCTTCCCGCAGACCGCGTGGCTCAACCAGCTGCGACTGCGGAGCGCCTATGGCGCATCCGGGGTGCAACCCGGGACCATCGACGCGGTGCAATTCTTCTCGCCATCAACCGCACGCACGGAGTCGGGTGACGAGCCAGCGCTGGTGTTCAGCACCCTCGGCAACCGGAACCTCAAGCCGGAACGCTCGACTGAAATGGAGGTCGGCATCGACGGCAGCTTCTTCAACAGCCGGGTGTCGACAGAACTGACGTATTACGACAAGAAGTCGCGCGATGCCCTTATCAGCCGCATCCTGCCGCCGTCGATCGGCACCGGGGCGACGGCACGGCTCGAGAACCTCGGTGAGGTGCGCAACTGGGGATGGGAGCTGCTCGTGAACGCGTCAGTGCTCCAGCGCCGGAACTTTGCCTGGGATGTGACGATCAATGGCTCCGCCAACGACAACGAGCTGGTGAGTCTGGGTGGCGTGCCGAACATCATCGGCACCACCCAGTCGCAGAAGGAAGGTTATCCGTTGTATGGCTGGTGGTCGCGGCGCCTCCTCAGCTTCGAGGACAAGAACGGCGACGGCATCATAGCCTACAGCGCGAACCCGACTCTGACCGAACTCACGGTTTCGGATACGGCCGAGTTTCACGGATATTCCCTGCCGAAGCATGAACTGGCGCTGAGCAGCGGGGTCGATTTCTGGGGACGGCGGCTGCGGCTGTCAGGGATGATCGATTACAAGGGCGGGCACCTCGTCTACAACAACAGTGAGCGGATTCGCTGCGCCAGCCGCTTCAACTGCGAGGGCCTGATCAGCAAGAGCGCGTCGCTGTTTGAGCAGGCGCGAACGGTCATGGTGCGTGAACACCCGAGCCGCAGCGTCTCCGGCTTCTTCGAGGATGGAGATTTCCTGCGCTTCCGCGAGCTCTCGCTCACGTTCAATGCGCCCGAGCAGTGGGCCTCACGCCTCTTCCGCGGCCGCAGCATCGTGGCCACGCTCGCCGCGCGCAACGTCGGCATGATCTGGACCAGGTACACGGGGGTCGATCCCGAGGCGTTCGGAACGACGGGTGATGCCCCGTCCTCGTTCCAGGCTTTCGGGCCCCCGACGTACTTCTCGTTCCGTGTCAACCTCGGCTTCTAGGATGACTTCAATGACTCAATACAGAATGCATGTGCGATGGTGGCAGCGCGGCGCAAAAGGTGCGCTGCTTGCCGCAGCGCTGCTCGCTGCCGCCTGTGCCCCAGAGGAGTTTCTTACCGTCGAAGACCCGGACATCGTGAATCCGAGCGACGTCCAGTCGGCCGCGGGCGCCAATGCCGTGAGACTTGGTGCTCTGGCCCGGCTCAATTCGGCGACCAGCGGAGCCGAAAGTCTGCTGCTGCTGGGCGGTTTGTTCTCCGACGAGTGGAACAACGGCGATTCCTTCATCGCCCGGCAGGAGATCGATCAGCGCGTTATCACACCGCAGAACACCTTTCTCGAAGGTGCCAACCGCGTCCTCCACCGCGCCCGGCTGGCGGCTGAGCAGGCGGTCGCCCTCCTCGAGGAGTACAACCCCGCGGCTCCAGGGTGGCACGTCGCCGAGATGTATTTCGTGCAGGCCTACGTCATCAACCTGATGTCCGAGCACCTGTGCAGTGGACTTGTCTTCAGCACCGTGGTGGATGGGACAGAGACGTTCGGCTCGCCGATCACGACCGCGGCAGCGCTCCAACAGGCCCTTGGCCACGCCGAGACCGGCCTGAGCAAGATTACAGGGACTACCGCCGCGGACCTGAGGGTGCGCTACGCACTCCAGGTCACACGTGGCCGCATTCTGATGAACCTCAATCGCCTCGCCGATGCCGCGGCAGCCGTCACCGGGGTTCCGGCGTCTTTCCGGTACGACCAGTTCCATGCACTGACAGCGTCCACCAACCAGTTCTGGAACCTGAACAACCTGGCTGGACGCTACAGTGTGAGCGTTAGCGAGGGAGCCAATGGGGTCAATTTCGCGACCGCCGCGGACCCTCGTCTCCCGGTCTGTCAGGGCGGCGACACGCAATGCCGGACAATCGGCGTGACGAAGCTCAGTCGTGATGATCTCACTCGTCCGTATTACGTGCAGATGCTGTGGACGGCCGCGGAGACACCGGTGGCGATCGTCAGCGGAATCGAAGCCCGCCTGATCGAGGCGGAAGCGCAGTTGAGAACGCAGAACAACACAGGCGCACTGGCAACACTCAATGCAGCAAGGGCGACAGTGACCGGGCTGGCTCCGCTCGCCGATGCCGGCAGCGAGGCCGCACGCGTCGATCAGCTTTTCCGGGAACGGGCGTTCTGGCTCTTTGGACGCGGCACCCGCACCGGCGATCTGCGGCGCCTCATGCGGCAATACGGCCGCTCGGCGTCGAGTGTCTTCCCTACAGGAGCCTGGCACAAGGGTGGCAACTACGGAACGGACGTGACCATTCCGGTTCCCCTCTCCGAGTCCAACAACCCCAACGTTCCGGCCGGGGGAGCGTGCCTCGACCGGAACGCCTGATGAAAGCGAGATGGCCATAAGACAGAGATTACGGATCGAGCGCGGCGTCTCATACGTCGCGCTCGTTCTTTCGATGATGCCGGTTGGAGCAGGCACTCAGGCGTCGACTGCCGGGAGCGAATTCCCGGATCGTGTGGAGATCAGGAGAACAAACTACGGGGTGCCGCACATCCTCGCACAGGATCTCGGTGCGATGGGCTACGCCCTCGCCTGGGTGCAGCTCGAGGATTACGGGGCGCGGGTGGCCCTCGGCCTCCTGCGCGGGCGTGGGGAGATGGGGCTCTGGTTCGGGCGTGACAGCATGGAAAGTGATTTCCGTGCGCGGCGAGGCTATCGGATCGCCGTTGAGCGGTACGCCGAGCTTGACCGGGAGACCCGTGATGTGTACGAGGGTTTTGCGGCTGGTGTGAACCGCTACATCGAGCTGAACGCTGGCGACTTTCCGGCTGGTTTTGCGCCGCGCTTCACGGGCTACGATGTTGCCGCACGTGATGTCCGCATTGTCAGTGCCGGCGCTGGCCAGAGATTTCTGCAGACGCTGGCCGGGCCGCGGCGTGCGGCGTTGCCAGGCGCGGCCAGTAGTCCTGCGGGTGCACGCGACGACGAGATCGAGGAAGGTTCCAACGCCTGGGCGTTTGCGCCTGGGCGCACGCGATCGGGGCGGGCAATCCTTGTCAGGAATCCGCATCTCAACTGGGACGCCGGCTACTACGAGGCGCACGTCAATGTCCCCGGCGTGATCGAGTACTACGGCGACTTCCGGATTGGCGGTCCCTTTACCGTGATCGGCGGTTTCAACCGGTATCTGGGCTGGGCGACCACGAACAATGATCCGGACAACGATGAGGTCTACGCTCTCGAAGCCGATCCCACGCGGCCTGACCACTACTTCTTTGACGGGACAAGTATTCCGTTGCAGCGCGAGGAGGTGACGGTCACCTTCCGCAACGGTGCGGCGCTGTCGACCGAGACCCGGGAATTCTGGAGGACGCCACTGGGACCGGTCATCCATCGGGACAACGGACGGGTTTACGTTGTGCGGGTATTTGGGGAGGGTGACAACCGGGCCGGGATGCAGTTCCTGCGCATGATGCGCGCGACATCTCTCTCCGAGTGGAAGGACGCGATGCGGATGCGCGCCCGGGAGACGTCCAACTTTACCTACGCCGATCGTGCAGGGAATGTGCTCTATGTCTGGAACGGGATCGTGCCCGAGCTCCCGCATGCGAGCGGCGGTGATTCGGCCGCCGTCCCCGCGCGGCGCACCTCCGATGTCTTCACCCGGCTTATTCCCTGGGATTCACTGCCGCAGCTGCTCAACCCACCGGGTGGCTACGTGAGGAACGAAAACGACGCCCCGTATCACACCAACCTCCGCGCCATTCTCGACCGCTCGCGCTATCCCGCCAACATGCCTGCGCCGTCGCTCCGTCTGAGGAGCCAGCACAGCCTGGAGCTGATCGACAATTCAAGGCGTATGAGCCTCGAAGAGGTTATGGCCCTCAAGAACTCCTATCGGATGCTCCTCGCCGACCGCGTCAAGGATGACCTGCTGGCAGCGGCACGCAGGCAGTCAACTGAAGGGTCGATCGCCGAGGCGATCGCGGTTCTCGGGCGTTGGGACAACACCGTCGCGCCCGAGAGCCGCGGGGGGGTCCTGTTTTCGATATGGTGGCAGCGGTACGTCGAGGGGGCGATCCCGGACTCGATGTTTGCCGAGCCGTGGTCTTTGGATCAGCCGGTTTTGACCCCGCGTGGCCTGCGCGATCATGCACGCGCTGCCGCTGCTCTTGGCTGGGCGGCGGAGGAGACGAAGAGGCGTCATGGAGCCATCGACGTTTCCTGGGGCGAGGTTCACCGCGTGCGTGTTGGGGGGTTCGACGAGCCGGTGGGTGGCTGCAGCGGAGCGTTGGGGTGTTTCCGTGTCCTGAACTTCAGGAACGAACCTGATGGCAGGAGGGCGGCCAGCGGTGGTGATGGGTGGGTGATCGGCGTGGAGTTCACCGACGTACCTCGTGCGTATTCGGTACTCGCCTACGGCCAGAGCAACCGCGAGGGGCATCCGCACAACGGCGACCAGGGGAAGATGTTCGCCCGGGGAGAGTTCAAGCGCATCGCGTTCACCGAGGCCGAGATCGAGTCGCAGGTAATCCGGCGTTACCGGCCGGGCGTGTCGGAGCGTTGACGATGTCGCGGCGGACAGTCGAGAGTGCGCGTGGCCCGAGGGCGATCGGGCCCTATTCGCACGCTGTCTGGGCCGGCGACCTTCTGTATCTCTCCGGCCAGACGCCGATTGATCCTGAAACGGGCCGTCTCGTCGAGGGCGACGTCACGACGCAGACTCACCGTGTATTCGACAATCTGCAGGCGGTGCTGGAGGATGCCGGTCTGTCGCTGGGCCATGTCATCAAGTGCAACGTGTATCTCACGGACATGGTCAACTTCGCCGCAATGAACGCTGCCTACAGCGAGAGGTTTGCCCCACCCTTCCCGGCGCGGACGACCGTCGCGGTTGCTGGTCTTCCGTTAGGCGCGCAGGTCGAGGTTGAGCTGGTGGCGTTGAGGGGATGAGGGCGGGGAGGGCGACGAGGGCGACGAGGGCGAAGAGGGCGAGGAGGGCGAGGAGGGCGACGAGGGCAACGAGGGCGAGGAAGGCGAGGAAGGCGAAGAAGACTACCTGCTCCTCTTGGTCCTCCTCGCCTACATCGCTCCTCTCATTCCTGCTCCGCGTACTGCGAAGCACCAGTTACCGATAGAGGATCCGGTACACCACACCGTTCCTGTCATCGGTGACGTAAAGAGAGCCGTCGGGTCCCTGGGCAAGACCGACCGGACGGTGTTCTGTAGTTGGTGAGAAGTTACCGCCGGCGAAGCCATCAGCAAAGATGCTGTAGTTGGAGGAAGGCCGGCCACCACTCATCGATGTGAACGTCACGTTGTAGCCTGCCCCCGCCGGTTGCAGCGTGGGATCGAAGCGCGAGCCGTGCCAGGCGATGAACAATCCGCCACGATACTGAGCGGGGAACTGGGTTCCCGTGTAGAACAGCATCGAGAGAGGCGCCCAGTGGGCCGGGTAGTCCGCCAGCGGCATTTCGCGATTGGAGCATCGCCCCACCGTGTTCCCGTCGCCACCGTACTCCGGAGCGAGGACTTTCCGGTTCTGTTCTCCGTCATAGAAACAGTACGGCCAGCCATAACTCTTCCCTCGCTCGATCCTGAACAATTCCTCGGCCGGGAGCAGTGCGTCGTCCCGGGCTGTGAACAGGGACGACCAGTTGTCGAGGAGCTGATCGCGGCCGTTCTGCACTCCGTAGAGTGCGCCGTCAGCCGGATTGATCGCGATCGCCACCATGTTGCGCAGCTCAGTGGCAAAGCGCTCTTCCAGCGTTTGCGTCTGATTTTCGCGAGTGGAACTGAAGCGCCAGATCCCGGCGCGTGTCCTGAGCTCCGGACAGGGATCGACGCCAGGGGAACCGTCGGCACGATTTACCACCTGGCAGGAGTTTGACGCCGAGCCGATGTTGACGAACATCCGGCCATTGTTGTTGATCGCGATCGACTTGCTGAAATGATCGCCGCCTGCCGTGAGACCGCTGACGACCGTGACCGGAGCGCCCGACGGAACGAGCTCGCCGGGGTTGAGCGAGTATCGCACGATCCGATCGTGCTGGGCGAACCAGAGCTGTTCATTGCGATAGACGATCCCGTTACCGCTGGCGCTGCCAAACTTTCTGATGACGTCGGCCTTTCCATCGCCGTCGGTGTCGCGGAGGGCGACGATTCCGCCGTTTCCGCTACCGTCGCGCGCGCCATAGACCGCTACATAAATGTCACCGTTAGGCCGAACGGTTATGTGACGGGCGATACCGATGTGCCGCGCCACCTCGAGTGCGCAGAAGCGCGGCGGAAGTTCGAGGAAAGCGTTGTTGGCGTCACAGCTCACCGCGGTCGGCCGGGGTTTTGACTCCTCGCGCTCAAGGGCGCTGAGGTCGCTTGCCGTCGCTGTCGGCGGCAGCTGATCAGCACACGCCGAGACCGCGAGCAATAGTGCCGGCAACACACGAAGTGCGCCCGCACAACTTTCAATTGACATACTCCCCTCCGGGGCAACAGGAAGGGTTCAAGATCGGAGCACCCCACGCGTCGGCGCTATTCGTCGGCTGAGCGGTTTTTATTGTGGCCCTGAGTGGGGTCCCGACGCGTCAATGACGAGATCGATTGGCAATCGGAGTGCGGACTCTCATCGTCAGTGCGATCGACCGCCATTCCCTACCTTCGGGAAAGCAGTTCCACTCCGTGGCAATACTTGGAGAACCTTGTCTGCCGGACTCCAAGCGGGCGCAGCATGGCTTCAGTCTGCGCCTGATCGCTGGGCGACATCTTGCACTCGAGCACGCTAACGTTCGCCCTGACCGCGTCGAACGCGGTGTTGACCGTCGAACGCAGACGCTGGTCATGATAGCGGAGGCCGGTATCGACGGTGACTCGCACGCGCCGATTCGCGGAAACGAAATAATTGCGCGTGTAGCTGGCGATGAGAACAGGCACTGACAAAAGCGATACAACCAGTCGGTCGTCGCCGTTGACAGCCGCCGCCAGAAAGCGGCGCAGCTCGCTCCATGTGATCCGCGTCAGATCGATCGCCGGCAACTCCATCTGTCGCTTCCACCCTCTCTCCGCCGCCCGCGTCTTGATCTCCAGGATCGGCCGGGTCTCCGGAAGGAGCGCCCCGTACCAGCGCAGTCGCAACTTCAGCCGCTCGCTCAGTCCGGCGTTGCTCTGTGCGTACGAGGCGTAGCCCGGTGTGTCAAAGTACACACTCGATACCCGCCGAGGTGGGTGGTGCGGCCGGAGCGATGGGAGTCTGCACCGAATCGCGTCCGCGGCCTGCTCATGTGTGCCCCGCAGCAGGTACTTGAGCTCGCGGCGGCCGCTTTCATCCAGCTCCGCGCCCGGGCCCGCCACTATCGCGAGAAAATCAGGGAGCCGGAATGCTGTTTTCATCGTGGAAGGAAACGCCTGTGTCGGGATAGCGGGATCGCAACTGGCTCGTGATGCGTGGCATCGCCGATGCGTCGCCCAACTCTGCCTGCGCCGTCACGTGGAGAACGCCGCCGCGCATCTCGTAATGCATGTACGAAGACCTCAGGGTGTTCTCACGAAGTACGCCGCTTATTGCGCCGAAGGCAGTCTCGGCGTCTGATACTCCCGGCAGGTCGATGGAAAGGAAGACAGTATCGGTCCCCGCTTTCTGCCCTCGTCGCATCAGCGTCTTGATCAGAAGAATCAGCGGGACGACCGTTACCGTCAGCAGCAGCTGCCCGGCCGCTGTTCCGATACCGGTAGCGATCGTAAGGAAGATGTAGGCGAGCTCCTCGGGATCCTTGACAGGGGTTCTGAACCTTACAATCGACAGCGCTCCCACCAGACCAAGAGAGAGAGCAAACGACGATTTTACCGCCGTGATAACGAGAAACGTCGTCAGTCCAACGAAGGGCAGCACCGGACCGAAACTCTGCCGGTTCGACAGTGCACCGCCGTAACGCCGGTAATGCAGATAGATCAGCGCGACCAGAGCCACTTCGACGCTGAACCCCTTCATGGTGCCCTGCATGGATGCAAGGGCGCTGGAGAACATCTGGGCTATCTGATCCACCTGTAGTCCGGTCAGGGTATGGCCACACCAAGACGGCGTTCGAGGAGCTCCCGCAACGCCGCCGGCCGCCGCTGCATGAAATCACGAATCAACTGCTGGTAGCGGGTATCCGTCACTCCATGGATCGCCGCCTCCTTCTCGTAGCGCTCGAGCACCGTGGCGACTGCCGCCGATGAGAAGACCGAATCGCGCGCGTGGCTGAATAGATCTGCGAACGATTCGCGGAACGAGTCGCTGGTGGCGAACAGGTGACGCAGCAACACTACACGTGCGTCTTCGTATTGACCGTCGGCGGCCGGACGCTCCAGCATCGTCGTCCAGTGATCGACCGCCCACGTTTCCGGGCTGAAGATGTCCTTGCGTCCGAAGCTGTGGTCCATGTCCCATGCGACCCAGAACCAGCGGGCATCAGGGCGGGACTGATCGAGAACCATCTTCCCCTGAGCGGCGTCGCGCGTGCCGCAGAAGAGCACCGCCATGAACCATCGCGACATGTTATCGACATCGACAACCTCGGAGATTCGCTCAAGTGTCCAGTTGTCGCGCGCTCCGAAGCGCTGCTCGAGGGCCGCCAGCGGGCCCGATTCCATGATCGCGGCATGCTCGGAGCTGTCCTTGGTTTCGAAAACGAGGAACTGGCGATGTCCATAGCGGGCCTCGAACCAGTCGAGGTCGAGGAGCTCGGTGAGGACGTAAGGGCGCGGCCGGCCGTTGTCGAGCACGACGCTGATGGGACGCGTTTTCACGACCGGGACGCCCAGCGCTGCAGTGAACTCGTAGGCAATGGGGTTCACGTAATGCCAGGCCGTCCCTCCCCCGTCTTCAGCCCTTCTGTCACCATGGAGGACGAGGTTCCGGTAGACTCGTCGGCTGTCCAGGCCCGCGGCGGTGCCAGGAACTCCCGACGCCTCGAGCGAAGTCCGGAAATAGAGACGCAGACTCTTCATTCCCTGCTGCCGGCTGCCGCCGCCATGAACCCGGACTCCGACCGCGGATTCGTGTTGCACAAGTCCGTTTGTCAGGAACGCCACCTGCCCGATCCGTTCCCAGTGCCGGCCTCTCTCGTACGGGTTATCCCAAAGCTCGCGTAGCCCGTTGCCTTCGACCTTGAGCACGGCAACCGCGGGGCGCGACAGGACCGATTCCGGCACGGCCGACAAGTCGACAAGTCCCGGCAGCGTCCAGCCGGGCGGCCTGACCCCACCCGCTCCGGTTGGCTCGCCCACGGCGAGGGCGAGCCCGACCACAGCGCCCGCCAGCAGCAGGAGCATTCCGCCGGCCTCGTGCGAGTGAGTCGCTCTGCCTGACTGCGTGAACAAGTGCTGTTAAGCCTGTTGGAGGACTAGTGGTCGCCGAGGAGCACCCACCGCAACTATAGACGCATGACCTCCTGATCTACAACCAGAAGCGTGCCTGACCCAGCCCGGTCAGATCATGCGCTGGAGCGCTCTCAGCGCTCGCGCGTGGGCGAACAGCACCTCCGGGTCGGAGTGAATCACCCGCGCGTAGTTGAATTGAAACGCCGCCGGCCCGGTCGATTGATCCTCCTGGTGCTCGGGCGCGACCGCCTCTCCGGCATCGATCAGCCCGGAAGTTTCCGACGCCAGTTTTCGGGAAATGGCGGGAGACAGTGGCTCCCGGGCCTCGGTCGCTTCGTCGATCCGTGCGATGAGTGTCGTGAGCTGATGCAGCCAGGCGAAGGACTCGTGCCTGGTCACGAGGTCGAGCAGCGGCAGACCATCAGCAACCCGACCGTGGTCTCGCTCGTAGCGCCGCCGCTCGGACTCGATCAGCGACTTGTGCAGCACGAACAATTCGCGCCTCAGTGAGTCGAGCGCGCTCACAGTCCCTCGACCCGCGAGCGTGGGAGTGCTCCCGGGGAGAGTGACATCAAGCCGGCCGCTCCGATCTTCGGTAGAGCCACGCCGAGTTTTCGATGCGTGGCCCTGCGTCATCGCAGATGGCAAAGGTGCCGCCTTCGTAGGCGCTGACACCTGCATAACGTCCATCCTTGTGGACGGCGTAGAAATCGAGGTCGAACCGGGGCCGCCCGTTTGGCCCGAGGAGCCTGCTTTCCGTCATCGCCACCACCCTCTCCACCACGTGCAGAAGCGCCTGCTCGGGCGATCTCCCCAGACGCATCTGTTCGACGGCGAGAAAAGCGCCGCAGACCTTGATGCACGCCTCACCCCGTCCCGTCGATCCCGCTGCACCAACTGTGTTGTCACAATACTGGCCGGCGCCGATTATCGGTGAGTCACCAACGCGACCCGGGATTTTCCACGCCCGGCCGCTGGTTGTCGTCACCGATGAGATATCTCCCGCGGCGCTGACCGCGTTCATGTTGATCGTCCCGTTGCTGAACCTGATCCGCACATCGTCGTCATGGTCGAGCCAGTTGTCGGCAGGATTGAGCCTGGACCTCCAGCGCAGCCATTCCTGGCGACTCTTTTCCGTCAGCAGATTCTGAACGGGGAACCCCATCGACACCGCGAAGCGACGCGCATCGTCACCGACGAGCAGAATGTGGTCGGTATAGTCCATGATCGCCTTCGCCACCAGTGATGGAGTGGCGATGTCTTCGAGGCAGGCAACCGCGCCGGCACGCCTCGTGGGCCCGTGCATGCACGACGCATCGAGCTGCACCACACCGTCCGCGTTAGGCAGCCCGCCCAGCCCGACCGACGTATCTTCAGGGTCCAGCTCCTGAATGTTGACCCCGGCAATGATCGCGTCGAGCGTATCCTCACCCGCCAGGATCCGGTCCCTGGCCACCTTGACACCGCGAAGCCCGTTCGAGCTTGCTATCACCACCGGCGGTCGCGCGCGCCGCCCCTGCTGTGCAGCCAGCTCCGGCGGCGAAACCAGACCGCCAGCCGCGACAGCGGCGGCCGCCGCTGCTGCGCCTCTCTCCACGAACTCCCGTCGGGAAACTGTCATGTCAGGTGTCCCATCTCCGATTGTGGATCATCTCGGGCTGTCACGGTCCTGCTCATCGCGCACCCGCACCGGCGCCGGACGATCACTTAATTGAAGCACCTGATCCCGCGGTCCGTAAGAACAGCACCAACCTCCTCAACCGTCTGGTCAGTGATACTACGCGACTGCTCGATCCTCGCCGCCACGGCGTTCACTCTGTCCGTTTCCGCCAGTCCCCAGGCGACCGCTTCGGTCCATGATCGGCCGCTAACGACGTCGCGCGCCGTGCGCGTATCTGATCCCCCACGGATCGACGGACGACTCGACGACGCTGTCTGGGCGCAGGCACCGATAACCGACTCGTTTACACAGATCGAGCCCGACGAAGGCAAACCGTCATCACAGCGGACCGAAGTCCGCGTCCTCTATGACGACGTCGCCCTCTACGTCGGCGTCCACCTTCATGACAACGGATCCATAACAGGGCGACTCGGCAGGCGCGATATGGCGCTGGGTGACTCCGACTGGTTCGGGCTTGCGATTGACAGCTACCACGATCACCGGACGGCTTTTGTCTTCGACGTCAACCCGCTCGGTGTCCGCCGTGACGCGATCAAGACGATCCAGTCGGACGACAACTCGTGGGATCCGGTCTGGGACGTGGCAACAGAGATCATCCCCGGAGGTTGGACCGCCGAATATCGCGTTCCCTTCAGTCAGCTGCGCTTTTCCGGCGCAACGGAACAGGTCTGGGGAATCCAGTTCGAGCGGCTGATCGGCCGGGAGGCGGAATACTCCGTTTCGACGTTTTCGCCCCGATCGGAGCAGGGTGGAGTTCCACGCTACGGGCATCTGGAAGGTCTCGCGTCACTTCGCACCGGCAAACGCCTCGAAATACTGCCGTACGTCCTCCAGCGCGCGGAGTATGTCCGGCCAGGCAGCAACCCCTTTCGCACCGACACTGAGATGTTTTCCGCAGGTGGAGTGGACCTCCTCGTCAGAGCCACCAGCAACCTGACGGTCAACGCGACGATCAACCCGGACTTCGGACAGGTCGAGGTTGATCCTGCCGTCGTCAACCTCGGTGTCTATGAGACGTTCTTCGAGGAGAAGCGGCCGTTCTTCATCGAAGGCGGCGAGATCTTCGACTTCGGAGCCAACTCCACCAGCGGCGGTCAGATTTTTTACAGCCGGCGGATCGGGCGTACCCCATCGCTTTTTCCTCCTGCGCCCGAGTCGGATCGACCGAACTCGACCACGATCCTCGGCGCGGCCAAACTGTCGGGGAAAGTTGGTGGCTGGTCGCTCGGGTTGCTCGAAGCAGTGACTGACGAAGAAAACGCGCGCTATCTGACGCCTGCAGCGGGGGTGGTGCAGGAAGCGGTGGTGGAGCCTCGCGCCAACTATCTCGTCGGGCGGGCGCGGCGCGAGCTGCGTGGGGGACGGTCGCTGATTGGAGCCGCGTTCACCGCTGTCAACCGCGACCTCGCGGATGACGCATCGCGGAACCAGCTCCACTCGTCCGCCTACGCAGGCGGTCTTGATTTTCGCCACGAGTTCGGAAACCGCACCTGGGTGGCTCGCGGCTCGGCGGTACTAAGCCGGGTTGCCGGAACTCCGGCCGCAATGATCCGCACGCAGCGGCTGTCCAATCACTTCTTCCAGAGGCCAGATGCCAGGCACCTTGAGGTCGACAGCACCGCTACATCACTGGACGGTTACTCGGTCAACGCCGCCTTCGCCAGGCAGCAGGGTCTGCATTGGCGTGGTGAAGTGGCGGCAGCCGTCACTGCTCCGGGCTTCGAAGTCAACGACCTCGGGTTTGCCACCCGAACTGACCGTCGTGACTTTGCGGCCAACGTTACCTACGTCGAAAATGCGCCCGGGCGCTTCCTGAGGCGCTGGCAGGCCAACTCGTTCCTGCGCATCGAGCGCAACTTCGACTGGCAGGCGATTCTCAACGCTGCGGGCCTGACTGGTTTCTTCCAGACCAGCGGCCTGTGGACGATGCGATTCAACGCTGTCCGCTTCATCGAATCCTTCGACGATCGCCTGACGCGCGGCGGACCGCTCGCCGCCCGACCCGGGTGGTGGGAGTCTTTCGCGCGAGTCGCAACCGACCCGAGACGCGACCTGACGATTGCCCTTGGAGTCAATGGAATCCGTCAGGACGAGGGGGCGTGGACGGCTAACGGTGAACTGCAGTTCGGGCTCAAACCGGGCGATCGGTGGAACCTCACCATGGGGCCGTCGCTCTTTCGCGGTTACACTCCGGCGCAATTCGTGACGTCAGTCGCCGATCCGGCGGCCACCGCAACCGACGGCCGTCGCTACATCTTTGCGCCGCTCGACCAGACCGAGCTCGCATTCGAGACGCGCTTCAATTTCACCTTCAGCCCGCGTCTCTCGCTCGAAACCTATGCCCAGCCCCTCCTGTCACGCGGGGACTTTGGCCGAGCCCGTGTTCTCGTTGCGCCCCGCACCTACGATTTCGACGCCTGGACCGAGCCGATCCCCGACCTCGATTTCAATCTGCGGTCGCTGCGCGGCAACGCTGTTCTGAGGTGGGAGTGGCGGGCGGGGTCAACCATCTATCTGGCGTGGCAGCAGAGCCGTCGCGATGAGGCCGCGGTAGGAGACTTTGACTTCGGACGCGACCGGAGGGCGCTCTTCCGAGCCCACCCGGACAATATCTTTCTGGTCAAGGTCAGCTACTGGCTCAACCCCTGACCACAACTCTCAATAGCGGCTTGCGCCTGGCTCCCCCAGCCTGACCTGGCCCGTCGCCGAGCCTCCCACTCCACCCCGCTGACCGTGCGACACCCGATCGACTTCCATCGCGATGGCGTCGATCGCCTGCTCGATGCGCTCGAGCCGTACGTCACTGTTCGTCATTTCACCACCAGCACCACCTGACCCCAGCCATCCCGCGGAGCGCCACGTCCGCGCCAGCGGCGAGTCGCCGGGAATGAGTGTCGCGTGATGGCAGATCGGGCAGAGTCTTCGTCGCGTCGTGAAATGCCAGGCAAGGTACAGAAGACCTGGAACTATGAATGGAATGGCCAGAGGAGCGGCGATCCAAACGCTCCCGGGCCTTAGCGATGTCTGGCTCTCCGAGCCGCAGTACGTGCAGAGATATCCCCGAGGCGTCATGGTTTTGATTGAGGTTGAGGCGACCCGGGACAGCTCACGGTTCCTCGCCGAGGAGGTCGCAACACGCCAGGTAAGCCTTGTCGATGAACTCCAGTGTGCGCTCCTCCTGCTCCTCGGCGGTTGTCCACGACCACACCGACCCGGCTGGCAGGATTGCACCGATCTCTGACCATTCGGCCCCGGGGATAGCAGGTCGTACCGACTCGCGAGGAAACGTCGCAGGTTCAGGGCGCACCTCAAAGTAAGGTAGAAGCTGCTGGCTGTCTCCGGGGGTCATTCCGGTCAGGATCGAGGAGGCGGATGAAAGCGCGTTGCGACGCGCGATCGTCAGGCTGATCGAATCGACAACTACTCCAGTGGTCTCGGTATCCGCACGCCGTGCACCGGCCGCAATCCGGAACCCAATGTCGAACCAGGTCGCCAGTGCTTCGAGCGCCTCAGCATCCCTGCCGTCGAAAACCTGAGCAGACCCGGCAGAGTCATGGTTGCCTGCGATCCCCGAGAGCCAGCTCAGAACCTCGGCCGTCGCCCGTCCGTGCAGAGGGAACTCCTGGGTGTGGTCCTCCGCCGGTTCCTCCTCCTCCAGAATGAGCGTAAGGTCGCGGATGCGCAGTGCAACACCGCGCCCTCGTGCCCCGGAGCCGGCACCATTCGTTTCGAGGTACATCGACGAGTCGCGCGGCCGCCATGCGAACGCACCAGCGGCAGGAAGAAGCAGTCGTGCTGCATTCTGCACTTGGACGCGTGCGGTTGCCAGGCGTTCACCGTCGATGGGAGCAAGCAGAGGCCAGAGGGGCATCAGTTCATGGAGGAAGGAGGGGATTCAGCGCCAGACATCAGGGCTCGCCATCGAGCCTTTATCTCGCCATCGTTCCCGTCGTGCCGGATTTTCCAGCTCTCAGGGCCGACAACGTCTTCAAACGATATGGCGAGGTGCTGGCGCTCGCTGGCGTTACTCTGGACGTACACGTTGGTGCATGCGTCGGTCTCGTTGGGGAAAGCGGATCGGGCAAGACGACCCTCCTGCGTTCCTTCAATCGCATGATCGAGCCCGATCGCGGGCACATTTCGATCGGTGGCAGTGATGCACGAACGCTCGACCCGGTCGGGCTGCGGCGTCGCATTGGTTACGTACCCCAGGAAGGTGGGCTGCTCCCACACTGGACAGTCCTGCGAAACGCTGGAACGATCCCATGGCTCAGCGGACAAGGCGACCCGGTATCTGAGCGAAACGCCGCCGACGCGCTCGAGCTTGTTGGACTCGACCCTCTTACCCTTGGCGCGCGCTGGCCCCACGAGCTCTCCGGCGGCCAGCGGCAGCGGGTGGCGATCGCGCGCGCCATAGCCGGGTCCCCACCACCGTCGGTTCTTCTCCTCGATGAACCATTCGGAGCCCTCGATGCGATCGTCAGGGCCGGTCTCCAGAAGACGTTCCTCCACCTGCGCCGCGAACTTCGTCTGACCGCAGTCCTCGTAACTCATGACATGCGCGAGGCATTTGCGCTTTGCGACACGATCGGAGTGTTCAGACATGGATGCCTGGAACAGTTAGCTGAGCCTTCGACTCTCCTCGCGGCGCCTGCAACTCAGTACGTGCGGGAGCTCCTTGCGGTTGCAGGGGTCCCCGGGGACCACGGTCGATGAATCATCAACGTCGCCGAATCCCCACTCTCCCCACCGGATTGATCGCGATCCTTTGCTGCGGATCGCTTATGCGCTCACCTGCTGCCAGCGCCCAGGACACTCCGGCCACTCGCCGGATCGTCGTGGCATCAAAACCGTTCGCCGAGTCGTTCCTTCTGGGAGAGATGTTCGCCCAGCTTCTGGAGGCCCGCGGGTACGCCATTGATCGCCGCCATGGGCTCGGCGCAACGGAGCTCGCATTCGGAGCCCTCAAGTCGGGGGTGATCGACGTTTATCCCGAATATACCGGCACCGGACTGCTGGTGATCCTCGGGGACTCCGTCTCCGGATCCGGAGCCGATGTCTTTGCGCAGGTTGCCACGGCCTTCGCCGAGCAGCATCGGGTGCGCTGGCTCCCACCGTTGGGATTCGAGAACACCTACGCGATTGCCGTTCGACCCCGCTTGTCTGATTCCCTTGGCCTCCGATCACTCTCTGATCTTGTGCGCGAGGGTCCCCGACTCGTAGCCGGCTTCACACCCGACTTCGTTGGCCGCTCCGATGGCCTCGCTGGACTGCGGCGTGCCCATGGCCTCGAGCTGCGCGAGGTACGAGCCCTCAGTCCGGCCGTGAAGTACCAGGCGCTGGCTACGGGAGCTGTGGATGTTGTCGATGGTTATTCCACAGACGGTCAGATCGAGCGGCTGGGCCTTCGCGTACTCGACGACGACCTCGGTTTTTTCCCACCGTACGACGCCGCGGCGCTGATCAGTGAGCGCCTTGTTCGCGAAGAACCGGCGGCGGTCACAGCGCTCTCTGAACTAAGTGGAAGGATCGGAGTCGACCGGATGCGGAGGTGGAACGCGCGCGTTGAGGGTGGGGGTGGGAGTGGTACTGGTGGTGGTGGCGAACCGATCGCCGCTGTCGCGGCTGATGCCCTGCGTGAGCTGCGATTGGTCTCACGTGACACAGCAGCGGTCAGGGGCGAAAGTGTGGAGGGGGGCCGTCCACTGGTTGAACTCCTCTGGCGGGAGCGATCGGTGCTTGCTTCACGCACCTGGCGTCACCTTCTGCTCGCGGGCGGCTCCCTTGTTCTGGCGTGCCTTGTCGCCATCCCCCTCGGTCTGTTCCTCGAGAGGCGCCAGGGGGCGGAGAAAGTGCTCGGGATGCTTGGAGTGGTTCAGACCATCCCGGGTATTGCCCTCCTGGCGTTCATGTTGCCAGTCCTCGGGATCGGTGTCCTGCCCGCAATGGTTGCTCTCTTTCTTTATTCCTTGTATCCGATCGTTCGCAACACGTGGACAGGAGTTCGGCACGTGGACCCCGGCGCGGTGGACGCGGCGCGCGCGGTGGGCATGACGCCGCGGCAGTTGCTGAGGCACGTGAGGTTGCCGCTTGCCGCACCGGTGATCA
This sequence comes from Gemmatimonadota bacterium, assembly GCA_052389935.1. Lineage (GTDB taxonomy): Bacteria > Gemmatimonadota > Gemmatimonadetes > Gemmatimonadales > Gemmatimonadaceae > JBQTHK01. The sequence goes on along the minus strand of JBQTHK010000016.1, from coordinate 64,327 downwards.
TGGCGGGCGTTCGAACGGCTGCGGTCCTCAACATCGGTACGGCAACTTTGGCGGCGTTTATCGGTGCCGGCGGCCTTGGAGATCCGATTGTCTCCGGTCTTGCCCTCGCGGATTCCGCGATGGTCCTTTCCGGCGCCATTCCTGCTGCGCTGCTCGCTGTTATTGTGGATTGGGTTCTCGGTCGGCTTCAAAGGAAGCTGACACCATTAGCATTCCGTCGGGGTTACTCATGAGAAGCGGCTGACCGAGCGGAGGAGGACCGGGATGAGGCCTTTCATCCTCGTTCATCCTGTTCATCTTGTACGTCCTGTTCATCCCGTTTATCTCGCTCATCCTGTTCATTCGAAGTTATGACCCCAATGGCGATCCGGGAGCAACTGCGCTCCTTGTCCTTCCTCAGCGGATTGACCGAGACGGCTATCCATCAGCTCTCGGCGCACGTCAAGTCCGTCGACTATGAGAGCGACGACCTCCTGTTCACCGAGGGGAGCAAGCGATCGATCCTCGCGATCTTGTCTTCCGGCGCGGTTGCGATCGAGAAGAACGTCAACGGGCGGCCGGTCCGGCTGGTCACCCTGGGGGCCGGTGAAGCGGTGGGTGAAGGGATTCTTCTCGATGATCTGCCACATGGGACGAGCGCGCGCGTTATCCAGCCCGCCCACGCGTTCGTGCTGGAGCGGGACAAGGTCGAGGCGATCCTCAAGGATCAGCCGCAGCTCTACGCAGCGCTGGTGGGTCGTGCAGCGCGGACCATTTCGCGGCGACTGGCGGCGACCGATGCCACGCTGGCGGGCCGCGGGCGAATCAGCGGATTCAGCGGCGCCCAGACCAGGCAGGAGCGGGACCTTCTCGGCGAGCGCCAGGTTCCGGCAGACGCTCTTTATGGCATCCAGACCCTGCGGGCACTGGAGAACTTTTCGATCACCGGCATTCCCATCCGGGAGTTCCCGGCGCTGATCGAGGCGCTGGCTGCGGTCAAGGAAGCGGCGGCGCTCGCCAATCGCGAGCTGGGGTTTCTCGATTCCGGCAAGGCCGACATCATCGTGCGGGCCGCACAGGAGGTGCGGGCAGGCCGCCATCACGAGCACTTCCTCGTCGATGTCATTCAGGGTGGAGCGGGTACCTCGACGAACATGAATGCCAATGAGGTGATCGCCAACCGTGCGCTCGAACTCGCCGGTGCACCACGGGGCAGCTACGACCAGCTCGACCCCAACGAGCACGTGAATCTCAGTCAATCGACCAACGACGTGTACCCGACGGCGGTTCGTGTGGCGCTCCATGGCGAAATCGAAAAACTTCGCGAAGCGATGCGGGAGCTCGCCGCCAGTTTCAACGCCAAAGGGGATGAGTTCCGGACGCTCCTCAAGATGGGCCGCACGCAGTTGCAGGACGCTGTGCCCATGACCCTCGGCCAGGAGTTTTCCGCCTTTGGTCGAACAATCCTCGAGGATGTCGACCGACTCGGAGAGGCGCTTTCCCTGATCAGGGAAATCAACATGGGCGCGACCGCGATCGGTACGGGCATCACCGCTCCGGAAGGCTATGCCGAGGCAGTCCGCCGCCATCTCTCAACCCTGACCGGGTTGGAGCTGATAACGGCTCCTGACCTCGTCGAGGCGACGTCAGACACTGGAGCGTTCGTCCAGCTCTCGGGCGTGCTCAAGCGGTGTGCCGTCAAGCTGTCCAAGATCTGTAACGACCTGAGACTGATGTCGTCCGGGCCGCGGGCCGGCCTCGGCGAGATCAACCTCCCTCCCATGCAGCCGGGATCGTCGATCATGCCCGGGAAGGTCAACCCGGTGATCCCGGAAGTTGTCAATCAGGTGTGTTTTGATGTGATCGGCGCCGACGTCGCGGTTACGCTCGCGGCCGAAGGGGGGCAGTTCCAGCTCAACGCTTTCGAGCCACTGATCGCATACCGACTCCTGAGCGCGATCGATTCATTGCGCCGCGCCTGCACCATCCTCCGTACCCGCTGCGTAACGGGGATTACAGCCAACGAGGATCGGCTGCGTCGCTTCGTCGAGGAGTCGATAGGGATCGTGACCGCACTCGTGCCTGCCCTGGGCTACAAAACTGCAACCGAAGTTGCCAAGGAAGCGCTCGCCAGCGGCAAGGGAGTCTACGAAGTTGTGCTTGGCCGAGGGCTGCTGACTCGCGAAAAGCTCGATGAGATACTGAATCCGGCGGGAATGGTCTGAACTCAGGGAGTCTTCAGATCGCGCCGCAAAAAGGAGAAGCGGTGAAGTCACTTGATGGTGCCGGACTGGCGAAGATGGCCACCCTTGACGAAGCGGTTTCTCAGCTTCAGCGGGTTCACGGGCTCGTAGAGCGAATGGCGCTCGAAGTCCGGGCCAACAAGAACACTGCGCCCTTCAGGCAGCAGATTCAACGCGCCGCGACTCCGCTCGTCGGGCTGCTGAAGGGGCAGTTCGGGATGATAGCAGACCAGGTTTCGGCTCTACTCCTCGTGCTTACGAGAGGAGGGAGTGATCAGTCGCGCCTGAGGTCACTGCGAGAATCGGTGGCGCAGATCCGCACTGCGCTCGAAATCTCGGTTGCGAGGGTCAAGGAGCAGCACGGGCGCAACGATGAGCTTCCGGGCAGTCAATGAATCGGTGCGACTTCTGAGTATCTAAGTCTTTGCGTTTGCGCGCTCTGTGTCAGGCGATCCGCGGTTGCCTGCCGCGTCACCCATCCGTAGTTTCACGGCTGCCGGGCCGGCTCGAATGGCCAGCGCTTGCCCAATCGACCCAATCGAGAGAGAGAATGACACGGATCCGACCGCGTCAGCTCGCACGTGCCCTGTCAGGCATAGCCGCGCTGCTTGTCCTTGCATCCTGTGGTAACGGCGCGAATTACCCCAATTCCACTTTCCTCTCCCACACCGAGTTCAATCGCGACCTGACGAGCGTCTGGGACACGATGCTTGGCTGGGGTACTGTCGTGTTCGTGATCGTCGAAGCGATCCTGCTGGTTGCCATCATTCGCTATCGGCGCCGGCCAGGCGGCCCCGAGCCGAAACACGTGCACGGCAACACCCCGATGGAGATTGCGTGGACGGTGCTCCCGCTCTTCATCCTGGCGATCATCGCTGTACCGACTGTCCGAAATATCTGGAAGTACCAGGGCGATCCTGAGGGAGATGTGCTGCAGGTGCGCGTTATCGGCCACCAGTGGTGGTGGGAGTTCCGCTACCCGCAGTACAACCTCACGACCGCCAACGAACTCTACCTGCCGATCGGCCGCACGGTGCGCTTTGAGCTCACGACCGCGGATGTAATCCACTCGTTCTGGATTCCCGCTTTAGGTGGCAAGCGCGATCTCGTCAATAACCGGACGAACTACCTCTGGTTCACTCCGGACTCGGTGACGGAGAACGCATTCAACGGCAGCTGCAACGAGTACTGTGGCTCCTCACACGCCAACATGAAGTTCCGCGCCTACACGGTCAGCGCCGAAAACTTCGAGAGCTGGGCGACTCATCAGGCGGCGAACGCGGTCTACCCGGCACCGGCGCCGGCTGCACCGGCCACCACCAACGGGGGAACGGAGACAAGCCCGGTCAGCAACGCCGCGGCGGTGGCGAGCCAGGTTCCTGCGACACCGCCGCCACCTCCCGTCACCCAGTCCGCCGGCGGCTACGAGTTCCCTGCCGCGCGGCTACCAGATCATGCCGTGCCCAGGACTCCGATTCCGGCCGGAGTGCGGTTCGACGAGTCACTTCTGGCGGCCGGCGACGCACAGCGCGGGATGGAGGTCTACTCCCGCTCCGCCTGCATAGGTTGTCATCGCGTTCGCGGCAATCCGATGTCGGCCGGAATTCTCGGTCCGGATCTCACCCACGTCGCATCGCGACACACGATCGCTGCCGGGCTTTTTCCCAACGATGCCCGGCATATGGCCTACTGGATCAAGAACGCCGTGGCCCTCAAGCCCGGGGCGAAGATGAACGTGATGGGCTCAGGTGAATACGAGCCGATGCTGGGCCGCCCCGTTACGACCGGCGGGCTCTCCGATGCCCAGATCGCAGACATCGTCGCGTACCTCCGCACGCTCAGGTAACGGTCCCTCGTCCCAACCAACGCCTCCAATAGCTCACGGATAATGGCAACAGTCGCCGCTTCTCCCACCTACGCTCACGCAAAAGAAGAGAAAGAAGGCGTGATGGCGTGGCTGACAACGACCGATCACAAGAAGATCGGTACGTTGTACCTCCACACATCGCTCTTCTTCTTCGTCTTCGGCGGACTCGAAGCCGTGCTCATGCGCTGGCAACTCATGCGGCCGAACATGAGCGTCGTGACGGCAGATCAGTTCAACCAGCTCTTCACGATGCACGGCACGACGATGGTGTTCCTTGCCATCATGCCTCTGTCGGCGGCGTTCTTCAACTACCTGATTCCGCTGCAGATCGGTGCCCGCGACGTCGCCTTTCCGCGACTCAATGCATTCAGCTACTGGGTCTTTGTGCTCGGCGGAATCTTCATCACCGCCCCGATCTTCTTCTGGCTGGCGCCGGATGGCGGCTGGTTCGCTTACGCACCGCTTTCAAACCGCACCTATTCGCCGGCCATCAACATGGACTTCTGGGTGCTGGGCATCCAGATCCTGGGTATCTCGTCGCTGGCGGCGGCGTTCAATTTCGCCACGACAGTGATCAACATGCGTGCGCCGGGGATGAACCTGATGCGCATGCCGATGTTCACCTGGATGTCGTTCGTGACACAGTTCCTGATCATCCTCGCCTTCCCCGTCATCACGATCGCTCTCGTCTTCCTTCAGTTCGACCGCTTCTTCGGAACCAACTTCTACCAGATCTCGGCCGGGGCCGATCCGTTGCTGTGGCAGCACCTCTTCTGGGTCTTCGGGCATCCCGAAGTCTACATTCTCATTCTGCCGGCCTTCGGCCTCGTTTCGGAAGTCCTTCCGGCCAACTCGAAAAAGCCGCTGTTCGGCTACCCGGTGATGGCGTATTCGGGAATCCTCATCGGATTCCTTGGCTTCGGAGTCTGGGCCCACCACATGTTCTCGGTGGGGATGGGACCCGTGGCCGATACCGCGTTCGCCCTGACGACGATGTTGATCGCCATCCCCACCGGAGTGAAAATCTTCAACTGGATTTTCACCATGTGGGGTGGATCGATCCGGTTCACGTCGGCGATGAAGTTCGCGATTGCTCTCATCGCCATGTTCACCATCGGGGGCATTTCCGGAATCACCCACGCCTCGCCGCCGTCAGATCTCCAGCAGACGGACACCTACTACATCGTGGCGCACTTCCACTATGTGCTCTTCGGCGGCGCGATCATGGGAATCTTCTCGGGGATCTACCATTACTTCCCCAAGATGTACGGCCGCTACATGAACGAACGGCTCGGCTCGTGGCACTTCTGGCTGACCTTCATCTCCATGAACCTGACGTTCTTTCCGATGCACTACGCCGGTCTTCTGGGTATGCCGCGCCGCATCTACACATACGATGCCGGTCAGGGGTGGGACCTGTTCAACCTGCTCTCGACGATCGGCGCTTTCATGCTCGGCCCCGCGACCCTGATCTTCGTCTGGAACTTCTTCCGCTCCAAGAAGCATGGCGAGCCGGCACCCGGCAACGCCTGGGATGCGGCGACCCTCGAGTGGTCGATCCCGTCACCACCACCGGAATACAACTTCGCGAAGATTCCGGTCGTTCACTCGCGCTATCCGCTCTGGGACCTCACTCACCCCGAGCTGACAAGGGACGTCCCCCACACCGACACCGGCTGGCAACAGGCCGAGCGGCACACCGGTGAACACCATGTGGCCGGCGTCGATGATCAGGGCACGATCGCCGAAATGCACATCGAAACGGAGCGCAGGACCGCGAAGGAGCTGGGAATCCCGATGCCGACGCCAACCATCAAGCCCCTTTGGACGGCCACGGGGATCGTGGTGATGTTCACTGGCCTGCTCTTCCTCCCGTCGGGAAACAAGATCGCGACCTTTGGCCTGATTGCAGTGGGGGCGGCGATGTTGATCGGCTTCCTCTACGCGTGGCTGACGACTCCGCTCGAAGAGGATCACCACTGATGAGCACGACCTTACACAGTCCGTCACGTCACTCTCGAATCACTGCCACCCGTTGAGGTAATGACCGCTTCCGCGCACGGTGCCCACGCGCATCACTACACGACTACAGGTCTCAACCATCGCAAGATCGCGATCTGGGCCTTCATCGGGTCGGAGTGCATGCTCTTTGCGTCGCTCATTTCGACGTACCTGATCTACAAGGGAAAGAGCGTCGTCGGTCCATTCCCGCACACAGCGTGGACGAATACCCAGACGAATCAGACTTTCCCAGCGATCCTCGACATTCCCGTCACGTCGGCCTCGACCTTTGTACTCCTCATGTCGTCGCTGGCGATGGTGCTGGCGCTGGCCGCTGTCCAGAACAAGGGCACGCCGCTGCCCGAAGGCGCCGGGTTGTGGACAAGGGCACTGGCGTCCTCCAGACTCTGGCTCTGGGTGACGTGCATACTCGGCGCGACGTTCCTCGGCTTCCAGGCTTACGAGTTCACGTCGTTCGTGCACGAGGGACTGACGATAAAGACCAACCTTTTCGGCTCGACGTTCTTCACGCTGACCGGCTTTCACGGTGCCCACGTCACCGCCGGTGTGATCTGGCTCGGATCGCTCCTCGCTATCGATTACAAGAGGGGACTGGGTCCGGATGATGCGCTCAACGTCGACATCGCTGCCCTTTACTGGCACTTCGTCGACGTGGTGTGGATCGCGATCTTCACTCTCATTTACCTGATTCCGGACTGAGGCCAATGGCGAACGATACTTCACACGCCAATCCCGACCACGCGCACGAACACCCTACGTGGAAGACCTACAAATGGGTGGCCTTCTGGCTGACCCTGATCACGATCGTCGAGGTCTGGATCTATTACACGCCATTTCAGGACTCGCCGCTGTTCGTACCGGCCCTGCTCGTGATGTCGGCGGTCAAGTTCGCCATCGTCGTGATGTTCTACATGCACCTCAAGTACGACCACAAGCTCTTTCGTGCGCTGTTCACGGGGCCGCTCGCGATCGCCGTGGCGACGCTGCTCGCGCTGATCCTCCTGTTCGGGAAGATCGGAGCGAGCGTGGCGTGACGGTTGGGATAAAGGCGGAGGGCGAAGAGGGCGTAGAGCGCGAGGATGAAGAGGATGAAGAGGATGAAGAGGATGAAGAGGATGATGAGGATGATGGGGATGAAGGGGATGATGGGGATGATGAGGATGATGAGGATGATGAGGATGATGAGGATGATGAGGATGAGGAGGATGATGAGGATGATGAGGATGATGAGGATGAAGAGGATGAGGAGGATGAGGAGGATGAGAGGGTGTCCGGATTCCTGTGTGTGAGGTCATGATCTGACCAGAGGAGGTCGGTTATGGCTAAGCGAAAGAGGAGAGGAGTAGAGGACGAGTTTCCTTTGCCGGCGTTGGATGCGTTGGCGGCGCGGGTGCATACGCCCGCTGATCTCGAGTCCGTCTCCCGGCGATGAAGAAGTCCTTGGGTTAAGCGGATCTTGCAGGCCGAGCTCACCCAACATCTGGGGTATGCCCAGGGACAGGAGAAGCCCGAGGGCCAGGCGAACTACCGGACTGGGTCGACGCCAAAGAAGGTGCTCGCTGGGGAAGATGCCTTGCCGTTGGCAATCCCGCGGGATCGGGGATGGTAGTTTCTCGCCGCTGATCTTGCCCAAAGGCGTCCGGCGCTTGCCGCCGCTTCGATGCGCAGGTGATTTCGATGTACGCGCGCGGCATGACGGTGCGTGAGATTCGCGAGCACATCGAGGAGCTCTATCAGGTCGAGGTCTCCGCGGACGTCATCAGCGCCGTGACCGACGAGGTGATCGAGGAGCTAACAGAGTGGCAACAGCGACCGCTGGAGCGATGTTATCCGGTCGTATTCCTCGATGCTCTGCGGGTGAAGATCCGTGATGAAGGTGTGGTGCGAACGAAGGCGGTGTACGTGGTCCTGGGGATAACCTCGCGAGGTACAAGGACGTTCTGGGCCTTTGGATCGAGCAGACCGGGGGGGGGGGGGCGAAGTTCTGGCAGCAGTGTTGAGTGAACTCAGAGCGCGCGGCGTCGAGAACATCCTGGTGGCGTTGATCGATGGGCTGAGCGGCTTTCCTGAGGCGATCGAGGCGGTTTTCCCGAAGACACAGGTGCATTCGTGCATCGTGCACCTTGTGCGCCGGAGCCTGGCTTATGTGTCTTACAGGGATCGGAAGCCGATGGCAGCCGCGCTGCGGCAGATCTCTCGTGCGACGACGATCGCTGGTGCGGAGGGGCGCTAGCGGCGTTCGCGGCGAGTCCACTGAGTCAACGACTTCCGGCGAGCCCCCGATCTGGCAGCGCGCATGGCCGTACCTCACCCCTGCCTTCACTTGTCCGCCGGAGGTGCGACGGATTCTCACGACGACCAACGCGGTGGAAAGTCTTCACCTGCAGCTGCGTAAACTAATCAAGGTGAGGATGAAGAGGATGAAGAGGATGAAGAGCCTTCGACGTCGCAATCCTCGGAGGTGTCAGGTTCTTTGTGTGTCAGGTCTTGGTTTTGGTTCTTGCAGTTTGGTCTTTCGTTCCGGGTCTACACGTTTACTGGCTCGGGTGTAAAAGCGATCGGGAAAGAGTAGTGCGAAGTGACGCAGTGCTTCTGGCCAGATCGGTAGTGCTGACCGCGCTTCTTGATGTTACGCAGGGCAGGATAAAGAAGCTTCAGCGCCGCTTGAACGTTTGGAAAATGACCACGCATCATCCTCTTCATCCTCACCATCCTCACCATCCTCTTCATCCTCTTCATCCTCACCATCTTCATCATCCTCACCATCCTCTTCATCCTCTTCATCCTCGCCATCCTCCTCATCCTCTTCATCCTCACCATCCTCATCATCCTCGCCATCCTCCTCATCCTCACCATCCTCCTCATCCTCACCATCCTCACCATCCTCACCATCCTCCTCACCATCCTCACCATCCTCACCATCCTCGCCATCCTCTTCATCCTCACCATCCTCGCCATCCTCATCATCCTCGTCCTCGCCATCGTCGCCGAACATCGCCCTCCCCACCCCCCGCGCTACCGCCCTGCCACAGCCTTGTCCATCTCCCGCAGCGCGCCAGGGTGCGCACGGAACAGGTAGCGGCCCATTACCAGAGCCGAAAGAAGATTGGCTGCCCCGATCTGATACCATGCAATGTCCACGAACCGGCCGTTCTGGGAGAGCAGGTACAGAAAGAGATAGAATCCCGCTTCGAATACGATAAAGAGCAAAAACAGCCCAGCGAGGTGGCCTGGCTCACCTTCCGCGACGTTGAATATCCACGCGGCGATTATCCCGATGACGATGAAGACCGCGAAGTGGGCGATGGTGTAGAGCACGATCAGCTGAAGGCTGGCATCCGGAGGCACGGGGCCGAAAATGCTGCGTAGAGCCTCGCCCAGCGTTGACGGTGTGTACAGCGGCCGCCCCATCAGCAGGTCGATGACAAAGAACCAGACGGCCACCACCGCCGCACCAAGGACTCCAGCTCGAACTCCCTCGTTGATGATTCGACTCCTGGTCATTGCCGTATCTCCGACGGTGGGCCTCTAACAAAGCTTCCCAGACTCGACGCGCGCCAGAGGTGCCCGGAGTCCAGCCAAGGCAGGACGGCGACGCGCCGACTGCATAGCCTCCTACCCCCGCGACAGCTCGATCACTCCGCAGCATATTTGCGGGCTCAACCGCACCTCGGCCGCAAGGCCGGATCGACCATCGCCTCCGCATTCATCCTCCTGTTTCTCGTAATCGATCCGCTCGGGAACATTCCGTTCTTCCTGGCGGCGCTCAAAGCCGTGCCCCCCGCGCGGCAGAGGGTGGTTGTCGCGCGCGAACTGGTGATCGCGCTCGCCATCATGGTCGTTTTCCTTTTCGCTGGCAGGCCGCTCCTCAGTTTGCTCAGGATTTCTCAGCCCGCCCTCACGATTTCGGGGGGTGTGGTGCTCTTCCTCATCGCTATCCGCATGGTCTTTCCGGACCGACACCGTGCCGACGACCTTATCGCCGGGGAACCGTTCATTGTCCCACTTGCCGTGCCCTACGTAGCCGGGCCGTCAGTTCTCGCAACGGAGATGTTGCTGATGAGTCGCGACCCCGCTCGGTGGCCCACCTGGCTTGCGGCGGTAGTCCTCGCGTGGATGGCGACGGCCTTGATCCTCATGTCAGGTCAACGACTCGGCAGGGTACTTGGCGAACGTGGAATGGTCGCCATCGAGCGACTGATGGGAATGGTACTGGTGGCGGTGGCTGTTCAGATGTTCCTCTCGGGTCTCGACGAATACTTCGCGTGAGCGCGACCGTCGGGACGCCCGCGGCCCCCGCGGCCGACCCCCACCCCCGAGGGTTCGTCGTAGCTGGCGCCACACGCCTGAGGTCGCTGGACGTCTTCAGGGGCCTGACTGTGGCCGGGATGCTGCTCGTCAACAATCCCGGCACATGGAGCGCGATCCATCCGCCACTCCAGCACGCGCCGTGGCACGGCTGGACACCCACCGACCTCATCTTTCCCTTCTTTCTTTTCATCGTTGGAGTAACGACCCACCTCTCGCTTTCATCGCGGCGGGCACGGGGTGTTGGGGACGCCGAGCTGATCCGGCAGATCGTGAGGCGGGGCCTGATCATCGTGCTTTGCGGACTCCTGCTGGCCTCCTTTCCGTGGTGGCCGCTTTCCCGGATCACGGAGGTCCGGATTCCCGGCGTTCTGCAGCGCATCGGGTTTGCCTATATGGCGGCGGCTCTGCTGACCCTCAACTCCACACCCCGGTCGCGGGCCGTGACCGTGGCGGTGCTGCTGCTCGGCTACTGGGCCGCGATGACGCTCATCCCGGTACCCGGGTTTGGCCTCGGGCCTCACAATCTCGATGATCCGTCGGCGTCAATCGCCGCCTGGCTCGACCGCACGCTGTTCGGTAGTCATCTCTGGCGCAGTTCAGGAACGTGGGACCCGGAAGGCCTGCTCAGCACCGTGCCCGCGATCGCTACCGTGATACTTGGTGTATCAGCCGGCAGAACGCTGTCGACGGCGAGGCCGGTGAGCGAGAAGCTGGTCGTACTGTTCGGAGTCGGATCGCTGTTGATGGTTGCTGGACTCGTCTGGAACTGGGTCTTGCCGATCAACAAGAATCTGTGGACGGGTTCCTACGTTCTGTTCACCGGCGGGATGGCCTCGGTTGCTCTCGCGACTTGCACGTGGCTGATCGACGTGTTAGGCATGACAAGATGGTCAGAGCCGTTTGTCTGGTTCGGGGTCAATCCGATGATCGCCTTCCTCGGTTCCGGTGCGATGGCGAGGTTGATGGGATCGGTGATCTCCGTGCCCATGGAGGGTGGTGGGGTGCAGCCTCTCCAGCGTGTGATCTACGACAGTCTTTTTGCCGGTTGGCTGGAACCTCGCAACGCGTCGTTGCTGTATGCAGTCACTTTCGTCATCCTCTGGGGCCTGATTCTCGGGTTGCTGCACCGGAGGCGGATTCACTTCAGGATCTGAACGGCGGGGATGCCCAGCCCCGCGGAGGACGGCCGGTCATCCCGATGCGAGCGCTCAAGTCCCGAACGTTGCGGCGAACTCTCCTGATCGCAGCCGCACTGGCAACGGTGCCGGTGTGGTCTCCGGCGCCTGCCCAGGCTACGCGAACGGCAACAGGCGCGCGCGCCGCTACGCCGCCTCGTGCCAGTACCGCGCGATCCACGGGGCGGCGTCCGCCGCCACCACTGAGCGCCACTTCTCCCACAGGTCTCCTCGAGCTCAGCGGCGATCTCAATGCTCTGCTCGACGCCAGGGTGAAGACGGGGCAGTGGGGGGTCATGATCTCCTCGATTCGGACCGGTGAGCCTCTCTTCTCACGGAATCCCGACGCCCCGCTCATGCCGGCGTCCACGCAGAAGCTGTTTACCACTGCTCTCGCCTTCGAACGGCTCGGCGTCCACCATCAGTTCACGACCGAAGTTCTCCACGACGCGACCGGCGGCCCCGATGAGGCCGGTACGTTACGCGGATCGCTCGTGCTGCGGGGCGGTGGTGATCCGTCTCTGGCATCCCGTTTCTTCGGGGAGCGACCCGAAGCACCGGTCGAAGCGCTGGCCAAACTCGTAACTGCAGCTGGTATCCGGCGTGTTACCGGAGACGTCATCGGCGACGCGTCGGCGTTCGACGACCAGCGCATTCCCGACGGCTGGCTCGCTCGTTACCTCCACGCGAGTTACGCTGCCCGGGTCTCCGCTCTTTCGCTCAACGGCAATCTGCTGCATGTGGCGGTTGCACCCGGCAAAGCCGGCGGTCGCGCCGTCGTTACCCTGCGCCCGGCCCTTTCGGGGATCCCGATCGCCAATACCACCGTCACCCGGTCCGGCTCCAGAACGGCGAGGATTGTCGTCAGCCGACGCGCCGACGGTACAGTGTCGGTGAGTGGAACGATCGGGTCGCGCGCCGGCATCCGTGTTTATACGGTGGTTGTCGAAGACCCGGCCGATTACGCCACACGTGCATTTCGACAGGCACTCGAAGCTGCGGGTGTGGTCATCGAGGGCAGGACGCGGATGGCGACTCCGGAGGTACCCCTCACCCGGGTCGGCGCCCTCTCCTCCCCACCGCTCTACCTCCTCGCCACCCACATGAACGGGGAGAGCGACAATCACTTCGCCGAGTTGATTTTTCGTAACGCCGCGCGCGGCGACCGCGGGACGACCTCAGGCAGCGCGGCCCTGGCCAACCGTCAGTTGCGAGACCTGCTTGCCGAATACGCGGGTGTGCCGCCTAACGCGGTAACGGCCGCCGACGGCTCCGGGCTGTCGACCTGGGATCGCGCGACGGCGCGCTCCCTCGCCCAGCTTCTCGGGTTCGCGCACCGGGCTCCCTGGTCGAGCGAGTTTCATCTCTCCCTCCCCGTCGCCGGCCAGTCCGAAACCCTGCGTCGGCGAATGATCGGGACAGCGGCACAGGGGAACCTCCACGCCAAGACCGGCACAACTTCCGATGTCGTCTCGCTCGCTGGATACGTGACTTCGCGTTCAGGCGAACTGATCGGCTTTTCCTTCGTCTACAACGGTCGCGAACGCACCCAGGCCCGGGAAACGATCGACGCGATGGGCGCGACGCTTGCCGGGTGGTCGCGCTGATCAGCTGAGCGTCATCTCCAGCGGCATTCCGCGTTTGTGGAGCTCGGCGACATATTCAGGCCCCGGCACCGCTTCATCCGGGGTACGCACACCCGGCGGGATCAGCCCCCTCACCTGCATCAGTCCCGTGATCGCCAGCGAGTAACCCGTAGTCCGCATCATCGCCGAGATCCCGTGTTCGGCATCGAACCGGTCGACGAGGTTCCAGTTGACAGTCTGCTGCTTTCCTTCTTTTGTGCCGCTGACCGTTACGCTCAACGCCACGAGGTCGGGGCCGTTGTGGTTCAGCCGCGGGCCCATCGCTGCCACCGCAACGTCCCGCGGAGATACGTCGGCGCCGTTGACCCGCACCGGCGCCAGATCGAGCAGACCGAGATCGCGGATCGCCTCCATGATCCGCGCATGACCCGGATAGCGAAGCGTCTTGTACTCCATCGTCGGGATCTTCCCTTCGTAACGGAACCCCATCGTCGAGAGACCCCCGGCAGTGTGAAAGGCCTCCAGCTCCCCTAAAGGTTCGGGGAAAACAACCCGCTCGACCTCGCTCAATGCCCTGACCTGCATCCGCCGGCCTTCGCGCACCACCCACGAGAGAGTCGTGTAATAGTCGAGCACTCCTTCCAGCGAATACGCGATCTGATAGTTGAGCGGCGGCTGGGGATGCTGCGGCAGACCTCCGACGAAGATCCTCACCGAATCCACCTCGTCGAGCATCTCGATTCCGTACTGGGAGAGGATGTTCACCATCCCCGGCGCGACTCCACAGTCCGGTACCACTGAAACGCCCCGTTCCAATGCCCTCGGCTCCAGCTTCTTCTGTCGAAAAACGATCTCCGTGTTGCCCCCGAGGTCCGAAAAGTGGGCCCCGCTTTCGACGGAGAGCGAGGCCAGATCCTCGTTGAAGTACCAGGGAGCCGCGCTCATGACCGCCTGCGACCACTCCATGTGCGTCGCCAGCGCCGGTCGATCCCTGAGATCGAGCCTGACCAGTTTGAGACGATCGCCCAGCCAGGGCTCGAGGAATTGCGGCACCTTTTCAGTATTGATGTCGGTGACGCGAACCTCCTCCACATCCGGCTGCTGCAAAAGATCATAGGCGCAGGCCGAACCCTGCAGGCCCGCGCCAAGTACGAGCATGCGCATTTACGAGCGAACTCCGTTTAGCGTGATATCAGCGGTGCATGAAGTTAGCCGGACCTCAAGCCGAACTGCACCACGATCGGGTGGAGAATACGCCGCTGCGCCCCCGCGCCCCAGCTCGCCCTGTCAGGGACTTGCCGGGCGCACCGTGCCGAGGATGGACACGTCAACATCGAACGCCACTGACCGCGGCTGCCCGTCGATCGGAACCGGTATCGGAATCGTGGTGACTCGCGAGGCGGGGATCTTTACGCGAATACGATGTACTCTGCCTGACGAGTCCGTCACGTCCACGGGCAATGTCAGCTGAAAGGGTGGGAACCGGCCTCCCTGGGTCACAGTCAGGTCGATGGCTCGCCGCACACCGTCCCATTGCCACGATGTCGTGATCTCCGCCAAACCGGGCCGACGCAGCCACTGGTCGAAGAACCAGCCCAGTTGAACAGCCGCGGACGCTTCGATCTCACGCTGGAAGTCAGCGGTCAGGGCGTTGCCGTGGCGATAGCGGGTGTAGTACGACCGGATGCCCCTGAAAAACGCGGAATCACCCACTTCGCGCCGCAACATGTGCAGGACAAACCCGGCCTTGCCGTAGACCAGACCATTGAGGACATTGGCGGCATCGGTGAGGCTGGCATGAATCACCGGATGCGTAGCTGCCATCTCATCACGCAACACCCCGTCCCGCATTCGCCTCATGTCGGCGAGAAAGGCACTGTCGCCACGGCTGTGCTCCGACCACAGAGCCGCGAAGTAGGTCGCGAACCCTTCAGAGAGCCAGACATGCGGCCACTCTCGCGTCGTTACGGCGTCACCGAACCACTGGTGCGCGGCCTCGTGGGCGATAAGCCCCTCGCTCATTGTCCCGCGCCGATAGATGCGGTCCGCATAGAAGATGGCCGAGGCGTTCTCCATCCCGCCGTAGCGCGTCGAGCTCTGAACGTGAGCGAGCTTTTCGTACGGATAAGGACCGACGAGCCTCGAAAAAAGTGCAACCATCTCCCCGGCCCGCGCGAACGGTCCCGGCATCGATGGCCTCACATCAGGAGTGATCCAAACCGACTGCTCGACACACCCGGGACGCTCGGCCAGGCCGCACGCCGTTTCGCCAAGGTCGTACACAGCAAACGGGGCTACGCCGATGACCATGACCGCGGTGTACAGCGGTTTGAGCGAGCGCCAGCGCGTCAGGAGCCGCACCGGGGTGCCTGACGAATCAAGTTGAGGTGTTTCCTCGAGCAGGTCGCCGTTGGCAATCACGCGGTGAGTCGCTGGCGTGCGGACCACCCACTCGACGGCTGCCTTGTCCGACGGGTGATCGACGGTCGCCAGCCACTGCCGCGCACGATTGGGAAAGTGGTCGGCAAAAGCCGTCCAGAACCCCGTGGAATCACGGCGAATGATCAACCCGTCCCGAGGTTGCCCGCGGTAATCGAGCTCTACACGCAGAGTATCGTTGGTACCGGCCGGCAGGTTGATGCGAACTGCTGAACTCTCGCGTACGACAGCGGCGGCAACGCCGTTGACCATCACTCGCCCCAGTTGCATCGCGGCCGCGAGGTCAAGAATCAGTGTGTCAGCGCGGGCGCTGCGCAGGACGAGAGCGGTCGAGCGGAGCGAAATCGGCTGCTCGAGGGGGCGCGCGGGGAAGTCGACCTCGAAGACGTAGCCGAGGACGTCGAGTCCGGGGCGACTGGAGTTATTCTGGGCCGCGGCCTGTCCCGCAGCGCCAATAACGGCGATGGCTGTGATCGCGACTGCTGATCTCATCGTCGTCGCCCGGAAACGCGATAGATGATCCCGGCCTGATCATCCGAGACCAGGAGTGCACCGTCGGCTGCCACAAGTACGTCGACAGGGCGACCCCATCGACGCCCCGAGGCGTCCTGCCATCCGACGATGAAATCCTCGACTCCCTGCGGTTTGCCGTCCGCGACACGGATGCGCACGACCTTGGCTCCGGTCGGCACCGTCCGGTTCCACGAGCCATGGTACGCCACCACGGCATCTCCTCGCAGATCGGCCGGGAGGAGCGACGCGCGGTTCAGGAATGTGATGCCTAACGGCGCCGAGTGAGCCTGGAGGGCGAGTGCCGGTGGAATGGTGGACGGACATCGTGAGGGGTCGTGTACCGATTCGTCCGGTGTGGGCACACGATCGCTGTGACACCAGGGCCATCCGAAGTGGGCCCCGTCGCGGAGAATGTTGATCTCCTCGGGTGGCAGGTCTTCGTGACTGGGGCGCAGGTTGTCGCGCTCATGCTGAGTGACCCATATCTCCCCGGTGGCGGGGTGAACAGCCAGACCGACCGCGTTGCGCAGTCCGCTCGAGAAGACCCTCCCGTTCCTGCCGTCGGCGTCATAGCGCATCACAGCCGCCCGGTCCGGAGTTCGTTCTACACAGACGTTGCAGGTGGAGCCGATCGAGACGTACATCCCGCCATCGACGCCGAAGATCACCGTCCGCGTCCAGTGCCCTCCGCCGGTGCTGTAGGAAACGACGTGTTGCGGCTCGCCGACGGGCAGCCCGTCAGGGCCAATGCGAACCCGGACAACCGCGCCTGTATTCGCGATGTAGAGCCAGCCATCGCGGAAGGCGAGACCATGCGGACGGTCGAGTCCGGACAGCGCCACCGCCTGCCGCTCAGCGACACCGTCCCGGTTGGCGTCTACCAACCTCACTACCTGTTGCGACGACGGCTGGCTCACCCATACCGACCCGTCCGGCGCAAGCGCCATGAAGCGTGCCCTCGGCACCCTCGCGAACTCGGTCACGACCAAACCGCCCGGCACCCATAGTTGACCGCCGTAGGTGCTGTCCGTCAGATGCGCGGCGCGGGGCTGAGCGGCGCCAGTTCCGCCGCACGCGGCCAGGAAAGTGAGAAGTGAAGCGGCTCTGATGAGGGAATGACTCGACAGTTTGTCCATGTCCTGGGCGATTTTGAAGGATCACAATGATCGCGACGTTCGAAAGCTGATCAGGCATCAGTCCCGGGTCGAGGGGGCGGCACCGGCGCCTTCAACTTCCGTTTGTACTTTCAGGAGAGACGTTTGCCGCTCGTATCGGGAAAGGCGAGGATCAGCACAGCGCCCGCAAGAAAGAACGCTGACGTCACCGCGAGCGCCGATCCGATCCCGACCCGCGGGATCGTGGCCAGCGTCCCGATCGTGAATGGCGCAAGCGCCCCCAGCCCTCGCCCAACGTTGTACGTGAGCCCCTGCCCCGTCGCCCTTATCGACGTCGGAAAAAGTTCGGCCAGAAACGAACCGAACATGCTGAAGTAACCGTATCCAACGAAGCCGAGCAGCGGCCCCATGACCATCAGCACGGTGGGACTGCGTGCCATCTGCCCGTAAAGCGGCACGAGCACCGCCGCCGTGACGAGATAACAGATAAATGTGCGCCGCCGGCCGAGCCTCTCCGCGATGAACCCGAACGAGTTGTAGCCGACGTAAGCGCCGAGCTGGAGCGGGATGATCCACGCCGCTGATCGGACGATCGTCATGCCCGCCCCTCCCCGGTCCACCGGTGTAGCCAGGAATCCCGGCAACCAGAAAAACAGCCCCCAGTTGGCGAACTGCACACATGCGGAGAGCAACGTCGCCAGAATCGTGTTGCGCCTCAGGTCATCGGCAAAGAGGGCGCGGAACGGATTGGGTCCTCTCGCGCTTCCCCCGCTGCGCTCAGCCTTCTGTCGCAGCCAGGTTTCGGGCTCCCGGACGCGCCGGCGGATCCAGATCGTGAACAACGCCGGCGCAACTCCAATCACGAAAAGCCAACGCCACGCCTCCGGCCCCAGCTGCATTCTCTCGAGCACAATCGCGGCCAGGATCGCAGCGAGGATGTAACCCAGCGCCCACCCCGACTGCATGATGCTGATCGCTTTCGTGCGGTGCTGAGGGGGCCATGTTTCGCTCACGAGGACAGCGCCCGAGGCCCACTCTCCACCCATGCCGAACCCGAGAAGCACCCGCCAGAACATCAGCTGCATCACCGATTGCGACGTTGCCGCGCCCAGCGAGCTGAACGAAAAGATGAGTATCGTCGCCATCAGCGCGCGTGTCCGGCCGACCCGATCCGCGACAACACCGAAAACGATTCCGCCGACGGCCGAGGTGATAAGCGTTACGGTCCCCAGCAACCCGGCTGTCCCGTCGTCGAATCCGAAATGAGCCTTGAGCTGGCCGATCGCCATCACATACAGCAGAAAGTCCATGGCATCGAGCATCCACCCGAGTTTGGCGGCGGCGAGGGCGCGCCACTGGTCGGCGGTGATCGTGCGGTACCATGGGTCGGGCGCTCGTGATGCCTGAGTCATCGGCGGGCCAAAGGTAGGCGGGCGTCTTTGCCGCGGCGAGGTCTGAGCGTCAGACTGCTTGCCGCCCGACGCTCAACGCCGCCAATTTGACGCCCCGCCAACCATTCGAGTCGATAATGCGATCACGAGTGACGACGCCCGCGCTCATGCTGATGATCACGGCCTCCGGCGCGGCCGCCCAGCAGATTTCGGCCGAGGCCATGCGCGCCCTTGCGTTCAGGCACATCGGTCCGGTCGGTAACCGGATTGCGTCGGTCGCGGGCGTGGCCGGCGATCCCCTCACCTACTATGTGGGAGCGGCGACCGGCGGCGTCTGGAAGACCACCGACGGCGGCACTCTCTGGGACCCGATCTTCGACGACCAGGAGTCGCACGCGGCCGGTGCAATCGCCGTTTCGCAGTCGGACCCCAACGTCGTGTGGGTGGGCACCGGCGAACCGCACATCCGCTCCAACGTTTCCGTCGGAGATGGAGTGTACCGCTCGCTCGATGCAGGCCGCTCATGGACTAACATGGGACTGCGGGCGACCGGCAGGATCAGCCGCGTCGTCATTCACCCGACCCAGTCGGAGATTGTCTACATCGCCTCGCTGGGGCACGCCCACGCGCCCCAGCGGGAACGAGGGATATATCGATCGACGGACGGCGGTCGCACCTGGAATCACGTTCTCTTCGTTGACCAGAACACCGGTGCATCGAGCCTGGTCATGGACCCCAACAATCCGAGGATCCTCTACGCCGGAATGTGGAACGTGAGCGTCAATACATGGGGTCGCGAGAGTGGCGGCGAGAGCAGCGGCATCTACCTCTCGCGCGACGGCGGCGACACATGGCGCAAGCTCACCGGCAATGGACTGCCGCGACTCCCCGTGGGCAAGGTCGACGTGTGCATGAGTCGCGCTGACTCGCGGCGCGTCTACGCCCTGATCGAGACCGGTGATGGTGCGCCCTGGAAAGGCCGCGAAACCGAAAGCGGTGAGCTGTGGCGATCCGACGATGGAGGGCAGACGTGGCGAGTCGTGAACTACAGCCGCGACCTTGGAGGCCGCACGGCCTACTACAACCAGTGCCGTGTGACGCCTGATGATCCCGATGAGGCGTACTTCCTGACGTCCGGGTTTGCGCGAAGCACGGACGGCGGAGTCACCTACACCAATCTGGGTGGCCGGCGCAACCCCGGAGGCGATAACCACGATCTCTGGTTCGATCCCGGGAACGGCAATCGCATGATCGTGGGCAACGACGTTGGAGTCTCGATCTCGCAGAATCGCGGTGAGACCTGGCATCGGGTTCAGCTTCCAATCGCCCAGATGTATCACGTGACGGTGGACAACGCGATTCCCTACAACGTGATGGGCAACCGGCAGGACGGGCCGTCGACGCGCGGGCCGAGCAATTCCCTTTACGGAGCGAACATCGCCCGGGGCGACTGGCACGCCGTCGGTGGTGGTGAAAGCGGCTTCGCCACGCCGGATCCAAAAGACCACAACATTGTGTGGTCGAGTGCGTCGGGGTCTGGCGCGAGGGGTGGTATCGTCGTCAGGTATGACGACCGCAACCGGCAGTTCCGCAACGTCGAGGTCTGGCCGCAGAGCACCGGGGGATGGCCGGCCGAGAGCCTCAGGTACCGGTTTCAGTGGACGTTCCCGCTGCTCATTTCCCCACACGATAACAACACGCTTTTTGTCACCAGTCAGCACGTCCACCGGACGACCAACGCTGGCCAGAGCTGGGAGGTCATCTCTCCCGACCTGTCGACCAATGACAAGAACCGTCAGGGCATCTCCGGTGGCCTGACTCCCGACAACATCGGCGTCGAATACTGCTGCGTTATCTACGCCTTCGATGAGTCGCCGGCTGAGCGTGGCGTCTTTTACGCCGGAACCAACGACGGAAAGGTGCACGTCAGCCGTGACAACGGGAGAACGTGGACCGATGTCAGCGCCAACCTCCCCGGTGCTCCCCGCGACGGCGTCGTGCGCGGCATCGACGCATCGAGGTGGAATGCCGGCAAGGCTTACCTGGCCATCGAGGGCCACGGAGTGGGGGACTTTATGCCCTACGCATATAAAACCGAAGATTACGGGCGAACCTGGAGGCTCATCACCCGCGGCATACCCGCCCATCCCCTGAGCTTCACCCGCAGCATCCAGGAAGATCCCGTCCGCCCGGGACTCCTTTTTCTCGGCACAGAGAACCGGGTCTACGTCTCGTTCGATGACGGAGAGAACTGGCAACCGTTCATCAACAACCTCCCGCCTTCGCCGATATACGACATCAGGATCCAGCCGCACTTCAACGATCTCGTTATCGGTACCTACGGCCGTGGCTACTGGATCATGGACGACCTCACCCCGCTACAGCAGCTCACGTCAGGGGTCACGGCGTCCGCGTCGCACCTGTTCAAACCACGGGATGCGTATCGATTCAATCCGCGCACTGCGCCTTTCGCGATGTCGAATGACATGACGGCCGGCACCAATCCTCCCATCGGTGCAACGATCAACTACTGGCTGGGAGCCGAGCCGCGAGGACAGGTGAGCATCCGCATCGCCGATGCCGGAGGACGAACCGTGCGTACGTTGCCGGGCACTCGCAATCGCGGCATCAACCGCGTGACCTGGAACTTCGAGGACCAGTCCTCGCTGCCGATCCGGCTTCGCACGCCGCCACTCTACGCCCAATGGGTCGACATGGGCCCACAGCGAATGCGACAGGTCAACAACGGACTCTCCATCCGCCAGCCGCCGGGCACCTACACGGTGACACTGGAGGTGGACGGCAGGACATCCAGTCAGCCACTGGTCGTGGTGCGCGATCCCGGTTCCGCGGGTACCGACGCCGATATCGCGGCGCAGGTCGCGACGTTGCAGCGCATCAGGGTCGACCACGACTCGGCGGCCGCGGCGATCAACCGCATCGAGTGGACGAGGCGACAGCTGGAGGACCTCCAGGCCATACTCAGGGACCAGCCGGGATCGGCGGAACTCGTACAGATGTCAACCGCGCTGTCGAGAAAGCTCATTGCCGTCGAGGAGGGGCTGATACAACTGAGACTGACCGGGACCGGCCAGGACGGGGTGCGATGGCCGGCCCAGGTGTCCGAACAGCTCAGGTATCTTGCCGGGAACGTTTCAGCGGCGGATTTCAGGCCGACCGATCAGGATGGCGAAGTGCACGTGGTGCTCAGGACGCGACTTGACGCATCGCGCCGGGCTCTCGAAGCGATTCTTGCAACCGATCTCCCGGCACTAAATCGTTTGTTACAGCAACGGAACCTGCCCGGCATCATCATGGACGACGCCGGGCGCTGAAGCTGCAGCGCCGGAGCGCACCTCCGCCTTTGGCACAGCAGACCGTGACACCAACGCAGGAAACCCGAGTCGATGGCCAAGCCCGTTATTCTCGCTGTTGATGACGACCCGCAGGTCCTGAGAGCCGTCGGTCAGGATCTGAAAGCGCGGTACCTCGACTACCGGGTGGTGCTCGCATCGTCCGGTGCCGAGGCCCTGGAAACCCTCCAGCAGCTGCTGGAACGGGGGCATGCGATCGCCCTGTTCGTCGCCGATGAACGAATGCCGGGGATGCTGGGGACCGAGTTCCTCACGCGGGCGATTCGTCTCGCGCCGGAGGCAGGACGGGTCCTCCTCACGGCGTACGCTGACACCGAAACAGCGATTCGCGCCATCAATGCGATCGGCCTCGACCACTACCTGCTCAAACCGTGGCACCCACCGGAGGAAAAGTTCTATCCGGTCCTCGACGACCTCCTCGCTGAGTGGACGGCGTCCTCCACAAGGCTGCCGGATGGCATCAGGATCGGCGGAACTGCGCTGTCGCCCGCGAGCTACGCAATGCGGAGCTTCATGGCCGCCAACGGCGTGGCCTATCACTGGATCGACCTGGATCGCGACGCTGCGACGCGTGAGCTGGCGCTGCGTTCCAGCCCGGACCTGAACGAGCCACTCATCTGGTTCACGGACGGGTCGGTGCTTGTGAACCCGGAGATTGCACAGCTGGCCGCGAAGCTCGATATGAGTACGCGTCCTGCCCTGGCGCACTACGACCTCGTGATCGTTGGTGGCGGACCGGCCGGCCTCGCGGCAGCGGTTTATGGGGCCTCCGAAGGCCTCAGGACCGCATTGGTCGAACGCCTCGCCACCGGCGGTCAGGCCGGCACCAGTTCGAACATCGAGAATTATCTGGGTTTCCCCGAAGGCGTCGCCGGTGCCGATCTGGCCGAGCGTGCCAGCCGGCAGGCTCGCAAGTTCGAGACGGAGATCCTCAAGCCGCAGGAAGTGACAGCGGTCGAGACTAACGATCCGTACCGAACCCTTGTCCTCTCGGACGGTACGCGGTTGTCGGCGACAGCTGTGCTCCTCGCTCCCGGCATGGAAGTCCGCCGACTCGAAGCGCCCGGCGTCGAGGCGCTCAGCGGAGCCGGAATCTTCTACGGCGCGGGACAGTCCGAGGGCGCACTCCTGCGCCGCCGTCATGTGCACATCCTCGGCGCTGCAAACTCCGCCGGGCAGGCCGCTCTCCACTTTTCACGTTACGCCTACCAGGTAACGATGCTGGTACGCGGCAGCGGTCTGGATTCAACGATGTCCGACTATCTTGTCAAGCGAATCGCGGCGGCCAGGAACATCGACGTGATCGCGGGAGTCAGTGTCGCCGGCGTGTCGGGCCACGGCCATCTCGAGTCGATAACCCTGCTTCACAGCGAGACCGGCAACACGACGGAGGTGGCGGCCAATGCACTGTTCATCTTCATCGGCCAGGCGCCACGGACCGCCTTCGTCGACGGCGTCGTGGGCCGCGATGGCCAGGGGTTCATCCTGACCGGCCCCGACCTCCCCCGCGTCGACGGCCGGGTAGCGGGCTGGCCCGCGCGCCTGCGGCGGGATCCGTTCCTGCTTGAAACCAGCGTCCCCGGCGTCTTCGCTGCCGGAGACGCGCGCCACGGATCAGGCAAACGAGTTGCTGCAGCCGTGGGTGAAGGCTCGGCGACGGTCGGCATGGTTCACCAATATCTGTCAACTGTCTGAGCCGATGACGAGTACCACCATACCCACGCCTCCCAACATCGCAGACCGCCTGCGGTCTCACCGGTTGACTTCGAGGCTCCCCGCTAACGAGATCGAGTGGCTCATCCGGCATGGGCACGCTGTGTCGTACGCCGCCGGGACACACTTCTATGGGAAGGGTGATCCGATCAACGATCTCTTCATCATCCTCGACGGTCATTTTGCGATTCATGTCGACCGTGGTACGGGCCCGCGCAGGGTCATGGAGTGGCGACGCGGCGACATCTCGGGGGTGTTCCCGTTTTCGCGAATGAAACATTCGCCAGGCGACTCGCTGGTCTCTGAATCGGTGGAGGGGTTTGCGGTGTCTCGCGACCACTTCCCCGAACTCGTCAGGGAGTGCCCGGTGCTGACTGAAACGCTGGTCCACGTGATGCTGGACCGCGCCCGCCACTTCAACTCCACCGACATGCTCGACGAGAAGTTGATGTCGCTGGGCCGCCTGACGGCCGGAGTGGCTCACCAGCTCAACAACCCTTCGTCGGCGGCGGTACGCGCCGCCGGACGCCTGCTCGAAGGTCTCCGTGCCTCTGACGCTGCTTCGCGCAGTTTGGGTGCCGCCGGCCTCGGCTCGGAGGAGGAGAACCTCATTGAATATGTGCGCGAGCATTGCCTGTCGGCGACTCCGACCACTGTCGCCTCTCCCATTGAGATGGCCGATCGCGAAGATGAGCTGGCGGCGTGGTGCATCGCTCACGGCGCTGACCCGCACGTCGCTCAGACACTGGCGGAAACCTGGATTACCGTGGACCAGCTCGATCGACTCGCCGATGAGCTCAGCCCGGAAACGCTGAGTCGCGCGCTCAGCTGGATCGCCGCTGGATGCCACGTCCATTCGCTGACCCGCGAGATCGGAACTGCCGCTCGCCGCATTCATGAGCTGGTGATGTCGATGAAGCGGATGACGCGGATGGATCAGGCTCCCGTACTTGAGCCGGTCAACGTGATGGAGAGCATCACCGATTCTCTCGCCGTCATCCGATCCCTCGCGAGCGATGTGGGCGCGAGCGTGGTAATCGACGCCCCACCTGACCTGCGACCCGCCAGCGCGCGCGGAGGCGAGCTGCACAACATCTGGGAAGCGCTCCTTACCAACGCCTTTGATGCGGTCGCCGAGGCCCTACCCGGCAAAAGAGACGTGCAGGTCGTCGTGCGTGAAGAGACGCCCTGGATCGTCATCAGAGTCGTCGATTCAGGCAAGGGAATACCACCCGAAAACCTGTCGCGCATCTTTGAACCGTTTTTCACCACCAAGCCACCCGGGAAAGGCACCGGTCTGGGGCTCGACATCGTGCGCAAGATCGTTCTGAGCCACAACGGCGAAGTCGATGTCACCAGCGTCCCGGGAAGGACGGAGTTCAGAGTGGCACTTCCGACCTTCAACTGATGGCCGTCAGCTGGTGGGGAGGATGGCGACGATGGCGATGATTGGCGACGATGGCGAGGAGGGCGAGCGCTTTTCGTCATCCTCTTCATCCTCCTCATCCTCCTCATCCTCCTCATCCTCCTCATCCTCCTCATCCTCTTCATCCTCTTCATCCTCCTCATCCTCTTCATCCTCGTCCTCTGCCCTCCTTACCGACCGAACACCACCCTGTTCCTCCCTGCTGCTTTTGCTCTGTAGAGCGCCTGGTCAGCTGCCGCCAGCAGCTCATCCACACTTTCGACGTTTTCCGATGGGTAGCTGGCGACGCCGATGCTCCCCGTCAGGCTCAGCGCGTGCCCTGCGGTCGACGCAAACGGGAATCCCTCGATCTGCTCCCGCAACCGCTCGGCAAATGTCGTCGCACCGCTCATGACAGTTTCCGGCAGCACCACGACGAACTCTTCACCTCCGTAACGCGCCACAACGTCGACCGCGCGAACCGCACCCTGCAGCAGTGACGCAAGCTCCGTAAGCACCGAGTCTCCGATCAGGTGACCCCAGGTGTCGTTGACGTTCTTGAAATGATCGACGTCGATCAGAAGCACTGACACCGTGGATTCGTAGCGGCGCACACGCCCCATCTCCGCTGCCAGTCGCTCGGTCAACGCACGCCTGTTGAGGACACCCGTCAGCGGGTCCGTCAGGGCGAGCATTTCGAGGCGCCGATTATCGGCACGGGTGGCTTCGAGCGCCTGCGCCCGTTGAGCCGCGCCCACCGCCGCCCGCACCACCGTATCGGCGAACCTGACGTCCTCTTCGGTCAGCGCCGGCTCACTCGTGCTGCGGCGGAGAAAGAAGACACCCGCCGACTGAGCATCAAGCGCAAACGGCAGCGCGATCACCGAGCGAATCGCCACCGTCGTGCCCTCGCGTCGCCACCTCTCGCGCACCTCCGCATGCAGCTCGCTTTTGGACACATCCTCCACGAGAACCGGCTTGCCATGTTCGAGTGCCGCCCGGATCTCCGGATATCGGTCCAGGTCGAGCTCGAATCCCCGCCCCGCGGGTCCTCCCACCTGTTCGAAGGCGGTCGCAACCACCCGCGGGCGTTCGCCGCTCCGCGCCAGGATCACCGAGCAATGCGTGAGGTCGAGAGCCCGCGCCACCCGACGCGCCAGGAGGTGGTAGATCTCGTCAGGCGACAGATCCGTCGTCACATCGTGCAGGATGTCCACCAGCTTGCGTCGCGACTCCGCCTCCTCGCGGACTCTCTCCAATTCCTGTTCGGCCTCACGTAGCGCGTCGTGGGCGGAACGCAGGATTCCCCGCATTCTCAACTGCGCCTGGATCCGCGCCAGCAGCTCCTTTACGCGGAACGGCTTCTTGACGAAGTCGGCGGCGCCGAGACCGAGAGTGCGAACGGCCGCTTCTTCCGGAGGCAGGGCGGATACCATCAGGACCGGAATGTCGCGCCAGCGGGCGTCACCCTTCATCCGCTCCAGCACGTGATAACCGTCGGAGTCAGGCAGAACGACGTCCAGCAGAACAAGATCCGGCTGCTTTTCGTCGAGCAGCTCGAAAAGTCGCTCCGCGTCGCGCGCGGTGACGACATCGAAGCCGTGCTCCTTGAGGACCCACGACATCGTCTGCAGGACGGCGGTGTCGTCGTCAGCAACCAGGATTCTTGAATCAGCCATGCTGGAGGAGTTCAACCAGACCGCTCCATTCGATGTTCCCGCCACTGAGTATGCAAACAACACGCCTCCCGGCGTCAGGCTTTACCGCGCCCGCGAGCAGCGCAGCGAGGGTGATCGCTCCACTCGGCTCCACAACCAGCTTGCAGCGATCGAGCAGCAGCTTCATGGCCTCGACTATCGCCTCGTCAGGCACAGTTACCACCTGGTCCAGGAATGCCCGGTGGTGGGCGAACGTGATGTCCCCGATCCTGACTGCCATGAGCCCGTCGGCGATGCTCCTTGTCGATTCAAGCGTCACCGGTGCCCCCTGTTGGAGCGCCGCGGTCAGCTTGGGTGCGCCCGCCGGCTCCGCGCCAATCACCTGCGCTTTCGCACGCGACAATTTCGCCGCCGCGGCGACCCCCGACGAAAGCCCGCCGCCACCCACGGGGACCAGAATCTGGTCGACGTCCGGCATGTCCTCGATGATTTCGAGTCCTGCCGTCCCCTGCCCTGCGATGATCCACGGATGGTCGTAGGGCGGCACCAACGTGAGGCCCTCGGTCGCGGCCAGCTCCGTGGCGCGGTCCATCCGGTGTTTGGTAGTCGTGCCGGCCAGCTCGATACGGGCGCCCAGCCTCGAGGCGCCGGCCTGTTTGGCTGGAGTCACGGTGGTGGGCATCACTACCGTCGCCTGAGCTCCGTGCAGCCTTGCGGCCAGCGCGACCGCCTGCGCGTGGTTCCCCGACGAAGGTGCGATTACGCCCCGGCTTCGCTCTTCCGGGCTCAACCGAGCAAGGAAGTTCCAGGCGCCCCGGAACTTGAAGGAGCCTCCTCGCTGCAGCGACTCCGGCTTGACCCAGACTGCGACCCCCTGGGCGAGTCCAGGCACCTGCTCGATTGGCAGCAGAGGGGTGCGTATTGCCACCCCGGCCAGAGCTTTCGCGGCCTCTTCAATGGCGGCGGCGTTTATGAGAACGTCTGACATCGGTCCAATCGGAGTTACGGCTTTCATGGGGAGCGGTTGCCTTTGAGGTGGTGTCTGGACCCCTCCTCCCATGCAGCGGTCGGTGCCGTCGCACGGGATCGGGCAAGCTACTCTCGCGGGGCGTCCCGGCCACCACGGTCAGCGTGCCCGACTTGTGACGAGCCGTTCCGCGGGCACCTCGTAAGGCGGAAAATCTCAACATCCCGTCCCTTTACTCTTGACGGTACGCGATCCGGGCATACGATGTGTGACATGCGTCAACCCGCCTGACACCCGGGGGGTTGATGTATTCCCCGTTCCCCAGAACCAAGAGGTGCAGATGAACAGGATCGTTCGTTCGATAAGTGCGACGGCCTTGGGCTTGGTGGCAGTGTTCGCCGCCAGGGCAGGAAGCGCCCAACAGGCCACGCTGATCAGCGGGACTGTCACCGGTGCCGACGTAAATGGACCGTTGGGCGATGTCCGCGTAGTCGCCCTCGGCACGTCGGTGTTCACTGTGACCAACGCAGAAGGGCGCTATACCCTGAGAGGGGTGCCCGCCGGTCCGCTCGAAATTCGCGTCCTGCGGGTTGGCTACACCGAGCAGAAGAAGCCGGTCACGGTCGTGGCGGGGCAGACGGTAACGCTCGATTTCAACCTCGAGCGTGCTGTGATAGTCCTGCAGGAAGTGGTGACGACGGCTACCGGTGAGACCCGCAAGGTCGAGCTGGGCAACACCGTGGCGACGATCGACGTCGTCAAGAAGATCGAGGAGGCCCCGATCAAGAACATGGGTGACCTCCTGGTGGCCAAGGCGCCCGGCGTTCAGGTGCTCCCGGCCAACATGACGGCGGGAGGTAGTCGCGTCCGCATCCGCGGCACCAGCTCGATCTCCCTGAGCAACGACCCCATCTACATCATCGATGGCGTTCGCATGACGTCGGATGCTGGTTCGAGCGCGATCGGCGTTGGCGGTACGTCACCGAGCCGCGTCAATGACATCAACCCCGAGGACATCGAGAACATCGAGGTCGTCAAGGGTCCGTCGGCTGCGACGCTGTATGGAACCGACGCTGCCAATGGCGTCATCGTGATCACAACGCGCAAGGGCCGAGCCGGTCGGGCGCAGTGGTCGGTGTACGGCGATTACGGAATCATCCAGGATCGCAACACTTACCCGACGATGTACGCGATCCTCGGCAAAACGCCAGGTGCTACCGCGCAGCGAAAGTGCCTCCTGAAGGAGGTATCGCTTGGTACGTGCATCGTCGACAGCACGACCTCGCTTAACGTCTTCGAGGAGGACGATCTGACGCCGCTCCACGACGGCTCGCGCGGCCAGCTCGGAGTCCAGATCTCCGGCGGTACGGAGTTGCTTCGCTACTTCGTCTCCGGCGACTATGAGCGTGAGTACGGACCCTTCTCCATTCCTGATTTCGACCGCGAGCGTTTCGCCGCCGCCAAGGTCGCGATACGCGACGAGTGGGACCGCCCCAACGCACTGTCCAAGGGCTCCTACCGCGCCAACCTGAACCTGGTACCGAACTCCACTCTCGACCTCGCCGTTCAGAGTTCGTACACCAACCTCGACCAGCGGCTGCCGCAGGTGGACAACAACGTCAACTCGTTCTGGTTCAACGGAACCACCGGTCCCGGGTATCGCGTAGGTCCCGGTTACACCGGCGTTGGGTCTCTGGGACAGCAACTGAACGGCTACGCGGGTTTCACGCCAGGTGACATCTACCAGACCCTGACCACGCAGGGCGTCAACCGCTTCCTGGGCAGTACCAACGCCAATTGGCGACCGCTGAGCTGGCTGCAGAACAGAGCCAACGTCGGTATCGACTTCGCGAATCGGAACGACTTCGGTCTCTGCCGCTTTTCCGAGTGCGCCGACTTCGGCACCAACCGCCTCGGTCGCGCGATCGACGCCAGGACCAACATCAGGACGATCACTGCCGATGTGGGCTCTACAGCGTCGTGGCAGCCGATGGAGTGGCTCGCACTCAAGACGACCGGTGGTACACAGTTCGTGAACTACCTGTCGACACGCGCCACTGCACAGGGCAATACCCTGCCGCCTGGCGCCCAGACCCCAGCTGCCGGGTCGATTCCGTTCGCCGGCTCCGCAACGCTGATCACCAAGACGCTCGGTCTCTTCGTCGAGCAGGCGGCGGCGCTCAACGACCGCCTCTTCCTTACGGCAGCAATCCGCACCGACCAGAACAGCGCGTTCGGTACCAACTTCCAGCGCGTCTTCTATCCCAAGGCCTCGGCTTCGTGGATCATTTCCGACGAAGGCTTCTTTGGCCGCCGCGACTGGCTCGACCAGTTGCGTCTCCGGGTGTCGTATGGCTCGTCTGGCGTGCAGCCCGGCGCCAACGACGCCGACCGCACATTCGCCGTAGCCAGCACGAACATTGCTTCCACGGAGGTCGTCGGGCTCCGCTCCAACCAGCTCGGCAACATCGACCTGAAGCCCGAGCGCTCCACCGAGCTCGAACTTGGTTTCGATACCCGGCTGTTCAGCAGCCGCGTCAACTGGGAGGCAACCTACTATCGCCGCCGCACGTCGGACGCTCTGATCAACATGCCGATCGCGCCCTCCGCCGGAACCGCGGAGACGTCGATCCTCACCAATCTCGGCTCGGTGCAGAACGCCGGCTTCGAGTCGCTGATCAACGCCCAGGTCCTGGACACACGAGCTTTTGTGTGGGATCTGACGCTGAGCGCATCGCACAACAGCAACGAGCTCCTTGAACTTGGACAGGACGCAACGGGCAGGGACATCCCGACAATCGGCACCGGCAACATCCGCCAGGCCGAGGGCTATCCGCTCAACAGCACCTGGACGCGACGGTTCACGTACAACGACGCCAACGGCGACAAGATCATCACGCCCAACGAAGTTGTCGTCGACACCGCTTTCACCTTCCTCGGTTACTCGCAGCCGCGACTCGAGCTGTCGATCACCAACGGTGTTGAGCTCTTCAACCGCCGGGTGCGCCTGACCGCTCTCGTTGACCATAAGAGCGGGTATGTAGTATCGAACACCGAGCAGTCGTTCCTCTGCCAGCAGTCCACGTCGTGCCCCGGCACGTCGGTGCTCGACGCACCGCTGTTCATCCAGGCGCGCACCATCGCGATTCGTGACGGCGTTCCCACAACCAACGACGGCTTCTTCGAGAAGCCCGACTTCTGGCGCCTGCGCGAAGTTTCTGCGACCTACAACCTCCCGGCAACGTTCACCGAGCGCCTGGGAGTCAGCACCGCCAGCGTGAACCTCGCGGCGCGGAACCTCAAGGTCTGGAGCAAGTGGACTGGTGTGGACCCCGAGCAGAACTATGGCGAGTTCAACACTCAGAACACGCTGCTCACGGCGGGCCCGCCGTCGTACTTCACGATGCGCTTCAACGTCCGCTTCTAACTCACTCTTTTCATACGACTCATGCATATCATGACACGACGCGTACGGAGGGTGATGGCGGCCGGCCTCCTGGCCGCGCTCCCCGCCGTATCAGCATGTAACAGCCTCCGCGAGGATCTGCTCGCGGCTGACGACCCGGATATCATCACTCCCGAGTCAGTCAGGTCGTCGGCCGGTGCCGAGGCGCAGCGCATCGGTGCCGTGGCTCGCCTCCGGGATCTCGGTCCCGGTGGTGGCGGCAGCAACGGAACAGTATGGACCCAGTCCGGACTTCTCGTCGACGAATGGAAGTCCAGCAACACTTTTTCGCAGCACAACGAGACCGATGAACGAAAGGTCCAGGACAACAACGGCGTGGTGCTCGCGTCGATGCGGGATCTGTATCGTGCACGGCTCTCGGCGCGCGAGGCGATCAATGGCCTTCAGGAGTTCAGGCCAACGCCCGCCTGGGGCATTGGGCAGATGTATTTCATTCTCGCCTACGCCGAGCTCCTGCTGGGTGAGGTGTTCTGCAACGGCACGCCGCTGGGTGATGCGTCGACGGGCGTGATCGAATATGGCCCGCCGATGACGAACGCCGAGATGTTTGCCCTGGCTCTGGTCCACATCGACAGTGCCCTCGCCTTCACCACAGCGGGAGATGTAGCGACGGTGGCGATCAGGAACACGGCCCTCGTGACCAAGGCGCGCATTCTCCTCAATCTCAACAGACACTCCGAGGTCGCTGCGCTGCTGAGCGGTGTGCCGACGAGTTTCCAGAACCTTGCCACCTTCGCGCTGACGTCGGGTGACAATTCCATCTGGAACATCAACACCAACCAGAAGCGGTTCGTACCGGGCGACAGCGTCGATCCGGCGGGTCGCATCCTCAACGCGATTCCTTTCGCGTCGGCAGGCGATCCACGCATTCCGGTGTTTGGTACATCAACCGGTACGTCACCGGCAGGGCGCGGGTTCGACAACTTCACCAACTTCATTCAACAGAACCTCTTCACCCGTTCCGGAAGCGCTCCCTATGTCTCGGGAGTCGATGCCCGCCTCTTTGAGGCAGAGGTACGCCTCAAGACTGCCGACATCGCGGGGATGATGACAATCCTCAACGCGCTGCGCGCCGCACCCCAGAACCTCGGCACGATCAGCACGCCGGCGATGGCTGCTCTCGCCACCCCGGCCAACCAGTCGGACGCGATCACGCTTTACTTCCGGGAGAAGGCCTTCTGGACGTTCAGCCGCGGAATGCGCCTTGCCGACATGCGCCGTCAGATCCGTCAGTACGGGCGGACCGAGGCGCAGGTCTTCCCCAAGGGCACGTTCTTCAAGTTCAACAGCCCCTACGGAAGCGACGTCAATTTCCCGGTGATGCGCGAGGAGCTCGCCAACCCGCAGTTCACAGGTTGTCTCGATCGTAACGCCTGATCGAGTCATGGGTCAGAAAAAGTGGCCGGGAAACCGGCCACTTTTTTTGCGGGCCTGCCCAGACCCGGGAGATTGCGGCGAGCTCTACTTCCTGACCTGCGGACTGAACGACGCGTCGGCCTCGGCGCCACCGCGCGCCTTCCAGGCCAGCGAGTAGTATTCGCCGCGGTCCCGGGCCCACGGGTCGAATGCGTTTCGCACCGGGCCAAGTTCGGTCGCGAGCTCCGGCATCGCACGGAGAAGCACACGTTTCAACGGCGACACGGGCTGGCGCTCGTGTCCGTTGACGGTCCCGGGCTCGAGCTGCGCATCCGGTCCGTTGTTGGTCACCCAGGCGATTCCCAGAGTCGTGTAGAACTCGGGGCGGAAGCTCGATGTGAAGAAGCGATCACTGAAAAGGCGCCGCGATGCGTTGAGGACAAAGACCAGAAACTGGGTTTCGGAGATCGCGAAGCCGTGTGGTCGCACCGATTCGGCCAGGTAACCGACAATGGCATCCAGATCTTCGACGTTGTCGACCTCGGATCCGTCCGCCTGACCGAGGCAGTCGTTCACTGGCGTGCCGTCGTCATTTGACTGGGCCAGAGAGATGACAAGTGATGCCATGCATCTGTGCGTACCGTAAACCCGTCTCAGTTCCCTCACGGTTTCTTCCTGACGTTGGCGTTCCGGTGAAGCTTCGGGCTGCCGGCGGTCGATGAAATCATCGAAGCTCGTGATCTGCCTGAGACCGTATTGCCGCCTGAACTCGTTGTAGCGCGGGACGCCGCGCTCTCGGTCGCGCAGTACGTCGAGAGCAAGGACGTCGATCCGGCGTCCGTCCGGGCCGAGTCGCTCGAGGTGCAGGTTCTGGAGAAAGCGCGGTGAGTTGCGCAGCTCGAGGAGCCCGAGCCGCTGGCGACCCATGCTGAGCGCCCAGTTGGGCAGCCCTTCAGCCCTGAGTGCGCCCGTCGCCCGACCGCGAAATGTGCCGACGACAGGAACTGTTCTGGCCACCACGTCCGGTGTCGCTGTGTTGCGCAGTTCGATCATGTCCGGCACCAGCGGGTGCAGGCGATAAACGGTGACGAACTCCTCGGGGAAATTGAACGGTGATCCGAAGTGGTTCACGCCGCCGTTGACGTGGTCCGGATTCGCGACGCTCCAGTCGGCACGGTTGCTGCCCAGGCCAAAGATGCCCGGCCCCGCGGCCAGCAAGGAGTACCACGTATTGGCTTTGCTTGCCTGCGACGATCGGCTGAGGCTGCCGAGCACGGTCGTCAACGCCCGTGTGACTACGTTGTCAGACTGAATCAGGCCGTTCCAGTTGCTGTTCATCCCGCGGAACAGCGGTTCGTTGTAGAGAAGCTGGGTCGTCCACTCGATCGTGTGGACCTTTGCAATCAGGGCCGATACGACCAGCCGGGCCGCCTCGAACAATTCGGCTTCTGTTATGCTGCTGTAGGTAATGACGCGATCGGGTAATGCGGGGTCGCGCAGCCCGCAGTCCGCACCCGGCGTCAGTTGTTGCCTGCGCCTGAACTCGTCCACAAAGGCGTTGTGTTCACGCGCAAACAGATTGTGAAAGAAACTCATGCCGATCGACCAGTTGTCGGCGAATGCTGACGCTTCCTGTCCCTGCCACTCCGGGCGCATCGGATCCGATGGTGTCAGCAACGGGAGATAGGAGTCGCCAACGGCGGGCTGCACCCCCGACCGCGCGTGATCGACCAGCAGCAGTCGGGCCCGGTCAGCAGGGTCTCGTTTGACACGCCGCCGCGAGTTCTCGTCGTAGCCATAAAGCTGTGATGCATCCCACCAGGCGGTCGTGAAGTTGCGGTACGTCCGTGGCGCCCGTACCGGCAGGCTCCGCCCGCCGTGCGCAAACGTCGCCGGCGGCGAAGAATCGGCCACCAGCGCCCTGTCGATTCCCGGTGAGTCGCACTCCCGGCCGCCGGCTTCCCGGCATCCCGTCGTCGGGACCGTCGCGGTCGAGTTCCGGCCGTCGTCCAGGTGCGAAAACCAGTCATGGGTCATGAACTGGATCCAGAACGCTGCCAACACGTTCATGAACGGTGCGGCCCGGTAGTCGCACCTGGACACGGCCGATCCGTCTCCCAAACCGCCATTGCAGGCTGCGCTGTCGGATTGCGGCCGGGTGAAGAACTGGCGGCTCACGAGGAAAGGATCCGGGCTCATGACGCTGATCCGGACCCCGTGTCGGTTACGCGCCAGAGAGTCTGCGCCGAGTTCGGGGAACGTGCTGC
The DNA here is from genome assembly GCA_052389935.1 of Gemmatimonadota bacterium. GTDB lineage: Bacteria > Gemmatimonadota > Gemmatimonadetes > Gemmatimonadales > Gemmatimonadaceae > JBQTHK01. The sequence continues at coordinate 29,480 of JBQTHK010000016.1, read as the reverse complement.
CAAACTCCACGTTGCGTGCGAACAGCGTGCCGGTCGAACCCATCAGGGGATTGCGGATGTCGTTGCAGATGCCGGTGAGCGTCCTGGCGCGTATCAGGGGGCCGGTGCAAAGCTGCTCTCCGCCACCGCCAACATGGCTGTACTGGCTGTGACCTGGGGGGAGACGCATCTCCCGCCACTGCTTGAGCGCCGGCCCTTCGATCGTGCCGTCACCAGTCGTGTATCGCGCAAACGTTCCGTGATTATCAAACAGGTTGAAGCGGATGAGCTCGACACGAGCGTACTCGAGGTCGACGAGGGCGCCGTTGACGCCACGGAGGTTCTTTGTGCCCAGCCATGACTTCGAGGACTCGTCACCGGTGGCCCAATAGCGTGACCAGTCGGTCCAGGGACTGTCTCGATCCGCGAGCGCCCGGCTCCCGCCTCGGCACCGTGCTGTCGCCGGCTGCACCTTCCCAAGGAATCGGTCTGGTCTTTCCTCGGCGAAAGGGCGGGCATCAAGCTCCGTCCCGCAACTGACGAGATCGGGCAGTACGTCGAGGGTCCGCTCGCAGGCCGAGAGGGCGCTGAGCGCTATCGTGGCGATGAATGGTCGCATTGCCCATAACGCGCCGGTTCGTACCCCGGGGGCGCATGGGACTGATCATGGCGAGAACTCGTCATCCTCATCATCCTCGTCATCCTCGTCCTGCTGACTCTCACACCGCCTCTTCATCGCCCTCGATAGCCCTCATCGCCCTCATCGCCCTCATCGCCCTCCCCACCACTACGCCCCTTCTTCCTCTCCCTCCCCCGGAGCCACTTCTCCCTCCACCTCCTCCTCACCGTCTTCCGGGACCACCCGCGCAACCGCCGTAACCACGTCGCCTGCGTCCAGATTCACCAGTTTCACACCCTGGGTATTACGGCCCGCTACACGCACCTGTGAGACGGGCGACCTGATGATCATTCCCGACTTCGTGATGATCATGATCTCATCCTCCGGCAGCACTTCCATCAGCGACACGACGTCACCGGTCTTTTCGGTCCGGTTAACGGTGATGATCCCTTTGCCACCCCTCTTCTGCACGCGGTATTCGTCGATGTGTGTGCACTTGCCGAGCCCCTTTTCGGTGGCGACCAGGAGCGTGGCCTCGCGCTTGACCACGACCATCCCCACCAGCCGGTCGTCGTCGGACAACTCGATTCCCTTTACGCCAGTGGTGTCCCGGCCCATGTCCCGGACATCGCTCTCGTGGAATCGCACCGATTTGCCGTGCCTCGTTGCCAGCACGATGTCGTTGGTCCCATGTGTGATCTGAACGTCGATCAGCTCATCGGCGGACTCGATCCGGATCGCCTTGATCCCCGTCGAACGCGGGTTCGAATATTCGGAGAGCGCTGTCTTCTTGACGACACCTCGACTAGTGCAGAAAAGCAGGAACTGATCCGCCGGAAAGTCGCGGACAAATACCATCGCCCTGATCTTGGTGTCAGGTGAAACGTTTATCAGGTTGACGATCGGTTTTCCCTTGGTGGCACGACCGGCCTGCGGAATCTCGTAGACCTTGAGCCAGTAGCAGCGGCCGTCGTCGGTGAAAACGAGGATGTAGTCGTGAGTCGACCCGACGTAAAGCCGCTCGATGAAGTCCTCGTCCCTCAGGTCCGCTCCCGTCAAGCCCTTTCCGCCGCGCCGCTGCCGTCGGTAGGTACTGATCGACGTACGCTTTATGTAACCCGAGTGCGAAACGGTTACGACCATGTCCTCTTCAGCGATCAGATCCTCGATCGAAAAGTCACCCTGGTCGCTCGTGATTTCTGTGCGCCGGTCGTCGCCGTAACGCTCGGCGATGTCGGTAAGCTCGTCTTTCATCAGCTTCATCCGACTCGGCTTCGATTCGAGCAGGCCGCGCAGGTTCCTGATCGAAGCGCGCACCTCCTTGAGCTCCTCTTCCAGCTTCTCGATCTCGAGGCCGGTGAGGCGCGCCAGCCGCATGTTGAGGATCGCCTCTGCCTGACGCTGGCTCAACCCGAAGCGTGTCTGCAACTGCGAACTCGCAACCTCGGTATCCCGCGCCGCCCGAATGAGTTTGATCACCGCGTCGATGTTGTCGACCGCGATCTTGAGCCCTTCGAGGATGTGTTCCCGATCGAGTGCCTTGTCGAGGTCGAACTGCGTCCGCCGCACGATGACGGTGTGGCGGTGGGAGATGTAGTGCAGGATCGCCTCACGCAGGCCCATCACCTTCGGCACCAGCCGCCCCGTATGGGGATCGGGCACCAGCGCCAGCATGATCACCCCAAACGAAGACTGCATCTGGGTGTGCTTGTAAAGCTGGTTGAGCACCACCCGTGGAATCGCATCGCGCTTGAGCTCGATCACGATCCGCATCCCGTCCCGGTCCGACTCGTTTCTCAGGTCGCTGACGCCATCGATCTTCTTGTCCCTCACAAGCCCGACAACCTCGTCGATGATCCTGTTCGGGTTTATCTGATAGGGAACTTCTGTCACCACGATCTGTGACTTGTTCGAGGACTCCTTCTCCTCGATAATCGCCCGCGCCCGCATCACGATCTTGCCTCGTCCGGTCTCCTGATAGTCTCGAATGCCGGCGCGGCCGTAGATGTAACCACCAGTTGGAAAGTCGGGGCCGGTAACGTGTTTGCCGAGTTCGGCGGCGGTGAGCTGGTCGTTGTCAATCAGCGCCAGGGTGGCACTGATGATCTCCCTGAGGTTGTGCGGCGGAATGTTGGTGGCCATCCCCACCGCGATCCCCGCCGAGCCGTTGACAAGCAAATTGGGGAATGCTGCCGGCAGGACCCGCGGCTCGGTCAGCCGATCATCGAAGTTCGGCGAGACGTCGACGGTGTTCTTGTCGATGTCGGCGAGCAGCTCCATCGCCATCGTCGTGAGCCGGGCTTCGGTGTAGCGATAAGCGGCCGCCGCGTCGCCTTCGACCGAGCCAAAGTTCCCCTGCCCATCGACCAGCGGATAGCGGAGCGAAAAGTCCTGGACCATCCGGACGAGAGCGTCGTACACAGCGCTGTCACCGTGCGGGTGGTATTTGCCGAGTACTTCACCGACCACCGTCGCCGCCTTCTTGTGCGGGCGCCCCGGGGTCAGCGCGAGGTCGTTCATCGCGAACAGGATCCGGCGATGGACGGGCTTGAGACCGTCGCGAACGTCGGGCAGCGCCCGCGACACGATCACGCTCATCGAGTAGGTGATGAACGATTCCTTGATCTCTTCGTCGATGAGGCGCGGGAGGATGCGCTCTCGCTGATTCGGGGCGGTCATTCGAGCCGTTTGGGGGGAGTTCCGGGGCGGCACCGGGTAGTCGTAAATATACCCGAATGGATGCCGGAACTCTACGCCAATCAGTTAACGCAAGCTCTTGCCCTGCAACGATTTGTTGCTGTCCACGCGAAGTATGGATTTGACGCACGGGAGCTGGAACGGGGCGTCGGACCGACCTCAGGAAACGCCGTTCGCGAGCCGCTCCCTATGATCCCAGTACCATTTCTCCGCCTCCGCCAGAACAGCTCCGAGCGTAGGCTGGTCGCACACCTCGACGGTCCCCTCGTCGTCGCCGGACAGAACGTCGAAGCGGTGAACGTGCTTGAACCGGTTGTGGTCGGGGTGGGGAGCGTCGTAGCGAAAGATGCTCCCAATGCCTCGAATCGAGGCATTATAGCTGTAGGTCGCGGACTGAATCCACCACTCGCCGCTTTCGGCAGGTGTCACGACCAGCAGCTTCTCGACGGTAATGATGATGCCGCCGATACACTCGATGGTCCCTTCCATCGAGATGTTGCCATTGCCGAGGGGAATAGCGGTCAGTCCGTCATCAAGGACGAAGCCACCATCGACAAAACCGCGCATGACCCGCTCATGCACGTCGAAGTAGTTCGTGTATTTGTTGGGGCCGTGAGGGTCTTTAGCGGCCACTTAGTTCAAGTATACGCAGGCAGAACAACCAGTGAACAACATCTGGCGTCTCGCGAATCGTCCCATCGCGTAGCCTCTCTCCAAGGCGCTCGGACTTGCACTGATACGTCATTTCGTACTGGCGAACCCTTGCGAGCGCGGCATCAGCCCGCCCGTTGGGGCTCCCTGCCGCTTCTGCGGCGAGCCGATGAAGGACTCCCTGACGCTCTGTGGCACTCATCGCGCCGAGGTCTCTCAGGCGAACGGCGTTCGGCATCAGCCTTGACTCCACTACTGTGAGATGCGTTCTGCACATCAGACGCCACAGGCGCAAGAAGGTTGCATGCGCCATTCTGACCTGTCAACATCGCTTATGAAGGTATTCACAAGCCTGCGAAGTTGGCAAGCCTATGGAAGGCAGTTAGATACGCCTTACTTGTCAGGCTTGCGGGCAGGCTTACGGCAACGTGTAGCGCTGCACGTAGTGGAGGTCGTCTTCGTCCTTCCGCAAACCGTAGACGACGCCCTTTCCGAACCCGAAGACCGTCACTCTTGGTGGCATTTTCACCCGACTGATGAGCTTCCCCGAAGCGTCCAGCACGTCATAGTCCGCAACGTCAGAGAGGCCTGGCATTGTCCGCGGAACCCAGAACGTTCCGTCCGATGCCGCGGACGCGCCGGGCACCATCGACCCGAAGAACGGCGGCCGATTCTTCGGCCATTCGGCCGGCTCCAGAATGTCAAAGTCGATCTTCGGCATCTTCTGCGCACCCGCCATCGACGCCGCCATCGACATTCCCATCTTGATTCCGCGCTCGTAGGCCGCGCGTGTCTCCTTGATGAGCTTCTGCCGGTCAGCCAGGGTCAGCGGAACGGGACTGTACGCCACCCGGGCGCCCTGAGTGCGTTGGCCGGCCCGGTCGATCACTTCCGGGCGGTAGTCCGCCAACCGCACAAGAAGCACACGGCCGTCCGGGAAAACTTCCCACATGTCCTTGGGTGTTAGCGCATCCATCCGTATCGAGAGCTTGATCCCCTTGGTAGGGTCTCCAGACATGGCCGGCGTCTCAATTCGCTCCAGGCGCGTGGCAAGGGTGTCCCCCTTCTCACCAAGTTTGGACCATCGAACGAGCGCCACCGTATCGCTCATGACCGGCATCTTTCCCGGGACAATCGTCATCGCGCGTGACTCGCTGTAAAAGCGACCCTGGGTGTCCATGCCGACGATTCGTCCTATCCGGACGAAGGCCAACATGTCTCCTTCTGCGACCGCCATGGGGAACGTTCGCTTAGGCTTACCGTCAGGCCCGAAGACGAGGAACCGGCGGAGCATCGCGTCTTGCATCAGGATTGAATCGCCGAGGTGGAAGAGTGGGCCAGGGAGGCGAAACTCGAGCGGACCGGCGCCCTCTCTCGCGGCGGGAGTGGCTTCTTCCGTCTTGAAGTCTAGGAGCAGAACTGTCATTCCGGATACGTCGCTCACGATCAGCCGGCCATCACGCAGCTCTCTCATGCTGCCAGGCTCAGTGAGCGCCTCAGGGTGTTCGGCCAGGGGCCTGAGGGTCACCTGAGGCACCTGTGCGATGGTCGCCGAGGCGGTCAGAAGCGCCCCTGCAACCAAGGCTAACGTCAGCTGAAATCGGTTCATCACTCCTCTCCTGTGGGGCCCTCGATCCTCTGATTCAATACGGAGCGCGCCGGACCCGGTTGCGGTCCCCCTTGCGTTTATCCGAAAAAACGAGGCGGGTTACTGTCGCTCGGCCGCAAGTCGCTGCAGTATTGCCCCCGCTACACGTAGGGGAAAGTGCCGGCAGCTGGTCTTTCTCCGTTGCCGGACCTCTTATCAACTCCTTCCCTGGGACAATGACCATAGAAGAAAAGGAAGAATGGGGTAGTCGACTCGGCGTCATTCTCGCCGTCGCCGGCTCGGCGGTCGGACTAGGCAACTTCCTGCGATTCCCGGGTCAGGCGGCCGCCAACGGTGGCGGTGCGTTCCTGATTCCCTACTTCTGCGCCCTCTTTCTTCTCGGCATTCCGATCGGCTGGGCTGAATGGGCGATGGGTCGCTATGGTGGCCAGAAGGGGCTGCACTCGGCTCCCGCGATCATGGGAGTCATCGGAAAGGGGGCAGTTGCGCGCTACTTCGGCGTTATCGGCGTTCTCATTCCGCTCGGCGTCTCCTTCTACTACGTCTTCATCGAGACGTGGACGTTCGGGTACTTCCTCAAGTACCTGACCGGCGGTGTCGGAGTGGATGCGACCACCCCGATCGCCGATCAGAACGCGGCGGCGGGCTCTTATTACACGCAGTTCACGGGCAGTTCGGCGGACGGGAGCCTTTTTGGCGGGAACTACTTCACCGTTCTGACTTTCCTGTTTGTTTTCGGCCTCAACATCTACTTCGTGTTCCGGGGCTTGTCGAAAGGCATCGAGAAGTTTGTCTCCTACGCGATGCCGATCATGGCGGTCTGTGCGCTGATCGTACTCATCAGGGTGCTGACGCTCGGGACGCCGGACCCGGCCAATCCTGACCAGAACGTCGTCAACGGTCTCGGATACATGTGGAATCCCGATTATTCGCGACTGGGGGATTTCCAGACCTGGCTGGCTGCGGCGGGGCAGATTTTCTTCAGCCTCTCGGTCGGATTCGGCGTGATCATCAACTATTCCTCCTATCTGCGCCGGCGCGATGATGTGGCTTTGTCGAGTTTGACCGCGAACGCCACCAACGAGCTGTTCGAGGTCGGCTTTGGCGGCATGATTACGTTGACCTCGGCGTTTCTCTTTCTCGGGCTCAGCGGAACGGCGGCGGCCGTCGCCACCGGTTCGTTCAGCCTCGGGTTCGCGACACTGCCGGTGGTCTTTGCGCAGATGGGACCTTTCGGCAACATCATCGGTGCGGTGTGGTTCCTGATGCTCTTCCTCGCCGCGATTACAAGTTCACTGTCGATGTACCAGCCGGCTGTGGCTCTGGTGAAGGAGTCGTTGGGTTGGACGCATGGAAAGTCGACGGCGCTCATTGGTGCTCTGGGACTCACTGGGGGAGCGCTGACTCTCTGGTTTACTGCCGGTGGGGCGTTCTGGAGCACCGTGGACTTCTGGGTCGGCACTTACCTGATCTTCATCATGGCTGGCGTCCAGATCATCTATTTCGGTTGGGTGTTCGGGATCGATCGTGGTTGGAAGGAGCTGCACCGAGGGGCGGCGATGCAGATCCCCGTCGTCTTCAAGTTCATCATGAAGTATGTGGCGCCGGCCTACCTCATCATCGTTTTTCTTGGTTTCACGTTCCAGAACTTCGTGCCGGCGCTCAAATCGGCGTGGACGAGCACGGGTTCTCGGGCAGGCGTTCTGGTGTGCGTGGCGACGCTCGTCTTCCTCCTTCTGATCACGCGGCGCGGCGAAAAGAGGTTGCGGGCGCAGGGGTTGGATATCGACGACAAACAACCAATTGACTGAGGAGGCGCACGATGAATACAGGTGGATGGATCACGATGGTTGCCTCCCTCGTTTTTGTCTGGGGGCTGGTGATATGGTGTTTCTGGCGCGTCATGAAGTCACCTGAAGAGGAGAAGGTGCCGACGGGCTTCGGCGCGTAGCGCTGCCCGGGGAGTCAGCATTCCTTGCAGTTCCCCCGCGGCAGCGGGGGTCCAGGGCAGTTGTGCTGCGCAGTGCCTTGTCCGGAAACCTCCCCTGCAGTTCCCCCGCGGCAGCGGGGGTCCAGGGCAGTTGTGCTGCGCATGCCTTGTCCGGGAAACCTCCCTTGCAGTTCCCCCGCAGCAGCGGGCGTCCAGGGCAGTGTGCCCGCTCGTATTCGTGCTCCGAGAAACTCCTCGTTCTACCGCCGGCCTCGAATGCGCGGCCTAGGTCCCGGCTCTGCGGCATGCTGCGCATGCCTTGTCCGGGAAACCTCCCTTGCAGTTCCCCCGCGGCAGCGGGGGTCCAGGGTAGTTGTGCTGCTCAATGCCTTGCAGTTCCCCCGCGGCAGCGGGGGTCCAGGGTAGTTGTGCTGCGCAGTGCCTTGTCCGGGAAACCTCCCTTGCAGTTCCCCCGCAGCAGCGGGGGTCCAGGGTAGTTGTGCTGCTCAATGCCTTGCAGTTCCCCCGCAGCAGCGGGGGTCCAGGGTAGTTGTGCTGCTCTTATTCGTGCTCCGGGAAACTCCTCGGCTCGGCTCTACCGCCGGCCTCGAATGCGCGGTCCAGGTCCCGGCTCTGCGGCATGCTGCGCATGCCTTGTCCGGGAAACTTCTCCTTGCAGTTCCCCGCGGAGGCGGGGGTCCAGGGCAGTTGTGCCCGCTCGTGTTCGTCCTCTGACCCCGTGACCACTCTCACGTCATCGCCTCAAGGCCTCCCAGTTGGTCGATCTCCCTGTCGTCCCAGTGGGTCTCGGCAGCGCGACTCGGGGAACCCGTGACTTCCCGCTCCTCCAGCCCCAGATTGGGGGCTTCCCTCCCTCTCAATTAAGGCACCGATGCCAACTCAGTCGCGGCGCCGCTTTCTCCAGGCGCTCTCCACATCCGGAGCCGGCGCCGCCGCCTTCGCAGTTGTTGGTGGTCGTGGCTTCGAGGCCCGGCTTGACCTTGCGCCTGGCAGCGTGGGACTGATCAACCCGCAGCTACTCCGCCTCGATTCGAACGAAAACCCGAACGGACCGGCACCGCAGGCCCTCGAGGCTCTGCGTTCAATGTTCGGCGAGGCCAACCGGTATCCCGACGCGACGGACCTCGCTCTGACGAGCGCCATCGCGCGCCGCCACAACGTCCCCGAGGATCATGTCGTCCTCGGGGCCGGTTCGGGCGAGATCCTGAGCATGATCACCCAGGCCTTCACCGGCCCGGGCAAGTCGCTGATCTCGGCAACCCCGACGTTCGAAGTGCCGGCACGAACGGCAACTCGGATGGGGGTCGAAGTCCGTGCGCCACGCGTCACCGCGTCGCTCGGCCTCGACCTCGATGCCATGCTCGCCGCCGCCCGCGGCGGCACAGGGCTGCTCTTCATCTGCAATCCCAACAACCCTACAGGCACGGTGCATCCGGCGTCGACGATCCGCGAGTTCGTCCGGCGCTTCCGCGCCGCCGCGCCCGACGCATCGGTTCTCATCGACGAGGCATACTTCGAATATGTCGACGATCCCAGCTACGATACCGCTTTGGACCTCGCCCTGGCCGATGAGAAGGTGATCATCGCCCGCACCTTCTCCAAGGTCTTCGGTCTCGCCGGGCTGCGCATCGGTTACGCTGTCGCCAGACCATCAACCATCGCACGGCTTGCTCCGTGGCGCGTCAGCAACGGTATCAGCACGCTGGGGGCGGCCGCCGCCATTGCGTCGATTCCACTTTCGGAGCATATCGCCCGCGAGCGCCGCATCAACAGCGAAGCGCGCGAGTTCACCCGCCGCGAGCTCGGCAGGCTCGGGTTCGAAGTTCCGAAGTCGCACACCAATTTCGTCATGTTCAACGCCCGCCGCGACGTGGCACGCCTGCGCGAAGCCTGTGCGTCGGCGGGGCTGGCGATTGGGCGCGTCTTTGAGCCTCTCACCACCCACGCCCGGGTTTCCATCGGCACGATGGACGAGATGCGAACCGCGCTGCCGATGCTTGCGACCGCACTCCGCGCATGACCGGGACAGCCTCCGGCCCTCTCACGAGAGAGCACCCTGTACCCGCAACTGGAGAGCTCGCGCGACCCGTAGTCGCGCCATTCATTGGCGGCCGCTCCCGGCCCGACATCACGGCCGAAGAGCGTCCCGTCTACGATCCATCGACCGGCCAGGTTGCCCGGCTGGTCGCCTTCTCCGGTGCCGACGGCGTGGCCGCAGCCGTGGCCGATGCCCGAGCTGCATTTTCGGGTTGGAGCGCGGTTACCCCACTCCATCGTGCTCGCGTCATGTTCCGATTCCGCGAGCTGATCGAAAACAACGCGCCGGAGCTGGCGCGACTGATCTCGGTCGAACACGGAAAGGTGCTTGCCGATGCCCGCGGTGAGGTTCAGCGCGGACTCGAAGTCGTCGAGTTCTGCTGCGGCATTCCTCATCTCATCAAGGGCGAGTTCAGCGAGGCGGTGGGTTCGACCATCGATTCATGGTCGCTGCGACAGCCACTGGGCGTGTGTTCAGGAATCACCCCTTTCAACTTTCCGGTAATGGTGCCGCTGTGGATGGCGGCGCCGGCGATCGCCTGCGGCAACACCTTTGTGCTCAAGCCCTCGGAAAAGGACCCTTCGGCGACAGTGCGGCTGGCCGAGCTTCTGATCGAGGCTGGTGCTCCTCCCGGCGTCCTGAATGTTGTGCACGGCAATCGCACCGAGGTCGGGGCGCTCCTCGCGCATCCCGATGTGCGGGCGGTGAGTTTTGTCGGGTCGACTCCGATCGCGCACTACATCTACGAAACAGCAGCGAGCCAGGGCAAACGCGTACAGGCGATGGGTGGGGCCAAGAATCATCTCGTTGTGCTGCCGGACGCCGATCTCGATCAGGCAGTGGACGGCCTCATGGGCGCCGCCTACGGATCAGCCGGCGAGCGCTGCATGGCTGTTTCGGTCGCCGTGGCCGTGGGCCGCGAAACCGGTGACGCGCTGGTCGCGGGACTGGCGGATCGTGTGCGCAGCCTGCGGGTCGGCCCGTCGCTCGCCGACGGAGTTGACATGGGGCCGCTCGTTACCGCTGAACACCGTGCCCGCGTCATGAGCTACGTCGATGATGGCGAGCACGCCGGTGCCCAGCTGGTTACAGACGGCCGAGGCCTCAGCGTCAGCGGCCACGAACAGGGATTCTTCCTCGGCGGCTGCCTCTTCGACCGCGTCACTCCACAGATGCGCATCTGGCGCGAGGAGATCTTTGGGCCGGTACTCTGCGTCGTACGTTCGACGTCGTTTGATGAGGCCCTGGAAATCGTGAACCATCACCCGTACGGCAACGGCGTTTCTGTCTATACGCGTGACGGTGGTGCAGCACGTCAGTTCGCAAGTCGTGTCCAGGCGGGCATGGTGGGCGTCAATGTACCCATTCCAGTCCCCATGGCGTTTTATTCCTTTGGGGGTTGGAAGCAGTCCGCCTTTGGAGACCACAACCAGCATGGCATGGATGGCGTCCGGTTCTTCACGAAGCTCAAGACGGTTACAGCGCGCTGGCCTCAGGAAGAGTCCGGTCGCGGTTCTGACTTCTCGATGCCGGTGATGAAGTAGCTGAGCGGGAGGAACAGGAGGGTGAAGAGGATAGCGGGACTGAGGACGTTTGAGATCACAAATGTGACATCAAACCCGGCGATCATACCCAGCGGCGCGTCCTGCGGCCGCTACGGCAGGCGACCGTATTTGCGCATCGCCGCAAGCATCCGGTCCACCGGCATCGCGTAAACCCGATAGTCGTTCGCACCGGTCATCGTTTCCGCGGCGAGCAGGGCGTTGGTTATCGCGGCTTCCGTTGCCAGGGCGGTTGCGCTGAAAAGGGGGGACATCATCGCATTGGGGATCATGCGCACGCCCGTCTCCCTCTCGGCGGTGCCGGCACCAGGGTTCGCGGTCGAAAAGGCGATGAAGATGTCGCCGGAGCCGTTGCCCCCAAAGCCCCCTTGCCTGCCAACGCCTACTGCGACCCGTTTGACCAGTCGCTGCAACTGGTGCGGGAGGAGCGGCGCATCGGTGGCCACGACGACGATGATCGAGCCCACCTCCTGCTCGTCGTGGGTGTCACCACCGCTGCCGGTGCCGCAGGCGCGACCCACGCGGCCGGGGGCGAGTGGCGCACCTGCTGAAGCTGCGTAACAGGGAAGAAGATCGGTGATCTCCTCACCAACCGGCACGCCCGCGATCCTGAGGTCGCGCCGCAGGCCGTAGTTGCACTGAACGAGCACTCCCACCGTAAACCCGCCTTGCGCATCGGAAAGTTTGCGCGAAGCTGTGCCGATCCCTCCCTTGAAGCCGTGGCACACCATTCCGGTCCCTCCACCCACCGCCCCCTCCAGCACCGCCCCCCCGCGCGCACCGTCGAGAGCCGCGATAACGTGAGCAGACCTGACGTGAAAACCGTTAATGTCGTTGAGGCCGCCGTCGTACGTCTCCGCTGCAACGGGCAGACTCCACGGCTGCAGTCCCGGTTTCCCCACCTGCCATTCGACGATCGCGTCCCGAACGACCCCTACCGAGTGCGTGTTCGTGATGCCGATCGGACCGTCGAGAAGCCCTCCTTCCTGCAGCCAGGTTGTGCCCGTCATCTCTCCGTTGCCATTGAGCGTGAACCAGGCGCCGAAGACGGGGTCGGTGCTCGCCCTGCCCCGCGGATGTACGACCGTCACCCCCGTCCGTACCGGCCCTTTGCCGACCACTAACGGACCGCTGCCGCTGATCAGTGTCGTGTGGCCGACCTCGACGCCGGCTACGTCGGTAATCGCGTTGAGGAGCCCGGGTGTGCCTCCGATCGGCAGCCTGAGGTCATGTTCACGGGGACGCTGTCCCCGGCGACTGACCCGGCAATGGCCAGACAACAGACAGACAGCAGGAGTTTGTTCGGCATCGGCTGGGATGGCGGAAGTTGTCAGTCCGTTCGCTCGAGGACCTTTCTGATCGTGGCCACGATTTCCTCGATCTGGTACTGCTCGATGATCAGCGGCGGTGAGAGCGCGATGATATCACCGGTGGTGCGGATCAGCACCCCCTCGCGGAAGCATGCGACGTGAACGTCCATTGCGCGGGTCCCCGGCCGGGTCGGCCGCGGGTCGAGTTCGATCCCGGCCACCAGGCCAAGGTTCCTGATGTCGATGACGTGTCGTGTGCCTCGCAACGAGTGAACCGCCTCTTCCCACAGCGACGCCATCGACGCGGCACGCTCGAACAGACCTTCGTCCCTGTAAAGATCGAGTGTCGCCATCGCCGCGGCGCACGCCAGCGGATGTCCCGAATAGGTGTATCCGTGAAAGAACTCGATCCCTGATTCCGCCGCCTCCAGCACCGCGTCGTAGATCGCGCGCTTCACGAACACCGCCCCCATCGGCACCGCACCGTTGGTAATCCCCTTGGCGACTGTCATCAGATCGGGCGTGACCCTGAAGTGCTCCGAGGCGAACGACGCACCAACACGCCCGAAGCCGGTGATCACCTCATCGAAGATGAGAAGAATGCCGTGCCGGTCGCAGATCGAGCGCAGCTTCTCCAGGTATCCGCGCGGCGGGACCAGTACCCCGGCCGACCCGGCCACCGGCTCGACGATCACCGCCGCGATCGTTTCCGCGCCGTATCTGCCGACCATCTCCTCGAGTTTATCCGCCAGCTCGACTCCCTCAGCAGGCTGTCCCCGGCTGTAGAAGTTGCCGGGGAGCCCGTGCGTCTGCGGCAGGTGAGCGTCGGTGTTAGGCAACAGGTGCGCCAGAAATGCTTTCCTGTTGTTGTCTATCCCGCCCACTGACAGCCCGCCGAACCCCACACCATGGTAACCGCGGGCGCGCCCGATGAAACGCACGCGCTCAGGCTGGCCGCGCGCCGCGTGCCAGGCGATCGCGATCTTGAGCGCCGTGTCGACCGCTTCAGACCCCGAATTCGTGAAAAAGCTGTGGCTCAGGCCGGCGGGCAGAATCGGCGCGATCCTCGCCGCCAGCTCGAACTGGAGCGGATGCCCCATGTTGAAGCCCGGGGCATAGTCCAGCTCACCGGCCGTACGCGCTATCGCCTCAACGATCGGCTGCCGGCAGTGACCGGCATTTACGCACCACAGCCCCGCCGTGCCGTCCAGTATCCGGTTACCGTCCACATCCGTGTAATACATCCCGCTCGCCGAGGCGAGGAGACGTGGATTCTTCTTGAAGGCCCGGTTCGCCGTGAACGGCATCCATAGCTCATCGAGCGATAGTCCCTGCGCAGTGCTCGTCATGGCCGCTTACCTCGGGTTGGCGTCACCAGCGGCAACGCGGATCTGTGCTTCTGCGTCATCGGCAATCTCGTCAGCGGCGATCTCCGCCTCTTCCTCCTGCTCCCGCTCGGCTGTTTCGCGGTCGATCGCATCCCGCTCCGCCCGATAGCGCGAGTACCACGCACGGGTGACCTCCCCGGCCAGTTCGCGGTTGCCCAGTCCGAACGCGAAGGCAAGCGCCAGTGCCACTGCACCGAAGAGAATCGCGAACGCGGTCGTCACGATGTCGGTGGCCACGCCCAGCTCCTGCAGCGCCATGAAAACAGCCAGGAGTACAACGCCCCATCGGCCGACCCGCGCCAGCGTCGGCCCACCCTGCACCGCGCCTGCCGAGGCCATGATCAGACCGCCGGTAAACCGCCCGAGCACGATGCCCACGATCAGGATCACGATCGCCGACATCAGGCTGGGTATGTAGCCCACCAGCTCCGCGAACACTCCCGCCAGCGACTCCATGCCTAACGCGTTGGCCGCGATCATGATGACCGAAAACATCACCAGCCAGAACGCCAGCTTGCCGACGACCCGCGTCGGATTGAAGTGCGTGCCGGTTCGCTCCACCGCCTCCATTACCCCCCCGCGCTGCAGCATCGCGTTGAACCTGATGCGCCGCAGCAGTCGCTCGGTGCCCTTCTCCACAACCTTCCCCAGCAGGTAGCCGGCGAAAAGGATTATGAGAGCGCCAAGCAGCGCCGGCACTATCTCGGCAAGCTGCGCGAAACTCGTCTGGAGCCGTTCAAGAAATGCCACGTTCTGCACCTTTACTGGTAAACTGAAATCTACCGCACCCCGGCCCGGACTGCGGACCGATGCCGCTCCCCCTCAGACGTCGAGCGCCATCACCAGGCCGCTGCGAATCTTCGGTACGAACCAGGTGCTCTTGGGCGGCATCAACCGGTCCTGCCTGCAGACTCGCACAAACTGATCCATCGTGACGGGCGGGAGTGTGACCGCGTAGCTGAACTTGCCGGCATCGACCTGCGCCGCCAGCCACCCGGCTTCGCGGTTGGCTCCAACGAAAGTGAGACGATCGTCGCGGGGATCGCTGATCCCGAAGACCGCGGCAAAGAGATTTCGCTGCACGATGTCCGCGTCGATGTCCTGGGCAGCGTCGTCCGCGTCGAAAGTCCCGTCGCTGGGACGCAACGTCCGCCACCGCCTCCCGTCGTAGATGCCGATCTGGTGCGTCGCCAGGGGCTGCACGGCGCCTGTCCCATTGAATGGCTCGACCCTGAAATACCTTTCGGTGGCCGCAGCGATCATCTCGAAGGGAGTTTCAACGCCAGCACCACCGACAAGCCTGTTGTAGGGCGCGATGGTCATCGTCGCCGCCGGGAAAAAGACCGCCAGGAAGTTGCGATGCCCGAGCATCGCCGCCGCTGCGCTGCGGTGGTTACCGTCGGCCACGTACGCTCTCGGCTCGCGCCCGAGCAATGCTGTCATCCGGGCGACTTCAGCCGGCTTGTCGACGAGCCAGACGCGGTGGAGATCACCCGCCTCGTCACGCGTCGAGAAGTCAGGCTCGCGAGCGGCCGCCCAGCTCGCGAGCTCGCGTTCGAATCCACCGTCCTCGTCGTCAACGGCGTTGTTGACCGTCCCCATGTCTGCCGCAGTCGCCTCCACGAGAATGGCGCGGCCTCTGGCCTTCGACTCCCTGATCCCCTCATTCCGGATTATGGGCGCGTCTGATGTTGCTGCAGTGCGTATCTCGGCCGTCCTGGCCATTCCCCCCAGTCCGATCTGTCGCACCCCCGGCAGCCTGGGGCTGGTCATCTCGTATACGAAGAGGGCGTCGTTGACTGTCCTCGTCAGCGGTGATCCTCGCAGCGCCTCCATGTTGGCGCGGGCGCGAGCCAGTACGGCCGGGTCGTGCTCGTCGCTGATTTCAGAGGCCAGCGGCACGTCGCAATGTGGCATCGTGACTCGCAGTACGGACCGGGGGCGCCGTTGAAGCAGGTCCCAGACCTCGATGTCGCTCTGGAACTCGTCGTAGTTGGGCGCGCCGAGAGCGTCGGCGGCGGCTGAGTCGACCGGCACGAGGGCGGTCGGTATGGGGTCGATCGAAAGCATTACGGTGGTCAGAGTCTGGTTCCGCGTTTGACGTCGAAGATCACGCTGCGGCGGCAGGATGGACAGATCAGCCATTCCCGCTTTCGGGCGTAGCCGAGCCCGAACGATCCACCGCCGATCGAGCGAGTGGTCATGATAGCGTTGCAGATGGGGCACTGAGGCTGCCCGCCGGCGGCCTTCGCCTCCCTGATCGCCTTCTCCTGCTCAGGGGTGAACTGTGCGCTCATTGGATGGCTACGACCACCTTGCCGAACTGCTCGCCGCTGGCGAGCCGCTCGTATGCCTCGCGGCCGCGTTCGAGTGGAAAGATGTTGTCGATAACTGGTGTCAGGGCTCCCCTCCCAAAGGCGTCAGTCATGGCGGCAAACTCGCTTTCGCTGCCCATCGTTGAGCCCATCAGAGTCCATTGATTCCAGAAAAGTCTGCGCACGTCGGTTTCGACGATCGGACCGCTGGTTCCTCCGCAGGTCACGAGGCGGCCGCGTTTACCGAGTGCGCCCAGCGATGACTTCCACGTCGCCTCGCCAACGTTGTCGAGCACGACGTCGACTCCACGTTTGCCGGTCCGGGCACGGATCTCACGCGCCACGTCGGTGTTGCGGTGATTGATGACCTCGTCAGCGCCGAGCTCTAGCGCTTTATTCAGTTTGTCCTGACTGCTGGAGGTGACCCAGACGCGGGCGCCCCGCCAGCGGCAGAGCTGCAGCGCCGCCTGCGCCACGCCACCACCGATTCCCTGAATCAGCACATTTTCGCCCGGCTGCACTCTTGCCTTGGTCATCACCATCCGCCACGCTGTGAGCGAGGCCAGTGGCAGCGCCGCCGCGGTCGCGAACGCAACGTCATGCGCAATCCTTGCCACGTTACGGGCGGGCACCACTATCTCCTCGGCCAGCGTGCCGTCGCGATGTTCACCCAGTATACCGTACGAGAGACAAAGTGGATTGTCGTCGCTCGTGCAGTATTCGCATCGACCGCAGGAAAGTCCGGGATTCAATACCACGTGGTCGCCGGGCCTTACCGATTTCACGTCGGCGCCAACTTCCACGAGCACTCCCGCCGCATCGGACCCGACGATCAGCGGTGGCTTGATGGTGATGTGCGGCAGGCCGCCGACCATGAACAGGTCGAGATGGTTGAGCGCGGCCGCGCGAACGCTGATCCGCACGTCGTCAGCGGACGCGAGCGAGGGAGCCGCCAGATCGCTGCGAAAGTGCAGCTGATCCAGCCCTCCATGAGCGGAGATCGTCAATGCTCGCATTGAGTTACGCGCTGGTTATATTCACGGGCCCAGCCTGCTCCAGGGCGCGAGTCCGGGCGTAAACGCACCTCCATAATGTTATCGATTTCAGTTCCTCCTCTTGGCGAGTCGATCGTCGAGGCTACGGTTTCGCGCTGGCTCAGGAATGAGGGCGATCACGTTTCTGCCGGCGAAACTCTGGTGGAACTGGAAACCGACAAGGTAACGGTGGAGGTTCCGGCACTCAAAGCAGGTGTACTTGCCCGTCGCGCGCGTCAGGAGGGCGACGTCGTCAAGGTGGGTGATTTGCTCGGGGAGCTCGACGAGACTGCCGCTCCCGTGGGTGTCCCGTCGGGATCAGGTGCCGGCGCTCAGCCTGCCGCCGCGCCTGATGCATCTCGGCCCCCATCTCCAACTGCTCAGCCGCTCCCGGTCCGAGCCGGGCAGCCTTCGGCACCTCCAGCGGCCGCTGATGGGACTTTCAGAGCTTCACCGGCCGCGACACGAACCGCTTCCGAGCGTGGGGTCGACCTCGCGGGGATCACTCCCGGCGGGCGTGGTGGTGTCATCAGCAAGCCGGATGTGATCGAGCAGTCGAGCGCTGCCCCGGCTGCTGCAGCTCCGGCGGCCACACTACGCGAGGCTCCGCCTGCTGCTCCACCACCAGAGGTCGCACCTCGCGAAGCCCCGGCCGTTGCTGCTCCAGCCGCTGCTCCAGCACCCACGCGGGCCAATGACGAGGGCAGCGCGGCCCGCGAGACTCGGGAGAAGATGTCGACGCGGCGCCGACGCATCGCGGAGCATCTGCTCGAATCACAGCATGCAACGGCCCACCTGACGACTTTCAACGAGATCGACCTCACGGCGGTCGAGTCGTTGCGGGGACGGATCCGTGAGCGCATCGAAAAGGAGCACGGCGTCAGGGTTTCGATGATGCCGTTTTTTGTGAAGGCCGCCTGTCAGGCGCTGCGGCAGTACCCGGTGGTCAACGCCAGGGTCGATGGTGATCACATCGTCTACCATCACTATGTCAACATGGGAATTGCAGTGGCCTCCGATGCCGGGCTGGTGGTTCCCAACATCCGCAATGCTGACGGCCTCGGCATGATCGACATCGCGAAAGCGATCAGCGAAGTTGCGCGCCGGGCCCGGGATGGGAAGTTGAACATCGACGACCTCACCGGTGGCACCTTCACCATTACCAACGGCGGCGTCTTTGGATCGTTGGTGTCCACACCGATCATCAACTTTCCGCAGGCGGGCATACTCGGCCTGCACAAGGTCCAGGACAGACCGGTCGCGATCAACGGCCAGGTCGTGATCCGGCCCATGATGTACGTTGCCCTTTCCTACGACCATCGCATTATCGACGGCCAGCAGGCTGTTCTCTTCCTCGTCCGCGTCAGGGAGTTGATGGAAGATCCGGGGTTGATGGCCGTCGACTGAGCTGCGAGCGGCCGCTCACCGGCCTCGCTTCCTCACTCCGGCACGCGCGACGCAAACCATTCCTGTCGATCCGGTTTCCAATACGACGGGAGCCAGCCTTGAATCTTTCGCGGCGCGGCTCGCGTAATGTTCGCAACGGAGATGAAGATGAGTCCACGGTTCGCGTTCACGCCTCTGCCGCCAACCCGCGGTGATCACCGCCGACCGTCTGGTCTGGCGGCGTTCGCCGGCACCTGGCGCGGCGAGCTGCGTGGCGAAAATGGCCAGTGCGAGAGCTTTACCCTGCTTCGCGACGCATCCGCCGATTCCGCTGTCGCGGGAAGGTTTCTCTTCTACGTCAGTCACGAGGTGGCCCCCACGGGTGTGCGTTTGCTCGAAGCATCGGCCAGCTCGTTCGTGGCGCTGATCGGTCCCTACTACGATCCCCGCCACGCCACCGAAATGGTCACCGTTCTCGAGGGTGTCAGGCGCGGTGATGAGCTGGCGGGCGAGTTCTATACTCGTGTCCGGGGCGTGCGCGACAACGTTCGAAGCGGGCGTTTTGTCGCCGTGCGCGCCGAGCGAACGGATCGCGCGGCTTAGCTGAATCAGCGCTCTCGTGCGCGGGAGGGGCCGGACGGCCTCTCCCGCGTTTTTTTCGTCTGCTCCCGGGCAGCCAGCCCCCCGGCAAGGTGCTAGTTTCTCCTACCCGGGATATCAGCTCTCCCTTCCCTCCGCACCGCTTTATTCGCGCAGCAGAACGAGATGGCCGACATACAGTCTGACTTTGACGTTGTAGTTATCGGAGGGGGCCCGGGCGGATACGTCGCCGCGATCAGGGCGGCACAGCTTGGTCTCTCCGCGTGTTGTGTCGAAAAGGATGTGACGCTGGGAGGCACCTGCGTCAACGTGGGCTGCATTCCGTCAAAAGCGATGCTGCAGTCGTCGGAACATTACGAGTTCGCCCGGCTGCACGCGCGCGAACATGGCATCGAGCTCACCGGCATCAGCCTCGACCTGGCCCGGATGCTCGCACGCAAGACCGGGGTGGTCGAAGCCAACACTCGCGGCATCGAGTTCCTTTTCCGCAAGAATGGCATCCAGTGGGCCCGTGGCTCGGGAACGCTTGGCTCCGACAACGTCGTCGAGGTGACGGCGGCCGACGGCGCTGTTTCACGGCTCCGCGGCCGCAACATCGTCATTGCGACGGGCTCGATTCCCGTCGAGCTGCCGTTCCTGCCGTTCGACGAAGATCGTGTACTCTCCAACACCGGTGCCCTGGCGATTTCCGCGGTCCCGGACCACCTCGTCGTGATCGGCGGCGGAGTCATCGGTCTCGAACTGGGCTCGGTCTGGCGCAGGCTCGGTGCGCGAGTCACGGTCGTCGAACTCATGCCCGGCATCCTGCCCGGAAATGACGCCGAGCTGGTCAGGGAAGCGACGCGGGTCTTCTCCCGCCAGGGGCTCGACCTCAAGGTTGCCACCAGAGTCACGGGCGCTGATGTTACAAACGATCGCGTGCGTGTCCACACCGAACGCGACGGAGTAACCGGCACGCTCGACGCCGATCGGGTACTCGTCTCCGTGGGCCGCAAGCCTGCCTGCGCGGGCATCGATGTCCAGGCACTTGGTATCAGGACCGGCACAAGGGGCGCAATCGTCGTCGACGACCGGATGAGAACCAGCCGGCAGTCCGTGTTCGCGATCGGGGACGTTACCGGCGGCAAGCTGCTCGCCCACAAGGCCGAGGAGGAGGGAGTTATCGCGGCCGAGGTCATCGCCGGTCACGATGTCAGAATGCACTACCACTCCATGCCGAGTATCGTCTACACGTGGCCCGAGATCGCGACCGTTGGACTCACCGAGGAGGAAGTCAGGGCCAGTGGGCGCGGGTACCGCACCGGCAAGTTTCCCTTTTCGGCCAACGGTCGCGCGCGCACACTCGGTGAAGGCAGCGGCGGCTTTGTCAAGTTCATCGCTGACGCCGGGACAGACGAACTCCTCGGCTGCCACATGATCGGGCCGTCGGTGTCCGAACTCGCGGCCGAAGTGGTGCTGGCCTTCGAGTATCGCGGCTCGTCAGAAGATCTGGCGCTGACGGTTCATTCTCATCCGACCCTTTCCGAGGCGACGCGAGAAGCGGCGCTTTCGGTTCTGGGCCGCGCAATCCATATCTGACCACACGTTCCCACCCAGACAGCCCGCATCTTCATGACGACGTCCGTTCAGGCTCCGGCATTCGGCAGGTTCTTTCTTCCCGGTCCCACCGAGGTGCGACACGATGTGCTGCACGCGATGACGCAGCAGATGATCGCTCACCGCGGCAAGGCCGTCGAAGACCTCATGGCTCGCGTGGCACCACGCCTCCAGGCCGTGTTTCGCACGACACGCCCGGTCTACACGTCCACATCATCAGCAACGGGACTGATGGAGGCAGGAGTGCGCAATGCCACGCGCGAGCGCGTCCTCTGCTGTGTCAACGGCTCCTTCTCCGAACGCTTTCACAAGGCCTCGGTGAATTCAGGAATCGCCGCCGACAAACTCGAAGTACCCTATGGCGCCTTCCATAGCCCGGACATGGTGGCTGACGCGCTGCGCGGTGGCCGCTACGACGTGGTAACCGTTGTGCACTCGGAAACCTCAACCGGTGTGCTCAACCCGATCGCGGAAATCGCCGAAGCGATCCATGCCGCCGGTGACGTGGTGATCGTCGTCGATACGGTGTCGTCGATGGCGGCGGCACCGGTCGAGAGCGATGCCTGGAACCTCGACTACGTGCTTACAGGCTCCCAGAAGGCGCTGGCCATGCCCTCGGGGCTCTCGTTCTGCGCAGCCAACGATCGTGTGCTGGCTCGCGCAAAGGAGAGTCGCCGGCGGGGTCTCTACTTCGACCTCCTCGAGTTCGACGAATACTATCGGAAGAATCAGTCCCCGAATACACCTGCTGTTTCACTTCTTTATGCGATGGACGCCCAGCTGGCACACATCGAGCGCGAGGGAATGGAAGCGAGGTGGGCACGGCACGCAGCCATGGCCGAACGGACGTGGGCGTGGGCCGAAGAGATGAACGGACGGGGCGTCGAAGTTTCGCTGTACGCCCCGGCCGGCTATCGCTCGCCGTCGGTCACCTGCATCAACGCACCTGAATCGAAACCGGGATCCGCGATCGCGAAGGAGATGAAGGCCCGCGGCTTTACCATCGCCACCGGCTACGGAAAGCTCAAGGACGACATGATACGAATTGGCCACATGGGAGACCACACTCTCGGAGAACTGGAAACGCTGCTCGACGCGCTGGCGGAGGTGATGGGCGCATGAACGGACCTTTCAAGGTGCTGCTGGCCGACGCCATCTCCGTCGATAATCTCGGACCGTTGCGTGACGAAGCTCGCTTCGAGCTGGTGGTCAAACCTGGGCTTGCCGGAGACGCCCTGGCCGACGCTATCGCAGGAGCGGACGCCATCCTCGTTCGCAGCAGCACGAGAATCACCCGCGAGTCACTTTCACGGGCCGACCGGCTCAAGGCGATTGGCCGGGCGGGAGTCGGGGTTGACACCATCGATGTCGAGGCCGCCACCGAACGTGGCATACCGGTCCTCACCGCGCCCGGAGGCAACACGGTTTCTGCCGCCGAACTCACCTTTGCCCTGCTGCTGGCCGTTGCCCGCCGACTCCCTGCCGCCGATCAGTCAATGAGGCGCGGCGAGTGGGACCGCAAGTCGTTCACCGGCATCGAGCTCAATCGCAAGACGCTCGGCCTGATCGGTGCCGGCAGGATCGGTGGTGAGGTCGCGCGTCGCGCGCGGGCCTTCGGCATGCACGTCGTCGTGTTCGATCCCTACCTGACACCAGAGCGTGCACGGGAGCTCGATGTTCAGACGGGAACGTTCGATGATGTCGTGTCACGCGCTGACGTGCTGTCGGTACACGTCCCGCTTACCGAAGCGACCGCCGGACTTGTCGGATCGGCGCAGTTGGCGCGGATGAAGGAGGGAGCGATTCTCCTCAACGTCGCCCGTGGGGGTGTAGTCGATGAGCGGGCACTGCTCGACACGCTCAAGCGTGGCCACCTGGCCGGCGCAGCCCTCGACGTCTTTGAGCAGGAGCCACTCCCGGCCGACCACCCGTTCCGATCGCTCCCCAACGTCGTCCTTACGCCGCACCTCGGCGCATCGACCGCCGAGGCGCAGGTGAACGTCGCTCTCGAGATAGCTGATGCGGTGTGCAAAGCACTCGTCAACGGCGACGTAGCGAATGCGGTTAACGCGCGCGAACTCGAGGGAACGGGCAAATGGGGTTGGCGTCGTCCCGCTGCCGGTGGTGGGCGGCTGTAGCGAGGGCGAGGAGGATGAGGAGGATGAAGAGGGTCGAAGAGGATGAAGAGGGTCGAAGAGGATGAAGAGGATGAAGAGGGTCGAAGAGGGTCGAAGAGGTTGAAGAGACCGGAGGTGTCAGGTTCTTTGTGTGTCAGGTCCTGGTTTGTGGTTCTTTGCAGTTTGGTCGTCGTTCTCGGTCTGGACATCTACTGGCTCGGGGGTAAAGCGATCGGGAAAGAGTAGTGCGACGTGACCAGTGCTTGTGGCCAGATCGGTGGTGCTGACCAGCGCTTCCCCAGGACCACCTACACCGACTTCGGTCGCACCACACGTCCATCACGGACCTTCACCCGCAGAGCATCGAGGAATACGACCGGATAGCGTCGCTCCGGCGGTCGCTGTTGCCACTCTGTTACCTCCTCGATCAACTCGTCGGTCACGGCGCTGATGACGTCCGCGGAGAGCTCGACCTGATAGAGCTCCTCGATGTGCTCGCGAATCTCACGCACCGTCATGCCGCGCGCGTACATCGAAATCACCTGCGCATCGAAGCGGTGGCAAGCGCCGGACGCCTTTGGGCAAGATCAGCGGAGAGAAACTACCATCCCGATCCCGCGGGATTGCCAACGGCAAGGCATCTTCCCAGCGAGCACCTTCTTTGGCGTCGACCCATTCCGGTAGTTCGCCTGGCCCTCGGGCTTCTCCTGTCCCTGGGCATACCCCAGATGTTGGGTAAGCTCGGCCTGCAAGATCCGCTCAACCCAGGACTTCTTCATCGCCCGGAAGACGGACTCCAGATCAGCGGTCGTATGCACCCCTCTCATCTTCTTCATCCTCATCATCCTCGTCATCCTCATCATCCTCTTCATCCTCACCATCCTCACCATCCTCACCATCCTCATCATCCTCACATCCTCATCATCTTCTTCATCCTCATCATCCTCTTCATCCTCATCATCCTCGTCATCCTCATTATCCTCTTCATCCTCATCAGCAGCGCGGTGACGCCGGGAGGAAACACAGCACCCCCGGCAGCCTGAGCCACCGGAGGTGTGTGAGGTTGGCGCTCCCCCCAGAGACGCCTTGTGACTTTACCCCGCGGTTCCGGATAAGGGTCCAGCGGCGTGGCACCAGCGTCGGCGCTGGTCCGGCGTCAGCACATCGAGGATCGCCTGCTGCAGGCGAGCTTCGGCTTCGCGCAGGGCCTGAATGGCGGGCTGAGCTTCTGCGAGGATCGCGCGTACTTCCTCGGCCGATGCGCCGTTGGCCATCGCCTGACGCGCCAGTTGGTAGATGTGCCGGATAAGTGCGATCTCATCCTTCATTGCTTCCTGGAACGCCGCCTTGAGCTGGCGGATCTTTTCGATCTGCTCTTCTGTAAGGCGGGGCGGCCCGTCCGGCCCACAGCGCTTCGGCCAGGCGGTGATGGCGCCTCCCCAGTCGCCACTGACTGCGGCGGACTCGGTCGCGGCGAACGGCTGCAGTTCGTCGCTGGCGTCGTTGACCGGTGCGGTTCCTTCGCTGCAGGCGGTCAGCGCGACCGCGGCAGCGCACAGCAGAATCTTGATACGCATCGTTAGTCTCCTTTGACGCTCCGGTGGAGCGGACGTCAGGTCTCTCGCCTGGCACTCCGCCCGGACGGACGGTACCTGGTCGAGTGGCCGTCGAACCTCCACCATCCGTCGCGGCCGTACGTACCGGCGGCGGTTTCAGGACGACGTTCGTCAGGGAGACACAGCCGGCTCGGACCGACCCCTACATGACGAGAACTATTGTCACGTAGCCATCCGCGTCGGCGTCGGTCGCGGGGAAGGAAATGCCGAGCCTGGACCAGCCTTTTCCATCCGGCGCCGATAGCCGCAGTGGGGATGTTGAGGCCGCTGCCGGGAGCAGGGTTATCGATTGCGGCCTGCGACGGTCGGGCGTGCGAATCAGCACCTCGCCCTCCGACCCAGCGCGACCCTGCAGCGTGACCCGATAGCGGCCACCATCGAATCGTTCACTAACCACCCGCAGCGCACGCGATCTGTCGCCAATCCGCGCCGGCTCGGTAACGGGTGCCACCTCCCAGCCTCCTTCCCACGCGAATTCGAGTCGCGTGCGCACGTTGACGGCTGTCCTCGCTGTCTGGCTGACCAGAACCGCGCCGGGGACGTTGCGAGCCGGAACCGACGTCCAGTTCCCACCGTTTATTCGCGTCCTTGCGCCAGTTGCTCCCAGCGGCAGGGCGGGAGCGTACTCCACTTCGAGCGGCGCGGCACTTCCTTCCACGTCGAGCATCAGTGAACCCGGATCGCGCCGAAGGGTGAACGAGAGCGAGGCCCGCCCCACCGGTACGTTGACAACAGAAACGGAGTCCCACTCGGGAGGGAGCTGAGGGGCAATCGCGACTTGATTGCGGGGTGCATCGACAGTGATGCCCAAAAGGCCTCGGACCAGTGGAGTCAGGACCATCGAAGTGGCGAAGAACTGATGTGGCACGGACGTGTCGAGCGGGCGATAGAGGCGCCCCGAGATCACCTCGGGGTTGCGGCCCCGCGCGTCGTCAAATCCCGTCCGGACGATTGCGTCGAGGGCGAAGCGGCCAGCATGCCTGTTGAAGTACCGGTATTGCCCCAGGGCCACCCAGCCGGTCACGAATGGCCAGACAGCTCCATTGTTGTAGTGCAGCGGGTCAAAAAGCGTACTGCGTGCGGACAGCGGTCGCGTCCCCCAATCCGTCGTCAGCTCGGCCGAGGCCATGCGTTCGGCCATGGCCGCGCCCCGATCCGCGTCAAAGAGTCCGAAAGACATGGCCGTGGCCGGCCATGCCGTCAGGTTCTCGTTGATGCGTCCCCCTTCGAGAAGGGCAAATGCGTATTGGCCGAGCCCCGGCATCCAGAGTCGCGACTCAAGCGTGCGCAGCGCGCGTTCGCGGATGCTGGTCGCCTCGGTTGCCAGTGCGCCTTCTCCCATGGCCTGGGCCAGGGCAGCGAACCTTTCGAGAGCTGCGACCCACACGCCGCTCAGGTAGACGTCGGAGACGATCCCGATCTGGAGGTCACCGACTTCGAGTGCACCTGCGCCGGCGAGCGGGTTTTCCATCAGTCCGTCACCATCGGAGTCAGTGCTGCGCGACCACTCGAATGCTTTCCTTAGTTTGGGCCAGAGCTCGCGGGCGAGCGCCGTGTCGGCCGTCTGCCTCCAGTATTCGCCGAACGCCAGGATCCAGAATGGTGTTGTGTCACCATGGTAGAAGGCGTAAGGGTACTGGCCGAACCAGTCGATCCTGCCCGCCCCCTGGGAGATCTCGTGCGTGATCTTGCCGTCGGCTCGCTGATAACGCGCGAAGAAGCTGAATACCCCCTCGCGAACGGCGTCATGCAGGCCAACGGCGGTCATCGCCAGCGAGTTGATCGAGGCATCACCGCCAAAGAACCATCCGAAACCGGGCCGATCACTGGCCGCCCCTGACAGACCATAACCGGCCACAAGACCGCAACCGAGATCGGGATTGCAGACCATTGCTTCGTCGAGGTTGACCTTGGCCCACTCGACTGCCCGGTTGAGTGTCGTGTCCGGGGTTCTTATTCGTAGTGTCCGGGCTCCCAGCTCCCTGAAGTGCGCGACCCGACGCAGCCATTCGCGATGCGCTGCGCCGGGCTCACTCATTCGCTCGTAGAGGGCGCGCGCGCTGTCACGGTGCATCTCGCCACCCGCGAGCACGATCGGAATCCATGCTTCGTGTATGTCGACGTTGCCGCCGGGCGGCTCGCCCAGCCGCGGCTCCGTGTAGCGCTGTCCTTCATCACCGACGGCGATCGTGAACTGCGGTGTCGCCTCGGCAAGCATGTGCGCCGGTACATCGGAGGCTCTGGTCACGGCCGGTGAGCCAAGGAACGCGTTGACCCGTCGGCGGCTCTCCGAGAAGAGGAAGGCACGCGCCGGCGCGTTCCAGGCCAGGTACTGACCGCCTAACGATGCCGGCCACGCAAGGTGGATGTCAGGCCTGAAGCTGACGACAATCTCCATGGGCCGGATCGCATCGACCTCGAGCAGCATGAAAACGACTGGCTGATCGATCGAAGGAAAGACGAGCTGCCTGACGGTAAACGTCTCGTAGGAGTACTCGATCGTCACCCCTTCGGGGCGACTCACGACTCGCCTTGCCACACTGCGGCCGGCCACCGGATCGGTGAACCTGGGCACCCGGAAGGCGAGCTGGAAATCGTGCAGCCACTTGTACGGCCAGGACCAGATCTCGAACCGGCCGTCTTCGGTGCCCATCGCAATCGCCCGCCGACCCACCGCGGCGACGTATGCACCGGACCGGACGTCGCCGCTCAGCTCAATAGGAGAAACGCCCACGTCGAACCACGGAACCACTCCCCTCCCCAGCCTCTCTCCAGGACCGGCCTCCTGCCCTCCCGCGGACAATGCGAGGAGGACCGCGGCGATGGCGGCGGCGAGCGATCGTTTCATATCACCGGGGCCGGCAAGGATTTTGGAAGGTAGCCGGGCGTGACGAGGAGGGCGAGGCAAAGGAGAGAGGAGGTGATGGCGACCGTTCCTCTGACCGCTGCCTCTCGCCCTCCTGACGACATCACCTTACCCTCCAGTTGACTCACGAGAGAGGTGTCCCTTGCGAAAGTTGAACCTGCGTGCCGCCGCCATCGCAGCGCTCTTTTTCGCCCCGTCGCTCGGGGCGCAGACCGACATCAATCGCGTCGCCGACAGCGTGTTGCGGCGTTGGAGCGCAACAACGCCTGGTTGCGCCGCAGGCGTATCACTCAATGGAAAGCAGGTGCTGTCCAGCGCCCGGGGCATGGCGAACCTGGAATACGACATACCGCTCACGCCGAGTTCCATCTTCGAGTCCGGATCGGTCGCCAAGCAGTTCACGTCAGCCGCGCTCGCGCTCCTCGAAATCGAAGGCCGACTCTCGCTCGACGACGATGTGCGGCGCCACCTGCCGGAACTGCCGGACTTTGGCGAGCCCATAACGATCAGGCAGATGCTGACCCACACAAGCGGACTACGTGATCAGTGGGGGCTGCTATCGCTGACTGGAAACCCACCAACGCGCCAGGTACATACCCTGCCCCTCATCCTGCACCTGATCAGCCGACAGCGCGAACTCAACTTCCGGCCGGGTTCGGAATACCTGTACAGCAACTCGGGGTATGCCCTTTCGGCGATCATCGTTCAGCGTGTGAGCGGCGAATCGCTTGCCCAGTTCTCGCGTCGACGGTTTTTCGAGCCGCTGGGAATGACGAAAACACAGTGGCGTGATGACTTCGAACGCGTCGTGCCCGGACGCGCGACAGCCTATCAGCGAAGGCCCGACGGCGCCTATGCGCAGTTGATGCCATTTACCAACGTCTACGGCAACGGCGGCCTGCTTACGACAGTTGGTGACCTGCTGCTCTGGAACGAAGCACTCTCGTCAGCCTCGATCGCTGGGGGACGGGCACTGGTGGAGAAACTCGGGACTCGCGGCCGGCTGACGTCGGGCGTAACCATCGACTACGCCCTCGGTCTCTCTCACGGAGTGCGGTATGGGCACGCCGAAATCAGTCACAGCGGTTCGACGGCTGGCTATCAGACCTTGCTCACCCGCTTTCCCGGGGTTGGGCTGTCGATCGCCGTCCTCTGCAACACAACAGATGGAGCGCCCGGCGCTGCGGTGGATGCGCTGGCACGCGCCCTGTTGCCTGCCCGGCCGCCCGCGGCGGTCGCCCCAGCACCCGACCGCGGTGACTCTGCGTCCTGGCGGGCTATCGGCGGACGCTACCGCGATCCGATTCGCGACAACGTCGCCGAGTTCAGAGTTGTTCAGGGTGGCCTGCAGATTCGCACGCCAGAGGCAGGAGGCCTCGCGGCAAGGCAGGGCACCAACCGATGGAGCGCAGCCAACGGCGCGAAGTTCGAGATCCAGCCTGGAGCACCACGGAGGCTAAGGGCCACGGGTGCTGATGGTTCTGTCGTGCTGTACGAAGAGTTGGCGACTCCTCAACCCGATCCGTCCAGGATGACGGCTTACGCCGGTACCTATGTCAGTCCTGAGTTGGGGTCGCGCCTGCAGGTAGCCGTCGACGGCACGAAAATCCTTGTCTCCGTCCCCGGCAGCGAGCCTGAGACTTTCGAGTCGTTGTACGAAGATGGCTTTACCGGCGGCGGCCGCACCATTCGCTTCGTGCGCGACTCAGCGGGCGGAGTCCGCGAGCTGCGCATCTTTGCGGGCCGCGTCCGCAACGTCCGGTTCGATCGCAGTCCCTGAAAAGTTTGCGGGAGGCGAGCGCCAGAGGCGCGGCCTCCCGCGTGTTCAGGTCAGGACGGCTGCCCTAAAGAAATAAGGCGCCAAGGATCACGAGAGCGACAGCGCCGAGGGCGAGCACTACCGCCGGGATTCTGACCTCCCGCCGATACCATTGTGCAACACTGCTCCGCGGAACGACGTGAGGCAGTGACGCCATGATTTTCGCCGGGACGTGTGCCGGAGTGGTCATCCGCCG
Source organism: Gemmatimonadota bacterium (assembly GCA_052389935.1). Lineage (GTDB taxonomy): Bacteria > Gemmatimonadota > Gemmatimonadetes > Gemmatimonadales > Gemmatimonadaceae > JBQTHK01. The sequence continues at coordinate 131 of JBQTHK010000016.1, read as the reverse complement.
GCGACGATCAGTCTCATCACCAACCCGTTTCCAGAAGTCGAGCGCGCGCGCGCCGTCTCCGCGGAGCCCGACCGGCTCAGGCTCTTCGCCATCAAGCCAGCGGTTGATGAGGTCGGCCGTCGCCGATCCAG
>JBQTHK010000015.1:0-71400 GCA_052389935.1 Gemmatimonadota bacterium | reverse complement strand
CCGCCAACGTATTTGATCAAACCCTCGAGTGAATAGCGGTGATGCAGATAGACGTGGGCGAAGCGCATGTTGAGCAGGTACATCGGCTCGCCGGGCTTGATGGCCGTTTCATTGAACCTGTCGATGGCCGTTCGACGTACCGCGGACGTCCGTTCGACCGCGTCGAACATCGTTGCGCCCTCGACCCAGCGCGTCACTTCGGGAATCGAACCTTCGGCACCGGCATCCTGGTCGGCCACGAACCGGACGTCTCGCTCGAGCATCTCCCTGACGACGCGGGCGAGGCCCGCTTTCTCCGCGGCCTCTTCCGCGTACCACGTATAGCCGTACCGAATCGCCAGCGAGTCCCACGCGCCAGCAAACGGTGCGTAGGCCTTCGACAGGTCGATGTTTCCCCGCCCGTCGACGGTGATCAGCGGGAAAGGGTAATCCATGACACTCGTGCGACCCTGGGCGTGGGCGATGTAGTTGTGGGAAAGCCCCAGAGTATGGCCGATTTCATGGGCTACGTGCTGCCGGCGGCGGGCCATGGCAAAGGCTTCCGGCGTGACATTGAGGCCGCTGGTGCCCGCTGCCGGCAGCAGCCCGGCATAGATGTTGTAGTCGATGAGGGAGCGCCACGAGTCCATGCGCACGACGGTGCGGAGAATCTCACCGGTGCGCGGATCGGACAGCGACGGGCCGACCGAGGGTCCGGGGCCAACGCGATGCACCCAGTAGATGAGGTTGTACCTTGCGTCCATCGGGTCGGCGCCCGGCGGAAGGTCCCTGATCTGGAAGGCGTTGCGGAACCCGGCGCCCTCAAAGACCTTGTTCCACCAGAGGCCCCCGTCGCGGAAAGCACTTCGATACGGTTCGGGAATCGCCGCATCGAGGTAATAAACGACTGGCGTGACAGGTTCGGTTAGCTGGCCCCGCGAATAGGCCGCCGGGTCGCGCGGAATCAGGCGCCAGCGATTGATGAATGCGTCGCGATACAGTCCCTCCAGTGACTGTGAGAAGTCGCTGTAGGCGTCACCGAAGAAGCCGGCGCGGGGATCCTGAGCTCTTGGCTTGAAGCCCTGCGGATCAGGGAGCGCCACGAGTGAGTGGTGAATCTCGAACGTCGGTGACGCGGCGCTCGGTGCGGCTCGCCTCAGCGCCGGGCCGGGATTGTCCACGGCAAAAGTGAGAACCGCGTGGATCTCCGTGTTGCGGGGAAAGGCCTTCGTCCGTGCCGGATCGATCCAACTCCGGTTTGCATCAACGCGGGCTGTCCCCTGCTGCCCACGGCGGACCGACTCCGCTATACCATAGGTGTCCGTGAGAAAAAGCGACGTCGCGTCGGCAACGATGCGGCCATCAGCTTCGGATTCGATCGGGAAGGATGCCACTACCGAGATCGGGAAGGCTTCTGTCACGGCACGCCGGCCGCTCGAGTCGGCGCGCGGTGCGCGCGCGCCCCAGTTGTCCTGGACGAGAACGATTCGACGACCGCGGCGTTCGAGGCGGACCACGTCGCTTCCTCCCGTTTGGCCGCGATCGAGGCCGAGTCCGCCGACGCCACCGCCGGTCGCGAGAACACTTTGATGAAGGAAGTCGCGTCCGAGCCGCTCGGGCGTGATTTCGAGGAGAACGCGGTTGCGATCCTGATCGACTCGAACGCCTATGAATGGAGCTTCCTGGGCGCCGGTGGTGGCAGCGAGGAGCAGGTGCGCGGCAAACGTAAGCGCAACGGACCGAACAGGTAGACGGGTCATCTGAAGCCTGGTGGGGAGAGCCGAGCGAGGCTGCAAACATCAGCCTCTTCCAACTGCGGCGTATTTTCGGCTGCGTACACGGTGCCGTCAATCTGCTATCTTGGGCGCATGAGCAACCTGCTGACGATTCTCGCGCTCGGTTTTTTTCTGGGCGTACGCCACGCGGCCGATCCGGATCACGTCGTAGCGGTTTCCACGCTTGTCACCAGGCAGCACCGGCCGTGGGATGCGGCCTTGACAGGCCTGTGGTGGGGGCTCGGCCACTCGCTGACGATTATCGCTGTGGGGACGGCGATCATTGCGTTCAGCATCACCATTCCGCCGCAGGTCGGCGTGTCGATGGAGATGGCGGTGGCGGCGATGCTGGTTCTGCTCGGACTTGTGAGCCTGAGGTCGCTGCGGCGCGCCCCACCGGCGCTCGTCGTGGCGGAAGGTGGAGAGACCGTGGTGCGATCCACGGACCGCGGTGTCGGGGCGGTGGCACAGGTCGGAGGGCCCCTTGCGGCGCGTGGCCCGGGAGGTGGCCCGGACGGCAGAGCAAGGCCGTTCATCGTTGGCATCGTCCACGGCCTCGCCGGTTCGGCCGCCATCGCGTTGACGATTCTTGCACTGATTACAGACCGATCCCAGGCATTTTTCTACCTGCTTCTCTACGGAGCGGGGACGATCGCGGGGATGCTGATGCTCACGGCCGCTGTTGCCGTTCCGCTGACCTGGGCAGGCCAGCGCAGCGCCGCGCTGCAGCGCGGAGTTGGAGTGCTTGCCGGCGCGGTGAGTGTGTGCCTCGGGGTGGTGATGATAGCTCGAGTTGTTTAGGTAGTCCAGCTCGGCTGGCGCTCATATGACAGTGAGAATGGTGATGCGACAGCGGTCTTCCTGAAGCTCAGGAAGGCAATCAAGAGGCTCTGACATGTCAGTGAGAATGGTGATGCGACAGCGGTGGTCCGACCTCTTGTTTGCGCACTGGAAGGTCTCGCCGCCACTTGTCCGCCGGCTGGTACCACAAGCGCTGGCACTGGACCTGCTTGACGGTGACGCATGGGTCACCGTGACTCCGTTTCTGCTGAGTGACCTTGCCCTGCGTGGGTTCCCGGCGCTGCCGTGGTTGTCGACGTTTCCCGAGCTCAACCTGCGCACATACGTGACTTTAAGGGGTCGGCCTGGCGTCTATTTCTTCAGTCTCGATGCTGCGAGGTTGATGGCGGTGGCGGCGGCGAGGATCATTTTCCGGCTGCCCTATCGGTGGGCACAGATGCGGATCGAGATCGGCGGGGACAGGACCGTTCTGTATCGGAGCCGCCGTCGCCGCTCGACCGCCGCCCTTGAATGCAGTTACCGGCCGGCAGGAGCAGTATATCAGGCGCTGCCGGGAACTGCCGACCATTTTCTGGTGGAGCGCTACTGTCTTTATACTGTCAGCGCAAACGGAGCCGTTTATCGAACTGATATCGAACACGAGCCGTGGTCGCTTCAGGCGGTTGAGGCGCGGTTCGCGCTCAACACCCTCGGCCAGGACCTGGGACTCCAACTCGGTCGGCCACCGGACCGTACTGCATTCGCGCGGTCGACAGTCGTGAGGAGCGGGCTGCCAATCAGCGGATGAACGGGAGGAGCAGGACGAACAGGAAGAACAGGAACAACAGGAACAACAGGAACAACAGGAACAACAGGAAGACAGGGGAGCGGGATGAGCCTCCTGAATCATCCGAGGTCAGGGCACGACCCGTGGCCTCCCGATCTGATACTCCTTCGGCGGCTCGGCGCCCATAAGGTGCCGGACGAAGAAGTCCCAACGCCGGCGCATCATATAGTTGTTGTCGGCACCGTATCCGTGACGAGCGTGGGGGAACATCAGCAGATCGAAGTCCTTGCCCGCCTTTATGAGAGCGTCTGCGACGAGGGTGGTGTTATAGGGGGGCACGTTGTCGTCCATCGCGCCATGGGCGAGCAGGAGCTTACCCCGGAGCTTCGCTGCGTGCGTCTGGTTCGCCTCATCGGCATAATTGTCGCTTTCTCCGTTGCGAACGAGCAGCCCCTGGTAACGCTCGCCCCAGTCATCCTCATAGTTGCGGTTGTCGTGATTGCCTGACTGGGCGACACCAACGTCGAAGAAGTCCGCGTGGCGGAACATCGCGGCCGCGGTCGCAAAGCCGCCCCCCGAGTGGCCCCATATTCCGACCTTGTCGATGTCGATGAACGGATAGCGCCGGGCAAGCTCCTTCATACCCGCTACCTGATCAGGGATGGTGTTGTCACCCATGCGCCCGTAATACGCGTCATGAAAGGCCTTGGAGCGCCCCGGTGTTCCCATTCCGTCTATCTCGACAACGATGAATCCCAGTTCGGCTACGGACTGGTTGTCGCCGCGTGCCGGTGAGAAACTGCGCGAACCGACACTGCCGGCCTGCGGCCCGGGGTAGATGCGGTTGACGATCGGGTACTTGCGCGTGGAGTCGAGGTTGGAGGGGGTGTAGAGCAATCCATGGATATCTGTTGTGCCGTCGCGAGCCTTCATCGTCACCGGGGTCGGTGGCTTCCAGCCGGCGGCTGCCAGACGGGATATGTCGCCTCGCTCGAGGGTCATCACGAGCCGGCCACCGGCCGTCTCTCTCAGTACAGTCACAGGGGGTGTGTCGGGCGTTGACCATGAGTCCGTGAAGTACCTCGCGTCAGGCGAAAGCGTGACGGTGTGGTTGCCGTTCTCCGGTGTCAGCAGTGTGAGGCCGCGACCATCAAAGCCAACGCGATAGAAGTGCTGGAAGTAGGGATCGCGTCCCTGTTCTCTGCCGTTGGCCATGAAGTAGATGATGCGGCTGCGCTCATCGATGTGGAGGATCGAGGAGACGTTACCCTCGCCTGTGGTGATTCGGTTCCTGAGCGCTCCGGTTGTCAGGTCATGAAGGTAGAGATGCACCCAGTTGTCCTTCTGGGACCACCAGATCAGCTCATTGCTGCCAGGCAGTACCCGCCAGAGGTTCTCGGTGAGGGAAGCATCGCCGATCTGGGTTGCACTGGTCTCCTGGAACAGCGTACGGACTTCGCCAGTGGCGGCGTTGGCGATACGGAACCACGCCGACTTGTGGTCACGGGAACTGGAGATGAAGGCCAGATGCGAGCCGTCCGGATACCACTGCACGTCACAGATGGTCCCGCCGTCGCAGGCAACGTGATCGGACACAGTCGAGCGGTGCTGATCGGCCGGCAGCTGAAGGCGAACCAGCGACGGAGTGTTATCTGCGCCCAGTTTGAGGATGACGCGGCTGATACGGAAAATCACGCTGTCGCCGGGCAGGGGGTATTTCCACGCGTCCAGCCGAGGACTGCCGACGTTGGTTGATACCAGATACATGTCGCGGACTCCACGGCCGTCGTGCTGGAACGTGGCCAGTTGACGGGAGTCGTGAGACCAGGTGACGACCGGATCGTCGCTGTGCACCCACCCGGCATTGTTGGTCGCGTAACCGAAGTCGGCGATGCCGTCAGTGGTGAGCCGGGTTTCGCGGGAACTGGCGAGGTCCCGCGCCCACAGGTTGTTGTCGCGGATGAACACCGCCGTCCGTCCGTCCGGTGAAACGCTGGCGTTCCGCGGTGGCTGCGGAGCCGGTGCTGTTGTGCACGTGTAGGCGACGAGATCGCAGGTAGCGCGGCTGTTGCGTACGGTTACGGAGAGAGAACGACCGTCGCCGGACATGTCGAACGAAGGGAAGGGGAGGCGGCTGCCTTCGAAGGTCCCGCCAACAGCGGTTGCGAGCGCGGAGGCGAGGCGGTTGTGATCGAACGCCTCGCTCCGGGTTCGACGCGCGGGATCAACGATGTAAAAGACCGCACCGGGGACGGTTGTCGCGCGATACCAGAAACGGCTACTCCCGCGCAGCCACGTCGGACGGCCGGCGGTCCCGCTCATTAGTGGCGCGACGTTGGGCCCCAGGAATCGCTCGGCTCGTGCGTAGTCCGCGTCCGTGAGCGCGCGCGGGGATTGCGCGATCGCGGGTGAAGAGACAAGGATGGCAAGGAAAGTGCGTCGAAAGGACATGATCGGCTCGAAGGCGTCGTACGGAAAGTAGGGCTCCGTCAGCACACCCGGGAGGGTTCGCCTTGTCAACACCCTCCCGTCGAGCCCGATCGTACTTAGCTTGAGGCGCCCGGCCGGCAACACTCCAGCGAATAAACGATGATCGAGGCTCGACAGGCTCTTGAGCGACTCAAGGAGGGAAACCGGCGTTTCGCATCCGACGGTGGTAGTGGCTCTGAAGTGTGGCTGCATCCGTCGCAACGTGCGGCGCTCGCGGCTGGTCAGGAGCCGCTGGCGATCATACTTGGCTGTTCCGACTCGCGGGTACCGGCGGAGATCGTTTTCGATCAGGGGCTGGGCGACCTGTTCGTCATCCGCGTGGCTGGCAATATTGTCGCGCCGTCGCAGGTCGGGAGCGTGGAGTTTGCAGCGGCCAGGTTCGGTACACGGCTGGTGGTTGTTCTCGGCCACTCGCAGTGTGGCGCGATCCTCGCCACCATCAGTGAGCTTCGCGCGCCATCAGGCGGGCAGTCGCGGAATCTGCAGTCGATCGTCGACAGGATTCGCCCCGCGGTGGCGGGTTTGATGCAGACATCGCTTAGAGACGATCCAGACGCGCTGGTGCGGGAGGCTGTCCGGGCCAACATCAGAGCGTCCGCTGATCACTTGCGGCACGGCTCGGCGACCCTCGAGCAACTGATTCGCGACGAAGGTCTGATGGTGGTTGGAGCTGAATATTCGCTCGAGACGGGGATCGTCGACTTCTTTGATTGCCCATGAGGGCTCTGCGACGGAAGGTCGACTCCACAATTGCGCTGGCGACTGTGTTCACCGGCGCGTGGACGATTCATGCCCAGCTCGGGATCGTGGCCGGGTTTTCCTTCGCAACAATCCGCAACCTCGCCTTGCTGCCGGTTGTGGCGTCAGTGGCACTGCTCGTTCGTGCGCGCTGGTTTGTGCACGACGATGCCACCGAACCCGCGGAGTTCGGTGACGTCGTCGGCAGGCGCACGCTGCTGATATGGATCGCGGGCGCGGCAATAATTTCGCTTGCGCACGCCATCATCGGTTCTGACTGGGTATTCTGGGCTGGAGCGGTCCTGTTGCTGGGTCATGGACTGACTTTCAACCGCCAGATCACACGGCGTCCGCTGTCGGCCTACGACTCGGGCGGACGTGCTGAAACCGTGGTGCTGTTCGGGCTGTGCCTGATCGCGATGATCCTGACGGCCGGGGTCAATCGGCCGGATCCCGATGACGCCTACTTCCTGAATGCAGCTGTGGCCGCGATGGAGTTTCCGGCGGTCACGCCCCAGGAGTTCGACGCGATGCACCGCGACGGACTCCCGCCAGTGGAGCAGATGCTGCATCTGCCGGAGACATACAGCCTCCTTGTCGCGCTCCTTGCCTTCCTGTTCCGGACGTCCGCCGAGACGATGTACTACGTGGTTCTGCCACCGCTGTGGGCCGCGCTGGGTACGTTGGTAACGTGGGCAACGCTGCGCTACCTTCTGCCGGCGCGGGCTGCCAGCTGGGGAGCAGGAGCCTTCGTGTTCCTGATGTTTTTCTGGGGCGACGGCCACAGAACGTTCGGCAACTTCGGTTTTGTCCGGATCTTCCAGGGGAAGGCGATTTACGTGACCGTCTTCCTGCCGCTGCTGGTCCTGCTCGCCCTGCGATTTCGCGACCGACCCGACTGGCGGAGCTGGAGCCTGCTCGCGCTTGCCCAGTGTGCCGCGGCCGGACTGACGGTTAATGGTGTGGTTGTGGCACCGCTCGCTGCTGGCCTGGCGCTGGTGGCATTGCCGAGGATCGACCGGGACTGGCTGCGGGTGACGGCTGCCGGCGTTGCGGCGTCACTGCCGCTGATAGTGCTGACGGTGCTCCTCGCCTTCCGCATGGCGCCATGGCTCGGCGCCACTGACCTCGCTCCGGCAATGCTCGGCTACGGAACGTTAGGGTCGACGAGGGTGCCGCTGATCCTGTTCGCACTGATGATCATTCCGCTGCTGGCGATGCTCGCCAGGGCCCGGCACACCGGGTGGCTGGCCTGGTACGTCTGGCTCGTCGTCCTGGTGATGTTCATGCCGGCCACATCAGAGATCGCGGCAATGGTACTCGGGCCCGTCTACAGCTGGCGGCTGCTGTGGGCGGTGCCCATTCCACTGCTGCTCAGCCTGGCGGTTGCTCTGTCGATATCGGGCGCGACGGGGCGCAGCGGGAAACCGGCGATGGCCGTGATCGTTGTGTGGCTGGTTGCCTTCGCGCTGGTCGACGTACCGGCAGTTACGCGCCAGATCTTTTCGCCATCCAACGCACTGAGGCCAAAGGTTGACAGGTTGCGCCATGCGTTGGCGCGCGACATTGCGGTCTCGGCAGATCGGGAAACTCCTGCCCTGGTGCCCGAGCGAGTGGCGGTTTACATGACTGGGGCAGCGGGCGCGCCGCCGCTTGTTGGCGTTCGCGAGTTGTATCTTTCCAAACTCCCCGGGTTCATTCCGGACAGCGAGGTCTCCGACCGCACGCTCCTGTTCAGGTACGTTTCGGACCGCGATCCAGCGATGTCGGCGGACGGCGCGTTGGCTTCGATAGAGCGGCGTCGCGTATCTACGGTTGTGTTTCCGGAGAACCACCGCGATGCAGGGTTGTTGACGACGGCGCTGGTTTCGGGGGGGGGGGGGTTCACCGTCAGGAATCGCGATGGATTCGTGATTGCGGAGCGTCGCCGGTAGCAGGGCGCTGGTCATGGGATGGCACACGCAGACACATTATTACACGTCAGACAAAACCGAGGACCTGATGAGAGCAGCTACAGCGTTACTCGCATTTGCCGTCACGGCAACGATCCAGGCACAGGGCACTCCTGCGCCGGCGGTGGGGCCAGGACAAGGCGTACAGAAATCCCTCGACCACAACTATAGAGTCGTGACGGTTGCGGAGGGTCTGATAAATCCATGGGCGATGGCATTTCTGCCAACAGGTGAAATGCTGATCACCGAGCGGCCGGGACGGCTGCGAATCCTGCGGAACGGGAAGCTCGTCGAGAAGGCGGTCGACGGTGTTCCGGAGGTCGTGGCCCGCGGTCAGGGTGGGTTGCTCGACGTGGTCCTGCATCCGCGGTTCGCCACGAACCGGCTCGTTTATCTCAGTTTCTCCAAACCGACGGGAGACAGCGGGGCGGCGACAACAGCCGTCGTTCGTGGGCGATTCGAAAACGACAGGTTGACAGGTGTGGAGGAGGTCTTCGTGGCGCAGACGCGCGGCGCCACTGGACATTACGGCTCACGACTGGCGTTCGATCGTGACGGCTTCCTCTTCGTGACGGTAGGGGACCGTATGGTGCCGCCGTCGGGAAACCTCGAAGCACACCCTGCCCAGGATATCTCGAATCACCACGGGACCATCAACAGGATTCACGACGATGGACGTGTCCCGTCCGACAATCCGTTTGTGGGCAGGGAAAACGCCCGGCCGGAGATATGGAGTTATGGTCACCGGAATGCACAAGCCCTCTTTGTGCACCCCGAGACGAACGAAGTATGGATCACAGAACATGGTCCCCAGGGTGGCGACGAGCTCAACCTGATCAGGAAAGGCGCTAACTACGGATGGCCAGTCGTCGGCTTCGGAGTCAACTACCGGACGGGCAGCGCCATCCACGGCGGAACTCATCGTGAAGGGATGGAGCAGCCCTCCTACGTCTGGGTTCCATCGATCGGTGCTTCCGGGGTCCTGTACTATACCGGCGACAAGTTCCCTGCCTGGAAGGGGAGTGTCTTTGCCGGCGGATTGGCTGGTGAGCAACTGGCGCGGGTCAGGCTCGACGGTCCGCGAGCCGACCTGGTCGAGGTGCTGGTAAAGCGGCAGGGGAGGATCCGCGACGTGCGGCAGGGACCCGACGGATTGATCTACCTGGCAATCGACAACCGACAAGGTGCACCAACGCCGATCGTCAGGCTGGAGCCGGCTGGGAGGTAGTCTGGATGAAGAGGGTCGAAGAGGATGAAGAGGGCGAAGAGGGCGAGATCGAGAGAGGGCGAAGAGGATGAAGAGGGCGAAGAGGATGTAGAGACCGGAGGTGTCAAGTTCTTTGTGTGTCAGGTCTTGGTTTTGGTTCTTGCAGTTTGGTCTTTCGTTCCTGGTCTGGACATCTACTGGCTCGGTGGTAAAGCGATCGGGAAAGAGTAGTGCGAAGTGACGCAGTGCTTCTGGCCAGATCGGTGGTGCTGACCAGCGCTTCTTGATGTTACGCAGGGCAAGACAAAGAAGCTTCAGCGCCGCCTGATCGTTTGGAATGACCCCGCGTCCTGATTATTTCGCGCCTGTGTGCGAAGACTTTCCACGGCGTTGGTCGTCATGAGAATCCGTCGCACCTCCGGCGGATAACCTTGGGCTGCAAGATCCGCTCAACCAGGGACTTCTTCATCGCCCGGAAGACGGCCTCGAGATCAGCGGGCGTATGCACCCGCGCCGCCAACAGATCCAACGCCGGCAAAAAGAAACTCGTCCTCTACTCCTTTCCTGTTTCGCTTAGCCATAACCGACCTCCTCTGGTCAGCTTATGACCTCACACACAGGAATCCGGACACCCTCTCAGCCTCATCATCCTCTTCTTCATCCTTCATCCTCATCATCCTCTTCATCCTCATCATCCTCATCATCCTCATCATCCTCTTCATCCTCTTCATCCTCTCTTCATCCTCTTCATCCTCTTCATCCTCTCCATCCTCTTCATCCTCTTCATCCTCTCCATCCTCTTCATCCTCATCATCCTCGTCATCCTCATCATCTTCGTCCTCCTCGTCCCTCATCGCAGGGAGTGGAGATGCTCTAGTCGTGTGGTGCGGTAGAATGCACTTCGTCCGGCCTGCGAGGTGGCCGTAACGTCTTCCGCTGCGACTCGCGAGGACGGCGCAACTTCCCGAACGGAGTCAGCTGGATAGCCCTCCCCTCGATCGCCGAGCGTTCGACTGCTTCCATGATGCGCACATCGGCCAGACCCTCCCAGCCCGACGGCTCGGGGTCGGGCCCGTTCAACACCGAATCCGAAAAGGCGAGGAGTTCGGCCCCGAACTGGTCGGTACGGCGAAAGCGACGCCGGGTTGTCCTGTCCCCGATCGTCAGTCGAAACTCCAGCCCCTCGGCGTGTTCATAGGCGGGTTCGACGTGGATATCACCGCGCGTCCCGATGATCCGATAGGAGCTGGTGTCACCCGCTCCAAAACTGCAGACGAAGGTGGCGAGACGTTCGCGGGGGAAGCGGATTAGCGCCGAACTCATCTCCGGAACCTCGCGAAACCGATCGTCATCTCCAGCGGCGTGAAAGGCCGTGACCTCGAGCGGTTCGGATGCAAACAGGGACCGGGCCGCATTGATGCAATAGATGCCGAGATCGAACAGCGGGCCGCCCCCACGTTCCGCCTTGAGGCGAATGTTGGCGGGATCAGTAACCTGCATCGAAAACGTCGAGGTGAAGAATCGGGGCTCCCCGATACGACCGGCACGCACAAGCTCGATTGCACGGAGAGTCGCTGGCTCATAGTGCAACCGATAGGCGGTCATGAGCCTCACTTCCGCAGCTTCGCAGGCTTCGATCATGTCGAGGCAGTCCGTCTCCGTCATCGCCAGCGGCTTCTCGCAGAGAACGTGAATCCCGGCCTCCGCGGCCTTGAGGACTACCGCGCGATGCAGATCATTCGGCAGCGCTATGTAGACGGCGTCTATCTCGCCGCCGGCGAAGAGATCATCCAATTGATCGTAGTGAACCGCCGTCTCCACCTTGTAGCGGCGTCGGAGAACGTCGAGCTTGGTATCGTCACCCGAGACGATGGCCGCGAGTCTGGAATTGCGCCGCGCGTTCCTGAATGCGGGCAGGACCGCGATCTGAGCGATGTGGCCGAGCCCGACTACCGCATACCGTACACGCCGGGGTGGAGCCGTTTTGCGTTTACGCTTTGCCGCCATATGACCGAAGGCCGGAGAACGAACCGGTGCGAGTCACATGATGCCTGCAGCCGCCAGTTGGAGCAATTGTACCACGGAGATATGCGGAGATTCTTCTTCGGCCACCCCTCGTTGCACTACAGGCTTCCAGCCGTGAGTTTCAGGGAGCGCTCCCCGATCCAGGCGCTTACGGCTGCCTCAAGACTGGGCATCACAACGCCTCGCCGACTGCCGAGTACGCTGTAGCGGGGGCGCCGGGCGCGTCGGCCAAGGGTCGTGTCATCACATTCGGCAACGAGAGATGGGTCATAGCCGGCCGCGGCGACAACGCGACGGGCGAACTCGGTCCAGCTGACCTCGCCGCTGTTGGCAAGGTGCCAGATGCCATACTCCCCATCGATCAGGAGGTCGAGTATCGCGTCGGCCAGATCGGGAACGTAGGTAGGCGACACCACGTCTGCGGAGGTGCGCACAGTTTCACCGTGTTGTGCGGCCTCGATCACCCGCGCCACGAAGTTGCGTTGATCCCTGGGGTCAAAGAAGGCGCTGGTGCGCACGATCAGTGCACGATCCATCGTCGACAACACCCCGCGTTCTGCCGCAACCTTGCTGCGGCCATACGCGTTGACCGGACAGACATCGTCGTTTTCGAGATAGGGTGACCTCCGATCTCCGTCGAAAACGAGGTCGCTCGACATGGTAACGAGGTGCGCCTTCACGCGGACACACGCCTCGGCCACGGAAATCGGGCCCGCTGCGTTGGTGCGATGGCAGACCTCCTGCTCGTCTTCAGCGGCGTCAACGTTCACGTAGCCCGCGGCATTCACCACGGCCCACGGTTGGCAGGCGGCGATAGCGCGCTTCACGTCAGACGACTGAGTGACATCCACCTGCTGTCGGGTCAGCGCCAGGACTTCCAACCCGCGCTTGTGGCAGGCGCGCACGACGGCGGAGCCGAGTGTGCCGGAGGCACCGAGAACGAGTATGCGTCGGTGGCGCGCTCCCGTGAGATAGTCCGCCCCTCCATTGACTGAGCCCGGCGTTTCGCGTCTCCACCAGCCTGCACCGCTGGCAACGGGATGTCCGAAAGCTCCTGCAGTGGCGAGCTGATGAATCGCCTGGGCGACCGCGGTTGGGCGAGGGAGCGGTGAGCGAATGTCAAAAGCGCCGGATTCGTAGGACCCGCCCTCGGAAGTTACGAGTCTGTTCCAGTCGTGCGACCCGAGGAGAGACCAGAAGGTGACAGCTCGCACATCTGCCCCATTGTTACGTGCCACCATTGCGCCGTGCCATGCTTCGCGCATCCAGCGCAGTTGCTCTTCGCGGGTGCAGCCGATGTGGACTTCCGTGAGTGCGACGGGCAGAGCGTAGGTCCGGAAGTAGCGCGTGAGCGCGGCGGCGAAATCGGGGGTGACAGGATCAGCGGCGTGAACTGCGGCGACGTCGGCGTAAAGGTGACGCCCGTTTCCGCCGTGTGCCGCCGGCGGATAGAGCGCGAGCCGGTGGTCGAGCATCCGGTCACTGGTGACGTAGTAGTTGATCCCGATGATATCAGGAGGGCAGGGATTGTCGGAGAACCAATCCAGCTCACCGCCGTCGATCCCGTGTTTGACGGCGAAGCCGCGCAGCGGATGGTGTCGTCCGACGCGACCGCAGATGAGGTCGAGGGCGAAGTCACGGCGCGCGTTTTCGAAAGCTGCCTGGTGTTGGAGCGGCGCGGTGGAGAAGATGGTTCCGCCGTCGTCGGTGTGAATGAGGCGCGCGAGTGGATTGACCCGTCTGATTTCACGCATCGCGAGCACGATGGCCCGGCACTGATTGACGACAGCGCGCAGGAAGGGCTGATCACCGGTCTGGTGTGGATACCAGTGACCGTAGAGGCAACTGAAGCGCGCGGTAGTGAGCGGTTCGTTTACCGGGGTCCAGTCCCTGACCCACGGGTATCGCCCGGCAGCGGCGCGGGCGTAGAGTGCGAAGCGTTCCGGGAAGCAGGGATCGACGAGGCTGGTCTCGCGGGGGCCACTGCCGTGGTGGAGAAGACCAACTATGGGGTGCAAGCCCAGCGAGCGCAGGCGGGCAAGCCGCTGGTCGGTCAAAGCGAACGAGGCCGTGGCCAGTCCGTTTGGGGCGACGCGTTCCCAGAGCACCGGATAGCGCAGAGCCCGGATGCCGAGCCCGGCGAAGAGGTCCAGGTCGCTCAGTCGCTGGTCGTGGCCGTTGCGATGCAGCTGATCGAGCCAGCGGTTGCCGACCCGATTGACCGTGCATTCCACACCACCCCAGATCTCGGGAAGCTGCCGGCCGCCGTTCACTGCTGCTGTAGACTATTGGCCTGTAGACCCTGCCTGGAAGGGGCTCGTCGACCACGCTCGCGGTGGATTTTCGCCAAAGGTGGCTTCGGCAATGGCCTCGATGGGGAACTTGGGTGTGCGGTCGGCGTGAAGGAGTCCATTCCGTTCCTGGTAGGTGTCGGCAAACTGGGTGTAGCAGAAACCGGCGAGCATCTGGAGTCCGGACACCACCCAGAGCAGCTGGGCGTAGCGTTCCGCGAGTTCGTCCACTGTGTCAACGATTGAGTACCCCCACGAACCGTCGTCGGCCACGGCGATACCTCCGAACTCGGACAACACGATGGGGTGGTCCGGCCCGGGACTGTCACCGATGCGAATCAGACGGCCGCCTGGGCGCTCATGCTGAAAGAGACGCAGCCGCGCATCGCTGGTGTGATAACGGCGGGCAATCCGTGTCGGATCATGGTCATAGTCGTGGATTCCGATGATGTCGGTCGCCACACTTTCCCAGCCGTCGTTACCGATGACGGGCCGAGTCGGGTCAAGCGTCCTCGTCAGGTGATAGAGGGCCTGGACGTAGTGACGCTCGGCCGCGCTGTTGGGGAGATTCGGGACTCCCCACGATTCATTGAAGGGGACCCAGGCGGCGACGCAGGGGTGACTCGAGTCGCGGGTAATGACGTCCTCCCATTCACGCTGCAAACGTCGCACCGATTTGGCTGTGAATCTGTAGGCACTGGGCATCTCCTCCCACACGAGAAGGCCAAGGCGATCGGCCCAGTAGAGATAGCGCGGATCCTCGATCTTCTGATGCTTGCGCACTCCGTTGAATCCCATGGCGCGCGCCAGCTCGACGTCTCGGCGGAGGGCGGCCCCATCGGGGGCTGTCATTCCGGTGTCCGGCCAGTAGCCCTGATCAAGTACCATCCGCAAGCGATAGGCGCGGCCGTTCAGGATGACCCGATCGCCCTGGGTCGCGATCTCGCGCAGCGCCGTGTAACTGTGGACGACATCGATCACGTTCCCGGCCTCATCACAAAGCTCGAGCTCGACGTCGATCAGTGTTGGAGAAGCAGGGCTCCACAACAGGTCGTTGCGCGAGTCATCGATGCCGGGGTCAGACAACGCGATGCGCCGATGTACGATCTGACCGAGGACGAGGTAGGTGTCCTGCGCCAGTAGAACACCTCCGACGTGAAGGCGGGCGCGGAGGAAAAGGGGCGATCGCACGTGCCCATCGACAGCGGCGATCATCGCAATTTCCCAGCGGTCGAGGTTGGGGGTAAACGAAAGCGACTCGATCCAGGCTGGAGGCAGTTTCTCCAGCCATACAGTTTGCCAGATGCCGGTCGTCCGTGGATACCAGATCAGGTGAGGATCGCGCTCCCAGTCCTGCTTGCCGCGCGGCTGCTCGAGATCGGAAGGATTGTCGAAGGCCCGAACGGTGACCTCGGAGGTCCCTTGCCGGACGAGGTCGCTGATGTCGAAAGCAAATGGAGTGTAGCCGCCCTCATGTTCGCCGACCTTGATGCCGCCGATCCAGACCGTGGTGTGGTAGTCGACAGCGCCAAAGCGCAACATCAGCCTCTCGCCCTCCTTCAGATCCGGGGAGTGAAAGGACCTGCGATACCAGACGGCAGAATAGAGGCCGTCGTCGGCGACGCCGCTGCGCAGTGTCTCGGGCGCAAAAGGGACCTCAATCATCCGATCCCAGGCGACAGACCCGGGATCGGTCCAGGTCGCTTCCGGATCGATGGCGAAACTCCACTGGCCATCCAGGCTGGTCCATTCCGCACGACGCATCAGCGGCCGCGGATACGTCACCATCGCAGCGTCCCTGTCGATCAAATCCACCTCGTGGTGCGGCTGAGTCTGTCGTGTTCTACTGGAGAAGCGCAGAGTTGTTCGGGGAGAGCGGTTGACCGGGTGGCAGGATGGACACGAGGAGCCTGATCCGATGAACTCCGGGTCACCACCTAATGGAGTAGCGAAGATCACTCTTGCGAGAGTTTCGCTGCGTTCGCGGTCACCTGAGATTCACGGCCCTCGCAACGAATCGCCTCGCCTGCTCACGACAAGGAGAACGATCATGGCACTTGGAACACTTCACGACCTGATGATCCACGAGCTCAAGGATCTCTACAGCGCGGAGCGACAGCTCGTTCAGGCGCTGCCGAAGATGGCGAAGAACGCCACTTCCGAAGAGTTGCAAACCGCCTTCACCAATCACCTGGCGGAGACAGAAGAGCATGTGAGTCGCCTCGAACAGATCCTCGAGACTTTCGGAGAGTCTCCGCGCGGTCAGAAGTGCGAGGGCATGGAAGGTCTTATCGAGGAAAGCAAGTCTCTTCTCGACGAAGACGCCGACCCGGAAGTGCTCGACGCCGGTCTCATCGTCTCGGCTCAGAAGGTCGAGCACTACGAGATCGCAAGTTACGGCGCAGTGTGTGAGTACGCGCGGATCATGGGCCATTCTGAAGCACTCGAGCTGCTGCAGCAGACGCTCGACGAGGAAAAGAACGCGGACGCGCTGTTGAACTCGCTGGCCGAGGGTGGCATCAACGCCCTGGCGGAGCGGGACGGCCAGGAGAACATGGAAGGTGAAGACGACGAAGAGGTAGCGACCGAGGTGGTGCGACCGAGGGCAGCCTCCAA
Organism: Gemmatimonadota bacterium; assembly: GCA_052389935.1. Classification (GTDB taxonomy): domain Bacteria; phylum Gemmatimonadota; class Gemmatimonadetes; order Gemmatimonadales; family Gemmatimonadaceae; genus JBQTHK01. Next base: position 54,760 of record JBQTHK010000015.1, on the reverse strand, counting down.
AGCGGGGAACGGCGGGCGGAAGGCATCGAGCACGCGGGCGGCCAAGTCAAACGGGTCGCCGCGCAGCAAGGCACGCCGCTAAGCGGACGGAGCAGAGGCACCTATCGCGCGCCCCGTCGGGTCTCCCCCCTGACACAGCATGTCGGGAGGCTGACCCGGCGGGTCTTGCTGTCACACCGACGCTCCCCGGCAGGATCGCGTTAGCGCCCTGCGGTAACGCCGATTGGTGAAAATTGTCGGGCAAGAAGAAGCCCCGCTCGTCGAAGCGAGCGGGGCACTTCAGTCAACTTGCTGATCTAGCGACTCCCACCACCTGTCCCTCGACCGCTTCCGGTCTGCCCGCTGCCGCCTTCGCGTCCACCACCCTGCTTGCCCTGCTCGCGGCCCACATTCTGATCGTCTTCGAGCTCGCGGTTTCCCTGAGCGCGCTGTCCGCGATCATCGTCCTTCCGTCCCTGGTCGCCCAGGTTGCCCTGGTCCCCCTTGTTGCCCTGGTCGCCCCTGTTCCCCTGGTCGCCCTGGGTGCCACGTCCGCCGTCACCCTGCCCCTGGCCGCCCTGCTTGCCGCTTCCCTGATTAGCCATAACGCCTCCATTCTGAAGAAGTTCAGGTTCGGGGCTAACAATAGGCCCGCGCTGGTTCTCGATGCATCGTGCCGCAGGGCAATATTGGTATCTCACCTATGGGCAGGCATCTGAATGACGAGCTTGCCTTGTCACTCATGAGGTGACAAGTTGCGGTTTGCAGGGCCGTTGAACACTACGCCCATTGGATCGAAACGTGAGCCGTGACATGGGCAGTCCCAGCTTCTGTCGAAGCGGTTCCACTGCACCACGCAGCCGAGGTGGGGGCAGGCGGCGTCGTACTGATGCAGTGCGCCGTTCGAATCGCGGAAAACGGCCACCAGGCTCAAACCCTTGCGCAGGATAGCACCGTCGCCGGCGGCCACGTCGTCGGCGGATGCGACTTCGCCTGGACGCGCCCAATCGGCATACTGCGCGGCCACGTTCAGGTTCTCCCTGGCGAGGTCGGTGAAGGCCCGCAAAGACTTTCGCGACGGGTCGTACAGAGAAACCCAGGGGTTTTCGATCCCGGCGATAAGATCGGAGAGGAGGAGCCCGGCGATCGTGCCGTGCGTCATGCCCTGCCCGGAGTCGCCGGTGGCGATGTAGATGTGCTCGTCTCCGGGATTGCGTCCGATGAAGGCGAGCCCATCGATCGTCTCCATGACCTGCCCGGCCCAGCGAAAGGCCACGTCCTCGATCATCGGGAAGCGAGCTCTTGCCCAATTCTCGAGGAGGTCGTGACGACTGTCGCTGTCGTCGGCCTGGCCCGTCTTGTGGTCCTCTCCGCCCACGATGAGAACTTCACGATCTGGGGCGCTACCGCCGGCACTGCTGAGTCTGACGTAGTGGTATGGATCGCCGGTATCCCACCACAGTGCGTGTTGCAGGGCGCCACGCGGAAGGTGCGCCCCGATTGCATAGGTCATGTAGGGCGCCTGCTTCGTGTGAATGGCGACGCGGTCGTTGATTGGGGTGTTGGTTGCGACAACGATTGAGCGGGCTGTCAGGGTATGGGATCCGGAGACAACCCGACCCTCTTCGATCGAGTCGGCATGGGTGCGCGTGAATATGCGGCCGCCCCGCTCAACGATGGCGCGGACCACTCCCGTGAGGTAACGGAGGGGATGGAACTGGCCCTGGTTGGGAAAGTGAAGACAGGGTCCGCAGTCGAATCCTGCAGCCGCTGAAGTCGAGAGCCGCGTTACGCTGTTCAGTCCGGCGCGATGCGCCGACGCGAGCTCGCGCTCGAGAAGCTCCTCGTCATCACCTTCAGCGAGAAAGAGAAAGCCTGGTACCCTCTCGAATTCGCAGTCGATCTTCTCGTGGTGCACGACTCGCTCGATCGCATCGATGGCCGCGCCATGACTTCTTCCGGCGAGGCGTGCCCCTTCGATGCCGTGGATGCGCTCGATCTCGAAATAGCGGTCATCAATGGCGTTGGTGAGGTGAGCGGTGGTGACGCGAGTCATGCCGCCCGCAATTCGGCCGTCGTCGAGTATTACTACGCTCAGTCCGCGATCCTGCAGGAAGTATGCAGCGGAAAGGCCGGCGATTCCGGCGCCAACTATGCAGACGTCGGTATCGAGCGAGCGCTCAAGGGGCTCGAACGCGGGGAGGCTCGATGTGACGTCCCACAGGCCCTGATGATCGACGAGGGCTTCATTGACTGTTGTCATTTTCGTTCCCGGGCGAAGGCTTTTCGTCTTCACCCTTGGCGGGCTCGAATGGTTCCGGTTGCGAGTCCGGCCCTCGGCCGCTGGAGCCCACCAAAAGACGAAAGCTCATTGCTGACTCCGCCTGCCGGCTAATCCTCGAGAGCTAGATGCCACTGACTCCGGCGACGAATGGTGTGCTTGCCGACTTCATCTCACATTGTGAGCGCACAGGATCGGCAACGACCAGGGGACAGGAGACGACACATGAGAACATCAAGAAAAATGAGGGGCGCCGGGTTCGCTGTTTTCGCACTCGGAGTGGCGGTGATCGGGTGCGGCCGGGCCGACGACACCTACGGAGACTCGGTGGCGGCGGCGATGGCCGATTCGCCGACCACCTCGGGAATGACCGGCTCGCCCATGCTGACGGATCCGCAGATCGCGCAGCTGGCCATGACGGCCAATTCACTCGATAGCGCCCATGGCGCAATGGCCGAACCGAAGGCCACGAGCACCGAGGTGCGGGATTTCGCCCGGACCATGGTTACCGATCACGGGATGCTCAACCAGCAGGCCCGTGACCTGGCGGCGAGGCTCGGTCTGACGCCGTTAACAAGTGATGCCGAGGCACAAATGCGTCGCGATGCTGACGCGGCTATGTCGTCGATGTCCGGCCTCACCGGCGACGCCTTCGATCGGGCGTATATCGACCACGAGGTGACTATGCACCAGCAGTTGCTCAACACGCTGGATCAGACGCTCATACCGCAGGCTCAGAACGCCGAGCTTAAGACGCTCCTGCAGCAGGCGCGGGACGCGGTAAACGGGCATCTCGAGCGCGCCCGTCGCCTACAGAGCACGCGACCGACTCAATAAGAGGTGCTGACGAGGCCGGTCGACTCTGATTCGGGTTGACCGGCCATCGTTCAGGCAGCGCGATGAGCGGTTGCTGGCCTCCTGACCCGCGGTCAGGAAGAACATACATACAGAATACTTTTCACAGTTTGGTAATCGCACTGTGACGGGGAAACATCCATATCATCTGTCCCGAACGGCGTCGCGGCGAGCGTCGTTGTTCGCGGGCGGTCGGGGGAAACATGATCGGATCTGGACGCCGTGAAGCCTCGCACAGCGCACCCGACCTGGTGTGCCTGTCCCATCTTCGATGGAACTGGGTCTTCCAGCGACCCCAGCATCTGATGACGCGGGCGGCCCGGGACGGCCGCGTCTTTGTATTCGAGGAGCCGATCGAAGGTGACCGGCCAGGACTTCAGATCACGCATCCGCAGCAGAACATAACGGTGGCGACTCCCTGCCTCCCGCGTGGCCTCACGAGTGAAGAGCGCGATGAGGCCCAGCGTGAGCTGCTCGATGGCTGGCTCACAAGAGCGGGAGTACGTGGCCGGGAGTTCGTATTATGGTTCTATACGCCGATGGCGCTCCGTTTCGCGGCACACCTCGACCCGGCTGCCACGGTCTACGACTGCATGGATGAACTCTCGGGCTTCGCCGGTGCGCCTGCCGAGCTGCCGCGACTGGAGCGCAGACTGTTCGACCGAGCCGACGTGGTGTTCACCGGGGGTCACAGTCTTCACGAGGCTAAACAGAGGATGCATCCGCATGTCTACGCTGTGCCGAGCAGCGTGGATGTACGTCACTTTGCGCAGGCGTTTGACTGCCGCCACAATCCGGCCGACCAGGCGTCGATTCCCCGACCGCGACTGGGTTACAGCGGTGTGATCGACGAGCGGCTGGATCTGGACCTGATCGCCGGCGTCGCGGCTGCGCACCCCGAGTGGCACCTTACCTTTGTCGGCCCGGTCACGAAGATCGATCCGTCGTCATTGCCTCAGGCTCCGAACATCCACTATCTCGGTCCCAGGGAATACGACGAGCTTCCATGTTATCTGGCTGGGTGGGACGTGGCGCTGTTGCCATTTGCGCATAACGAGGCAACACGTTACATCAGCCCGACGAAGACGCCTGAATACCTGGCTGCGGGGCGCAGGGTGGTTTCAACGAGCATCCGTGATGTGGTGCGCACCTTCGGCGAGAGTGGTCTGGTGTGGTTCGGTGACGACGTGCAGTCCTTCAGCGAAGCGATCGGACGCGCGCTGGAGCGCACCGATTCCACTCATGTGGCGCGGGCCGCGGGGTTTCTGTCGCGGACTTCGTGGGACCGAACATGGTCGCTCATGCAGAGTCTGATGGCGCGGGCGCTATCGCAGCCCGCGGGTGACGAGCGAACGGTGGCCAGGCGCCGCACGCGACTTGTAATAGCGCCGGCGTCTCGCTACGCGCTCGAAGAGCCGGGAGTGGGAAGGATCGAGCTCGGAGTTGTGCGCAGCTGATCATGACGCGCCGAGGGTAGCATCGAGCGGGTCAGGCGTGCAGGACCGAGTTTGCTTCCGAAAGTACGTTGAGGAGTTCCTCACGGCTGACTGGCTTTGTGAGGTGGTGATTGAAGCCGGCATCCCGTGTGCGACGGCGGTCGTCGGCCTGCCCCCAGCCGCTGACCGCGACAAGGAGTACGTCGGGCCCTCGTGACTTGCGAATACGGCGCGCCAGTTCATAGCCGCTCAGCCGTGGAAGGCCAAGGTCGAGGAAGGCGATATCCGGTCTGAACTCGGCGGCGAGGGTTTCGCCATCCATGCCATCGTTGGCCGCGCGGACGTCGTGGCCCATGATGCGAAGCATCATCGCGAGGCTGTCGGCAGCATCCTTGTTGTCATCCACGACAAGTATGCGTGCACCTTTCTCCAGCCCCGGCTGGACCCGTGCGGGTTGTTCGGCGTGACTGTTGTCGGCGCCTTCCCACATCGGGAGCATGACAATGAACTCACTCCCGTGACCCGGCCCCTCGCTGCGTGCCTCAACAGTGCCGCCGTGCATCTCCGTCAGTCGTTTGACGAGGGTCAGCCCGATGCCCAGGCCTCCCTGCGCGCGCTCCGAGCGGTCGACCTGCGAGAACATCGAAAAGAGGCTGGGAATCGCTTCCTCGGTGATTCCGATGCCGTTGTCGCTCACGGTGATACTGACCTGACCGTCTTCCCGGCGAACGGAGAGCTCGATACGACCTGGCGGGTCGGTATATCGTGATGCGTTGTTCAGGAGATTCTGCAGTACCTGCGCTAGACGGGTCCGATCGGCGAGAAGGCGGATTGGTTGATCCGGGACAGAGACTATGAGTTTGTGTCCCGCCTGGTCGATGAGCGGGCCGCTGCCCTCGACCGCGTCGCGAACGATGTCCGCGATCCTGATGACTTCGCGTCGCAAGGCGAGTTTGCCGCGCGTTATCCGCGAAGCGTCGAGCAGGTCGTCGATGAGCCGTGTCATCTGAGCAACCTGGCGGTCGATTACCGCGCCGGCCCACTGGAGTTCGGGCACGGGAGGGGCAATCGCGCGCAGAATCGTGACGGCGTTGCGGACGGGAGCGAGTGGATTGCGGAGCTCGTGGGCGAGGACGGCGAGGAATTCATCCTTGCGCCGGTCGCTTTCACGTAGCTCCTCTATGAGACGCGCGTTTTCGATGGCGAGAGCCGCGCGTTCACCCAGGTCTTCGGCGGCGTTGAGATCGGCTTCATCGTAGGAGCGCCCCGACTCGGAGGTCGCAAAAGTAAGAGCCCCGATCATACCTCCGCGTCGCGCGCGAAGCGGAACACAAATCACGGAATGAAGGGCGAGATTGCGTAGCAGCTCCAGCTGCGCCGGATCATGGGTCGCGGCGGTGATCATTTCATCTGTTACCACCGGCGTCCACTCCGATCGCCCGGTCCGCATCACGGCCATCGATCCGTGTTCGTCATCCCAGGAGGGAGGGAACCTTTTCTGGAGCTCGTAGACAAATGCGACTTTGGAAGGGTCGGCGTGGGTGACCGCGAGTCGGCGCGCCGAGCGCGGGCCGTCCAGGACATCAACGGCGGCCCAATCGGCAAAGAAGGGGACGGCGAGCGCTGCAATGCGCTGCAGCGTGCTCTCACTGTCGGTAAGTTCGGCCAGGGCAGCGCTGGCATCGGCGAGGAACCGGGTTGTCTCGGCCGCCCGCCGGAGCGCGGCGTTCGCCCGAATCAGGTCCTCCTCGGCGCGTTGCCGCGCCAGGAAGATGCTCTGCGAGTTCAGCAGGGCCGCTGATCTGAGGTCGCCCTCCTCGCTATCCTGCATCATCAGGCGAGGATGCGCGACGCCAGTGCTGTACCCTCGACCCGGGCGCGGATTTTGGCGAAAGCAGTCTCGCGGCTGGTGGAAACGTCGTCCCAGAACGGCGCGAAGCCGCAGTCGTCGGTTGTGCCCAGCATGGCGGCGTCGATGTATTCTGCCGCTTCGAGCACGCGGTCGCGCACCTCGACCGGAGTCTCGACACGCGGATCAATGGGCGAGACAACGCCGACGAAAACAAACTGGTCAGGCTTGCGATGTTCCCGGATGATGCCCAGCACCCGCTTGCGGTCCTGCTCGCCGGCAAGTGCTATGTAGAAGGCGCCAACGCGAAGCTGGAAAAGGCTGGGTAGCAGGGTGCCGTAGTCGACGTCCGCGCTGTGAGTCGAATCGCAGTCGCCGCCGGGACAGGTGTGAACGCCGATCCGAGACCGCTCGACCGCTGAAAACCGGTCAAGGGCGAGGTTGTTGAGGTCGACGAAGCGGTGGAGGAGGTCCCCCTGTGGGTCGATCTTCACCGCAAGGCGTCCCTCGGTGAAATCGATCTGAACGCGACAGGCGCCAGCTGCGAAGCAGCCCTTTACCTCAAGCTCATGTTCGGTGATCAGGTCGTCCATGAACTCCTCGCGGGAGTACCCTGCGATTTCTCGATGTGGGTACATCAGGCTCAACGCGGATGGCGATATCACCGCCTGCTTCAATGGCTTACTGGCGAATCGTCGGGCGAGTTCCACGTAACTGGCGGCATAGCGCATGTAGCGGAAGGGGCCTCTGGTCAGCCTCAACATGCGCCTGACGTGGCCGGCGGCGAATGGTATGGCGAAGCCGTCCGGAGCGCTGTTGTCGAGTCCGTGAACCGGATACGTCCAGAAGTTCTGGTACTTGCGCTGCTCCCCGTCGGTCACGACCGGTGAACCGGTTGCCTCGAACTCCAGGATCGTCAGTCGGACCGCATCTTCGTACAGTTCCTCGAGACGTGGATCGCCAGCTTTCAGGCGCTGCAGTGCTTCGAGGAGATCAGGGGTCCTGGGAATGCTGCCGATCGGCTCTGTGGGGATCTCCAAGTGCGTCCTCGAATCGTGAAAGATTGCAGCGTCGGAACTCGGCTTCCAGCGGATACTCGACTCCGGACTCTTCTACTCCCTGAGAGGTATTTCCGCCTTGCGTTCTGCCCGCCATCGTACGCGATTAATGAAACCCCTCAACGCGAAGGCGGTGGCCTCCGGGGTCGGCTCGGTTGCGGACGGGTTCCTGGCTGATGTGCCGCTGAGTCCAGCCTTTGTCGACTCGGCCGGGAGCGATACGACCTTCCGGCTGCTCGCCGATGCGATGCCACAGATCGTGTGGTCCAGCTCCGCGGACGGCTCGAAGATCGAGTTCATCAATCGGAGGTTCTGCGAATACACCGGGCTCTCGATGGATGAGAGCCTCGACGACCCGAACCGCGTGATCCACCCGGACGACGCCACCGATGCGGTTGAAAAGTGGAAGGGTTGCGCGGTCGAGAAGAAAGCGTACGAGAACGAATTGAGAATGAGGTCCGTAGGCGGAACTTATCGGTGGTTTCTGGTTCGATCCGTCCCGATTCTGGATCAGGAAGGAGACGTTCTCAGGTGGGTGGGAACATCAACGGACATAGACGACAGCCGCCGTGACGCCGACGACGCCCACTTCCTCTCAGCGCTCAGCGAACGCATCAGGCTTGCAGGCACCGAAGGTGAGTTCCTCGGCGCCGCCGTCGGGCTGATTGCCGGGCACTTCTGCGCGAACAGGAGCCTGATCGTCGAAATCAACGGGGAGCGCGGATCGATCCGTGCGCAGTTCGCGCGGTCGCAGCCGCTCGCAGAGGTCGAATATCGAGCGTCTGACTACAGTCCCGATGCAAGGGCCGAGATGGAGGCGGGGAGGGCAGTGGTGAACCGCGACGCAAAGGCAGACCCACGGACGGCGGCGCTCTACGAGAACGTCTACGGCCCCCAGGGTGAGCGTGCATATGTAGCGATCCCGATGTTGCGACAGGGGACGTGGGTAGCGGCGCTCTACGTGAGTGTGATCGAGCCGCGCGACTGGAATGTCCGCGAAGTGATGCTCATGGAGACTGCGGCCGAGCGGGTGTGGCTGGCAGTGGAGAAGCTGAGACTGATGGATGAACAGCGGCGCTCGGAGGTCGCGCTGCGTGAGGCCGATCGTCGCAAGGATGAGTTCCTCGCCACGCTCGCGCACGAGCTTCGCAACCCGTTGTCACCAATTCGCAACTCTCTCTATCTCCTGCGTTCCGCGGCTGATGCTGCTGGCAGCAGGCCGGGCGGGATGCCTTCCCCACAGCATCCCGGCCGGATCATCGACATGCTGGAACGGCAGGTCAATCACCTCGTGCGGCTTGTCGACGATCTGATGGAAATCTCGCGAATCACGCGCGGACGCATCGAACTACGCCCCGAATGCATCGACCTCACGAGTGTTGTCAACAATGCGATCGAGACGAGCCGGCCTGTGATCGATCAGGGCCGCCACAGGCTGGTGACCGACCTTCCGGCTGAACCGGTCCCAGTGGTCGGCGACCCGGTGCGCCTCACACAAGTTGTGTCCAACCTGTTGAACAACGCTGCTCGATACACGAACGAAGGGGGCGTGATCGAAATAGCCGTTTCGAGCGATAGCGAGCGAGCGAGGTTGACGGTACGTGACAACGGAATCGGCATTGAATCGGGAATGCTGGACAAGGTATTTGACCTGTTCATGCAGGCCGGGCAGAGTGCCGTGAGCCAGGACCGGAGCGGCGCGGGGGGAGGGCTGGGTATCGGACTGACTCTGGTGCGGAGCCTCGTCCTGCTTCACGGTGGCGAAGTGTCTGCTCACAGCGAAGGCCCTGGTCGTGGAAGCCAGTTCACGATGATGCTGCCATTGCTCAAAGGTGACGTTACTCAGACACCGGACTCATCGCTCGGGTCGCGGGCAGCATCGAGCCAGCGAAGCATTCTGGTTATCGATGACAACAGGGATGCCGCAGACAGTCTCGCAATGCTGCTGACCTTTGCCGGTGCACAGGTTAAGGTGGCCTATAGCGGGGAAGCTGCCATGGACTCCACCGAGCTACTCCCGCCGGATGCCATCGTTCTTGACATCGGAATGCCGGGAATGAACGGGTACGAGGTGGCCCGCGCGGTTCGCCAGCGTTGGGGGAGCGCGGTCGTCCTGATCGCGCTCACGGGTTGGGGACAGGAAGAAGACCGCCGCAGGGCGCGGGCCGCTGGATTTGATCACCACCTCATCAAACCGCCCGACATCGACGCGCTGCAGGCGCTGATCGCCGCGATCCCGGACGGTCGGGCAAGGGGTGTGATCCCGGAGGTCGCGCTGAAGGGTTAGCTTCTTTCCACCGCACCCCCCCCAGGACGCTAGCGCCCCGTGTTTCCAGTCACTCCCAACTCGACAGTCCCGGGCGACATCGGCACCTGGTTATCGACCAGGGGTCAGGCCGCCGCACCCGAATACTCCAGCACCGAGCACAGGGGCGTGGCCGCGATGCGCCTTGAAAGTGACGGTCGCCTCGCGCGGTTTGCGTTGCTCGTGCTCCTCGTACCGACTCTCTGGTTCATCGCCACGGACGTCGAAGTGAGTGCTGGCGATACGTCGTGGCTGACGGCACGACTGGGAATCAGGTCAGTGCTGGTTCTGACGCTGGTCGCCGGAGCGTGGCTGATTCCGGCGAGCAGGGACCGCGCGCAATTCGAGCTGCGGGTGCTGACGGTCACGCTGCTTGCGGCGGGTTGTCTCGTCGGATTCAATGCTCTCCGACCAGCTGGAAGCGGGCTCCCGTTGCGAACGCCGATGATGTGGCTGTTCGCCTTTTATGCAGTGTTTCCCAGCCGCTTGGCGAGGCAACTCGCAGCACCCTTTGTTCTGACCGGCGGGCTGATGCTCCTGCCGTCGTTCTGGCGCGAGGCATCGGGTTGGATGAACGTTGCCGGAAACGTGCTCGTGTTGCTGACGGTTAACGCACTGGGTGTTCTTCTTTCAATGCGACGACGCGAGTTATCGATCGATGAAGTCAGAGCCTGGAGTGCAGAAGCCGCGGCGCGGGAGCGCGCGGAGAAGGCGTTGACAGAACTGCGCGTCCTGCGTGGCACGATTCCAATCTGTGCGCACTGTCGCAAAGTACGGACCGACGCCGGCAACTGGCAGATGATCGAGTCCTACGTTCAGGCTCATACGGACGCAGAGTTTTCGCACGGGATCTGTCCGTCCTGCATGGCCTCGCATTACCCCGGATATTGAGCCCGATACGCGTTTCAGCGAGTGACTTGCGGGCGGTCGAGTCACGGCGCCACCGATACGCGTACCCGGCGGCGGTGGGCTTCGCCGCGGCAGCGATCCTTCTTCGAGCGGCTCTCGATCCGATTCTCGGCTACGAGTTGCCGCTGGTTACCCTCTTCGCCGGAGTGGCTGCATCGGTATGGTTCGGGGGCGTCGGCGCCGGCACTCTGACGGCCCTCCTCGGCTATGCAGCTGTTACCTATCTGTTCGTGGAACCGCGGGCCGCGATCCGGTTCTCCACAGCAATCGATGTGGTGGGGTTCCTCGCCTATGCCGGCTCGTGCGCGCTGTTTCTTGCATTTGGCCATACGATGCGGGCCGCGCGCTCCAAGTCGAGAGCGAGGCTGGATCTCCTGCAGACTACCCTCGCCAGTATCGGCGATGCCGTGATCACAACAGATGCAGAAGGGCGAGTGACCTTCCTCAACGGTCACGCCGAGGAGTTGACCGGCTGGCCCACGACGAGCGCGAGCGGCAGGGCGCTGTCGGAGGTCTTCGTGATCGTGAACGAGGTTACCGGCGCTCCTGTTGAAGATCCGGCGACGCGGGCGTTGCGAGAGGGCGAGGTCGTTGGACTGGCGAACCATACCGTGCTCATCGCTCGCGACGGAACCCGCAGGCCGATAGATGACAGCGCGGCACCTATCCGCGACGACGACGGCCGGGTCGCGGGATGTATACTCGTCTTCCGCGACGTGTCGGAGCGACGGGCGGCGGAGGGGGCGCTGCGGGAAGCAGACAGGCGCAAGGACGAGTTCCTGGCGACGTTGGCGCACGAGCTGAGAAATCCGTTGTCGCCGATCAGGAACGCACTTGGCCTGATGGAGCTTGCGCCCCGCGACGAAGCTGTCGGGCTCCAGGCACGCGCAACCATGGAACGCCAGGTCAGGCAGATGGAGCGCCTGATCGACGATCTGCTCGATGTCTCGCGAATAACGAGGAATCGGCTCGACCTCAGACTCGAACGGGTATCGCTGTCCCGGATTCTCGAGCAGGTGGTCGATAGTCAGCGAACCTCAGCGGCCGAAGGGGACCTTCAACTGACCGTGCAGCTTCCAGCGGAAGAGATCTGGATCGACGGAGATGCAGTGCGGCTTTCGCAGATCGTTGGCAATCTGCTCAGTAACGCGATTAAATACACACAGCCGGGCGGTCGTGTTGATCTGTCCGCGCGTCGCGAGGAAAGAGTCGCGGTGATCTCGGTCAGAGACAACGGCGCCGGGATTCCCACCGATATGCTCGACTCGGTGTTTGATATGTTCATTCAGGTCGACAGGCGGCTGGAGCGCAACGTCGGAGGTCTGGGAATCGGGCTGACACTTGTACGGCAGCTGGTTGAGTTGCACGGTGGGACAGTGCGGGCGGCGAGTGACGGACCGGGCCGCGGAAGCGAGTTTACGGTGCGACTTGGCTTGACCGACGGCGCTGATCGGCCCGAACCAAAGCCCGGGAAAGAGAGGCCGGTGGCGGTACCGCGAAGGATCCTCGTGGTTGACGACAACCGTGACGGAGCAGAATCGCTGGCGATGTTGCTCGAGCTCTCAGGGCACGAGACTCGGCTCGCCTTCGATGGCGAGGAGGCGCTCACTGCCGCCGCAGACTACCGTCCGGAGGTGATTCTGCTCGATCTCGGCCTGCCGCGTGTGAACGGATTCGACGTTTGCCGACGATTGCGTGCCGAGCCGTGGGGGAAGGAAATGACGATTGTTGCGCTGACCGGATGGGGCCAGGATGGCGACCGGCGGAACTCTCGTGAGGCGGGTTTTGACGGTCACCTCGTGAAGCCTGTGGATCACGACAGTCTTCTTGCAGCGATATCGAATGGCCAGGGTCGCGGGGAACGGACCGGTGGGGGAGAACGCTGAGATCATGCGCCGATTCGGCATGCTGCTTACGGCGATTGGGCTGCTGGTTGGCCTCGCGGTCAGTCTGGCGCTGATTGCTGGAGTGACCATGCCGGGTGTGCCGTGGCTGGTTACAGTGGGGCTGGTCAAGCTGTCGTACATCGCGTCGGTCGGGCTGATCGCCTCGGGCGCGGTGCTCAGGAAGCTCGCTAAACGCGCTGAGGAGGAAGCGAAGCGCGAGCGGCTCCCGGCCGGGTGAGGCGAGGGGCCGCAGACGTGGCTGACTCGACCGCAGGTGCGACAGAGCGCGGGAGCCGTTCCAGCCGCGGCGGCCGCTCGCCGTGTCGTACCGCACCAGCAACGGGGATGTAGTCAAGCTCGACCCCCGACCTGGCACTGCGGAGCAGGATGCCCCCGCGGCTCATGTCGCCCCGCCCGACGAACGACGCCGGGAAAAGAAGGCGGTCCCCAAACACAGACAGCAGGGGATCGATGTATTTGCCCGTGGCAATACTGCCCAGCAGAATCACGCGGCCACCGGACCCGATCCTTCCGTCGAGCTCGGTCGCATCGCGCAGCAAGGGTTCGATGAACCGGCTGTCACCCGCGCCGAGGTCGACGTCGCGGAACTTGATGAGATCGACTCTCTTCACTCTCAGGGCAGGGGTGCAGAGGCCGCGATCGGTGGTGATGATGGACACGGTCCCGGGCTCCGGGCAAAAGGCCCCGGCATAGAAGATCTTGCCCCGAAAATAGAGAGCACTGATGAAGCTGAACACGGTTCCGAGCTCCGCTCCACCGGCCGTCCTGAGTTGAACGGCCAGCGGAAACGTCGAGGCCCGGTCGAGTAGGAGCCTGCCGCGCTCGCCGTCGAGACGCGCCGGCGAAAGGACGAAGGCAGTGATCACCTACATGTCGTGGAACATCAGGTCGCCACAGGCCACGATCCTGCTCATGTTGGCAGCCGATTCGTGAATGTTGACGTAGTAGCGACCGCTGTCGGGGAGTGTGGCGGTCAGGGTTGCCCGGCTCGTGCCCGCTCCCTGGGCATCTGCTGTTATCGGCGTGTAGGACCGTCCCCCGCCAAACACTCCGCCCGCGGCGGCACACGAGCCGATATGGACATGCCAGGGGCGAACCGATCCGGCGACATCGCCCTTGATCGATACCTCGACGACGCTGCCATTACCGTCGGTGGCCGCCTTCATCGTTGCACTGCCGGTGATCGTCGATCCGTCCTTCCCGGCGACGCCACCCATCCACATTTTCTCGAACACGCCAGCGGCGTGTCCCGCGGTGGCTGCGAACGCAAGAACGCCGGTCGCGCCGATAAGTTGCCTGATTCTCATGGTATCAATGGTTGAGTTTGACTTCGCCATCCCGGCGGGGGGGGGAGGGGGGGGGCGACCGGTCATCGCCCGGCCCGCGTTGATCTAATATAGGCTCACCCGCGCGACATCAAGCCAGGCGCCACCGACCGTCGTACTCCATGTAGCGTGCAGTCTCGGCGGCCACATCGGCGCCAAGCAGCCTCGACACCACGTGCAGTGACATGTCGATGCCCGCGCTCACTCCGGCAGAGAGCACGATCCGCCCGTTGTCCACAATGCGCTGGTCGCGAATCACGCTGCGTGGAGCAGCCGTCCGCAGCTCGTCGAACGCCATGAAGTGGGTGGTGGCCGTCTGCCCGTCGAGCAGCCCGGCGGCGCCAAGAATCAGAGCGCCTGTACAAACCGAGAGCAACAGCTCGGCGTCACCGGCCACCGACCTTACCCAGTCGAGCAGAAGCGGGTTCTTCATTTCCCGCCTCGTGCCGTAACCGCCAGGGACAATCAGAATATCTGCGCGGGAGCAATTGTCGAAGGAGAAGCGTGGGACCACAGTAAGTCCGTTGCGCGCCCGGATAGCATCACCACTCGCCCCGACCGTCGAAACCATGAACGGCTCCCGACCCTGCCGTCGCCCGGTAACGGAAAAGACCTCGAACGGTCCGGCGAAGTCGAGAACCTCGACTTCATCGAAAAGGAGAATGGCGACCGAGCGCGAGCTCGTCGGATCAGCCGCGGCGCCGGTCAATCAGGTTCCGTCGAGCGCGGTCTCGAGGGCGCGGGTGAACGTGGAATCGTTTTCGCGCACGATCCCGAGTCGTTTCCAGCGCAGGATCCCCCCGCGATCGATGAGGTAGGACGAGGGAACTCCAAGCGCAAAAAACAGGGTCTGCACCCGTTCGTCGGGGTCGCGCCAGACGGGGTAGGTCATGCCGAACTCGCGCATGAAATCCCTGATCTCGTCGTCCTGACCGCGGGCATCGGTCGAGACGCCGATGACCTCGAAACCGCGGTCGCGGTTGGTCTCGTGGAGAGACTGCAGAAAAGGGATCTCCTCGCGGCAGGGTGCACACCAGGTGGCCCAGACGTTGAGAAGCACAACCTTGCCTCGCAGTGCCGCCACGGCAACCGTGTCCCCATCGAGCGACAGGGCCGCGTATTGAGGGACGACCTCTCCAACTTCGGGCGGCCGGCGATCGGCCGGCGAGGAGCATGCGAGGCAAACGACGGCAAGCAGTACAAACCGGTGAGCTGACGTCATTGGGCCGCGGTGAGAGGCAACGCGGCGAGACGCACGCGAGCGGTGTCGCCGGGAACGGTCCAGGCCGCGTAGAGAACGTCCCCGAGCAGCTCGATCCGGGGGAAGCCACTGGCGCGGGCCCCGCTGGTGGCTGCGAGCACTATATGGCCTCCAATCTCTCCCTGGGGCGTGACACGACGCAGTCGCACCTCGGCAGCAGTGCTGTCGACGCGCTCCAGCCAACTCACGAGTGCATCACCGCCGGCCAGTAATCGCACGTCCGTCCTGCCGGCGGGCGAGCCACCGTCGATCCGTACGGGAGGAGCGAAGGTCGCTCCTCCGTCGCCAGAAAACGCGGCGAGGACGCGGGCCGTGTCCGCAGCCCCCGTAAACCAGGCGACGACAACGTTGTCCCCCGCGGCGGCGATCGCCGGGCCGTTCACTGGACAGCCCTCGATGCGCCACCCGTCGTCGTGGACCGTTCGCGGTGCTGTCCACTGGCCGCCCACGCGACGCACGAGGGCAATGTCGCGAATCTCGCTCTCCGACCGATCCCGATAAACCACCACCGGCCCCCCAGACGCGACCGCCGCGTTCACCTGACAGCACTCACACGACCGGACATCAAGCCCGTATTCGGTTGACCGTCCACCGTCGGCACCAACCGATGCAGTCAGAACCTGCATCGAGCCCCGACCATGGCCGTCACTCGTTGCCGTCATTGCCCGGCCGTCGAGCCACGCTGCCTGAATCGAGTCGCCGGTGGCCGGCCACAGTGCCACGAAACCGTGTTCGGCCTGAACAGTATCAGCGTTCAGTTTGGCCGGTGTGGACCAGGTGACTCCCCCGTCAGTTGACTGGGCAAACCTGATATCGTAGGAGTAACGTCCACTACCCGAGCGCTGCAGCCAGTGAACGAAGAGCCTTCCCGACGTCGTTTCCACAATTGCAGGAAAGTCGGCCCAGTTGACGAAGAGATCACTGCGCTCGACAACGGTTTGTGGTGTGGTCCATCTGTCAGCTGCCAGGCTGGCATAACGGACCGCGTGCGATGAGTCGCTGGTCCGCTCGATCCACGTCATGTGCAGGACCCCGTCTCCACCGGCCCTGAGAAAGGGCTCGCCGCTGAATGGGCCCGCGGGAGAGTCGATTTCAGTGAGCGTCCCGCCAACGTCCTGGGTTGCATCTGGCGTTGTGCAACCGGCAAGAACGACAAGGCTGAGTGCGCTCAGCGGGCCGGCAATGTCAAGGCGCAGCGAGAACGGCATCGGTAATGATCGGAGAAGGGCGGGGGAGTTGCAATCAATATGAGGGGTTGCCGCCTGGATCGTGAGCTCGGCCCTCAGTCGCCGGTGCCGGGGCCCAGGTACACAACTCCACCCTTCATCACGAACTTCACCTTGCGGGTGGCCGAGATCGAGCGAGTGGGGTCGCCGTCCAGAGCAACGAGATCGGCAAGGAGACCGGAGCGTATCGATCCAATGCGGTTCTCCATCCGGAGAACGCGCGCCGCAACCGAAGTGGCGGCGCGCATCGCATCAACTGCCGGCATGCCGTAATCGACCATCAATTCGAGTTCGCGGGCGTTGTCACCGTGTGCAAAGACACCCACATCGCTACCATTGCATATCATCACCCCGGCCGCGCGTGCCGCACTGAAAGAAGCGCGCTTGTCGCGAAGCCGCTGGGGCTCGGGGTCGGTGCCCTTGCGCCAGCCGCGGTATTGTGCCGTGGCGTCGCCCGCCGAAAGAGTAGGACAGAGCGCAACTCCACGCTCGGCCATGAGCCTGAAAACTTCGGGCGTTCCGCCGTCGCCATGTTCGATGTTCACAATTCCGGCCATTGTCGCCCTTCGCATTCCCTCGGCGGTGGCGCTGTGCGCAACCACCTGCCGGCCGCTGGACTGCGCTACCTCGACGGCGCGCCGCATTTCATCTGTAGTAAAGGCGGGGCGCGCTTCGCCGTCGGGCCCCCACCGATAGTCAGCGTAAATCTTGATCCAGTCGGCGCCGTGGCCGATCTGGTCACGAACCGCACTGACCAGTTCCTCTGCGTTTCCGACCTCCTGAGCACCCTGGGGCACCGTGAACTCCGAGGCAAACCCCTTCGGCGCGTAACTGCCTTTTCCCACGATCGCGAGCGTGGAAATGAGGAGCCTGGGGCCGGGAATGATCCCCTGTTCGATGGCCTGCCTGATGCCCACATCGGCGTAGCCCGCTCCCTCGGTGCCGAGGTCTCGCAGTGTGGTGAAGCCTGCCGCCAGCGTGGCCCTGAGGTGATTGGTGGCGCGGGCGACGCGCAGCGAGGCTGACTCACGGAGGACCTGGTCGTCCCAGCTCGCCTCGTTATACGGGTGAAGGAGAATGTGAGCGTGGGCATCGATGAGCCCCGGAACGAGTGTGAGTCCGGGGAGGTCGATGATTCTGGCGCCCGCCGGGACACTGAGGCGGGACGCGGGTCCCATGGACACGATACGGTCACCGGTGACGACGACGATCGAGCCGGCGACCGGCGCGTCCGACAACCCATCCCAGACAGCGGCCGGTCGGAGGACGGTAGTGGGCTGTAACGGCTGGGGAGAACCCTGGGCGGTCGCGCCTGCTCCGGCGCCGAGGACGCAGAGCGCTGCAAACGAGACCCCTAAACGACAGATGCCGATCATCGGGACACCCTCGCCACCGATGGCGGTGTGGGAACGCCGAGCTGTGGGATCTCCGTTACGCCGCCCGAAACGATGAAGGCCATGAATTCGGAGCTGCTCGCCTCCAGCCGCCGGATCGCGCTGCGAGGGAAAACATACATCTGACCGGAGAAGTTGTAGGAGTGCGGCATATAGACGGCTACCTGGTCGTTGAGACCCAGTGCATCGAGCGACTCCTGGGTGACGAATCCCAGCGCCTGCGCCCCGCTGTTGTCAAATAGTCTGACGATGACAGGCTTGTCAAAGCGCCTCTTGTCGCCCACGAAGGCGTTAACAAGATCGCGCGTCGACGAGTAGAGCAGCCGGACAAAGGGCAGCCGCTCAAGAGTTTCGTCCAGCGCGGCAACCGCGCGCCTCGTGATGAAGCTGGATCCGAGGAAGCCGAAGATCGTGACGAGGAGGAGGAAGGCGGCAAACCCAGCGCCCGGTACTGGCAGACCCAGCCAGCCGTCAACCGTGCGAAAGATGAGGACGCAGGCGTAGATCGTGACGGCTACGGGCGCGATGAAGACGAGTCCGCGGATGAAATAAGTGACCAGTCGACGCATGGGCTTCCAGTGGGGGGAGAACGCTCAACGAAAGCTCGCCTGTCCGCGTGTCGGGTGGTAGAATCGAAAGCTTACAGGAGACCCCCATGTCGAGACGGACGAATACGTTATCCATGGCGGCAGTGGTGGCTGCCGCCCTCCTCGCCCTCGCGCCGGCTGAGGTTGTTGCCCAGGCAAAGAAGGTCCTGACTCAGGATACCTACGACTCGTGGCGTCAGATCCAGGGCGCTGGTCTTTCAGCTGACGGACGCTGGGCGATCTACACCCTCACTCCAGTGGTGGGCGACGGGGACGTAGTAGTGCGCGCGACCGAAGGAACGACCGAGTACAGAGCACCCCGCGGCTGGACAGGGCGCCCAGTGATGTCGGTTACCGTCGACTCACCGTTCGTCGCCGTGCCCGCTCAGGTCACTGCTGACTCGCGGCTTGCGGTCTTCCTGTCCTATGCGCCGATGGCCGAGTTCGAGCGGGCGCGCACGAGGAGACCACCGGGGCCTCAGCCCCGCAGCTCCCTCTCCCTGATCGACCTGAGCACGGGGCAGGTGTCAACTGTACCGAGGGTGCGAAGCTTCCGACTGGCACGGGAGTCCGCCCGGGTTCTGGCCTACCTGATGGAAGCAGACGACCCTCCGCGCGACTCGGTTGCCCGGCCGGCCCAGGCCGACTCGTCCCGGAGCGCCGCCCGGAATCGACGTCGCACCTACGGCACGACGCTTGTTGTCCGGAACCTGGCAGACGGCACCGAAGACAGAGTCGGCGACGTCGTGTCCTATGTGCTTGACGACAGCGCCCGGGTTCTGGCTTATACGGTTACGTCGCGCACACCGCAGAGCGACGGCGTCTACCTGCGCAACCTCGGCACCCGGCAGACGGCGACAGTGATGGCCGGTGAGGGCGACTACCGTCAGCTCACGCTCGACCGCACGGGCTCCAAACTCGCATTCGTTTCCAATCGCGAGGAGTTCAGGACCGACAAGCCCCGGTTTGCACTCTATCACGCCACCGTCAGGTCGCCCGCGGCGACGCTTGTTGCCGCTCCGGCATCGGTGCAGGGAATGAGTCCGAGCGACCAGGCCGGAGTGAGCTTCAATCGCGCGGGTAACGTCCTGATCTTCGGTGCAGCGGGTACAGCTCCGGATTCGATCCCCGCTGATTCCCTGGCTGACAAGGCTGTTTTCGATCTCTGGCACTATCAGGACCGCAGACTGCAGCCGCAGCAACTGCGGGAAGTGAACAGGGACCGCAATCGCTCGTGGACTGCCGCGCACGTCCTGGCGAGCAGAAGGACGCTGGTCCTGGCCAACGACACTATTCCACAGGCAAGCGTCAGCGACGATGGCCGC
This sequence comes from Gemmatimonadota bacterium, assembly GCA_052389935.1. Classification (GTDB taxonomy): domain Bacteria; phylum Gemmatimonadota; class Gemmatimonadetes; order Gemmatimonadales; family Gemmatimonadaceae; genus JBQTHK01. Next base: position 35,063 of record JBQTHK010000015.1, on the reverse strand, counting down.
CTGGCCTTTGCCGCGACCAACATCCCCTATGCGGTTGAGTCGATGTGGGGCGAAGGCGGATCGGACGTCTATCTCACCGACCTCGGCACGGGCCGAACCATTCAGGTGGCACAGAAGCTGGAGTTCCCCGCTTCACTGTCACCGGGGTCGAAATACGTGACATGGTTCGCCAACCAGCGCTGGATGGCCTACAACGCGGCAACCGGCCAGCAGAAGGATCTTACCGGGAGCCTGACCGCGGCCGGCGTGAGGTTTGATCAGGAGACACATGACAGCCCGAGCACTCCGCCGCCGTGGGGAGTCGCGGGCTGGACCCGCGACGACCGCAGCGTGCTGATTTACGACCGGTACGACATCTGGGAGATCGACCCCAGCGGCACGAGGGCGCCCCGCAACGTGACCGATTCGGCTGGCGTGCGGGCGAAGACCCAGTTCAGGATCGTGGACCTCGACCAGCAGGATCGTTTCGTTGACCCGGCGCTGCTGCTGCGCGCCTTTGACGAAGAGAGCAAGGCCAGCGGCTTCTACCGCGACCGACTCGAAGCAAACACGCCGCCCGAGCGGATCGTGTTCGGCGACCGCAACTACGGAATGCCGACGAAAGCAGCGAAGGCTGATCGGTTCATGCTGACCCAGCAGACCGTCAGCGAGTTTCCGAACCTCTGGACCGGCACATCACTGGCCGCGACCACGCGCATTTCGAACGCCAACCAGCAGCAGTCGGAGTACAAGTGGCCCTCAGTTGAGCTGGTGTCGTGGGTGAGCAGCGATGGCATTCCACTCAAGGGCCTGCTCTACAAGCCCGAAGACTTCGATCCAGCGAAGAAGTGGCCGATGGTGGTGTACTACTACGAGATGCTGTCGGACGGGCTGCACAACTACAGCGCACCAACCGGTCGCAACGTCGTCAATCCCTCGGTCTACACCTCGCTCGGCTACCTGGTGTTCTTCCCCGACATTGTGTACGAGGTTGGTTGGCCGGGTCCCAGCGCCATGAAGGCAATCGTGCCGGGAGTGCAATCACTGATCGCGAAGGGATACGTGAACCCCAGGGCCATCGGGATCGCCGGCCAGTCGTGGGGCGGCTACCAGAGCGCGTATCTGATCACGCAGACCAGCATGTTCGCGGCAGCCGTACCCAACGCCCCGGTGGCGAACATGACGAGCGCCTATGGCGGCATCCGGTGGGACTCGGGCCTCGCCCGGCCGTTCCAGTACGAAAAGACACAGAGCCGAATCGGAGGTTCGCTCTGGGAAGCACCGGTGCGCTACATCGAGAACTCACCGCTCTTCCATCTCGATCGTGTCACTACGCCCGTCCTCTTCATGCACAACGACGCGGATGGGGCGGTGCCGTGGTATCAGGGAATCGAGCTCTTCGTTGGTCTGCGCAGACTCGGCAAGGAAGTCTACATGTTCAATTACAACGGGGACGGTCACAACCCGCGGAAGCGGGCGAACCAGAAGGACATAGATATGCGAATGCAGCAGTTCTTCGCCGCCAAGCTCAAGGGCGAGCCGGCGCCCGAGTGGATGGTTCGCGGCATTCCTGCGGTAGAGAAGGGGCGAGACCAGTTGCGGGTGGTGGTGCCTTAGGGGACGGATGAGCAGGAGGAGCACGCGGAACACGTGCGGCGGTTGAGGGAGCGCTGTGTGAGCTGGCAGCGCCGCCTGTCAGTTGCCCGACACTACCTTGCTCCTCCACTTGCTCCTCATGGCCCTCTTGCCCTTCGGTGCGGCGACGGAAGGGGAGGGACGACGCCTAAGGTCTCCGCAACACCCGGCCCGGCCGGGCCGGGCTCAGTTGCCCCTGCTCGACCACCGGCGCTCCGTTCACGAACACCCACGGAATCCCGTCCGGATAGTGGTGAGGATCCTCGAACGTGCCCACGTCACGCACCTTCGCCGGGTCGAAGACAACAACATCGGCTGAGCAGCCCGCAGCCAGGCAGCCGCGACTGGCGAGGCCGAGGGTGCGGGCAGGGAGCGAGGTCATCTTGCGAACCGCGTCTTCGAGCGTAATGACGCGCTGGTCGCGGACGTAACGGCCCAGGACGCGCGGGAACGTCCCGTAGTTGCGGGGGTGTGGCACGCCGTCGCCGCGCTTCGTGAGCCGGCCGTCCGACGCGATCATCGTCATCGGATGCGCCATGATCCTCTTCACGTCCTCTTCGTCCATGACGTGATAGACCATCCCCCCTCCACCAGCCAGCACGCCCTCGACGATCATCGGGGCCGCGTTCTGCATTGTGGGCTCAAGTCCTCTCTTCACAACCCAGTCGTGCAATGTTCGCCCGTTGAGCGTGGGGTCGAAGTTGGAGCGTGAGAACTGTACCCGACGCAGGTCACCGCCTCCCCGATCAGTCTCGAGCAGGTTCACTATGCCGCGGAGGATGCTGTCTCTCAGAGCCGGATCATCCATCCGCGCCTTGAGGGCGTCACTGCCGCCGGCGAGCGCCCAAGGAGGCATGAGGACGCTGAGATCGGTATAGCTGGCAGCATACGGGTACTGGTCCATCAGAACCTGGGTACCTGCCCGGCGTGCTGAATCGACCATCGCCAGAGTGAGGCGGCTCTTGCCCCACATCAGCTTTCCGATCGCCTTGTGATGAGTGAGAACGACCGGAACTTTGGCGAGCCTTCCGATCTCCAGCGCCTCGGCGACACCGTCGATCAGGCCGGTACCTTCTTCGCGGAGGTGGGATGTATAGATGCCACCCGCGGCGGCTGCCGCACGCGCCAGCTCCACAACTTCGGGAAGCCGCGAGTAGGTGCCCGGAACATAGCGCAGTCCGGTGCTGAGTCCGAAGGCGCCGTTGCGCATTGCCTCGCCAACAAGCGACTTCATCGACGCGATCTCGCGCGGTGTCGGATCGCGATTTTCGGTCCCCATCACTTGTCGACGGACTGAATTGTGACCGACGAGAAAGGCGACGTTGATCCCCAGGCCCGCGCCGGTGAGGGAGTCGAGGTAGGGGCCAAGCGGCAGCGGCCCGCCGCCGTCTGGAGCGCCTAACGCAAGCGTGACGCCCTGGCGGACATGGCTCTCGGCATCCGGCATCGACATCAGCGGTTCGAGGTGCGCGTGCATGTCGATGAACCCGGGCGACACAATCATCCCCGTGGCGTCGATCACCCGCCGTCCATCTCCCTGTGGTATTGCGGTGCGCGATACGAGAGCGATCCTGCCGTTGAGGAAGGCGACGTCGGCGCGGTACCTCGGTGTCCCGGTCCCGTCGATCACGACGCCGTTCGCGAGGATCAGATCGTAACGCTGAGCCCCGAGTGTAGTTGCGCTCAGAGCCAGGAGGGCGGCGCAGGCGAAGACGCGAACGAGAGGCATCGAAGGTTCGGTATGAGGGTCAGGGCTGTCCCAGCCTGATCAATTCTGGCACTTCGACGATCCGGCGGCCACCAAAGTCCGACGCTGGATTCTCAACGGCGTGTACAATGGCCGATACCATCTGTGCGATCGTGATGAGGCCCAGCCTGGTTGCACCTCCCCTGGTTGCGGGAATCACGCGGAGCAGGGAATACAGCGGAGCGAGTACAAGTGGCCAGCGGTGCGCCGGGCCGATCACGTACCATGGCCGCAACATGGTGTGCGGGAGGCCGCTCTCCCTTATCATCGCCTCGCCGCGGGCGCGAGCGTTCACGTACACGCGCATGACGGGGGCAGGCTGGGCGACGCTGAGGTAGACGAAGTGTGACACATTCTGCGAGCGAGCTGCCTGAAGGGAGGCACGCAGGCTGCCGAGATCAATGCGCTCGAACTCGGCGGCCTTTGTGGGGCTTGGGCTCGGTGTCCCGACCAGTTGCAGAAGAGTTGATCCGGGATGAACGGCGTCCGCAAATGTCCCTGCGTCGAGTGCGTCACCCTCGATAATTTCGGCACCTGGAGGCACCCTGCCTCGCGATTGCGGTCGAACGAGCGTGCGTACGCGGTGTCCACGCGAGAGCAGCGCGGGAATACACGCTCTGCCGATGTAGCCGGTCCCACCAGTTACAAATACGTTCACTCGGGACTGGGTTGCCAACTTCGTGCGCGAACGGCGGTACCAGTGAGGGCGGTAAGTACCTAATTTCTCACGCCATGACAAGCACACGCGTCAGTTCAGCGACCGGACAATCAACTGACCCAGTCCTTCCCACACCCGGGACGGGAGCCGAACAAGTGCCGGCGTGGACGATCGACGATGCCAAGGCACTCTACAACGTTGACGGCTGGGGAGCGGGATTCTTCGATATCAGCGCGCGTGGAAACGTGATCGTGAGGCCGGACCCGGCGATTCCCGAGCAGACTCTCGACCTCTACGACCTCGGCGTTGATCTGGAAGCCCAGGGAATACAGCTGCCGGTACTGATCCGGTTTTCGGACATCCTGAGGCGACGGATCGAGACGCTCGCCGATGGCTTCATGCAGGCGATCTCGGAGTTCGAATACAAGGGTGGCTACACGACGGTATACCCCATCAAGGTCAACCAGCAGCGCCACGTGGTCGAAGAGATCGTCGAATTCGGGCGCAAACATGGTGTGGGGCTCGAATGCGGGTCAAAGCCGGAGTTGCAGGCAGTCCTCGGCCTCGGCGAATCAACCGAACATCTCATCGTCTGCAACGGCTACAAGGACGAGGAGTTCATGCGTCTGGCGCTTATGGGCCAGAAGGTCGGCCACCGCGTCTTCATCGTCATCGAGCAGTTGAGCGAGCTCGATGTACTGCTCAGTGCGGCTGATGACCTCGGAGTGGTCCCGAGCGCCGGTGTGCGGATCAAGCTGGCGTCGGTTGGGGCGGGTCGATGGGCCCAGAGCGGAGGTGAGAAGTCCAAGTTCGGACTGACGTCGGCCGAGCTCATGAAGCTGATCGACCGGCTCACCCAGCTCGGGCGGCTCGATATTCTCAAGCTGATCCATTTTCACCTCGGCAGCCAGATCACCGATATCAGGTACATCAAGACAGGGCTCCAGGAAGTTGCGCGCTTCTACCTGGAGCTGCGCAAGATTGGCGTCGGCATCACGCACGTCGACGTCGGCGGAGGTCTCGGTGTCGACTATGACGGCACCAATTCGACCAGCCAGGCGTCCGTCAATTATTCGCTGCAGGAGTACGCGAGCGACGTCATCTATACTTTCGCCGACGCCTGCAAGGACGGCGAGGTTCCTATGCCTCACATCATCAGCGAGTCGGGTCGGGCGCTGACGGCCCACCACGCGCTCCTGCTGCTGCGGGTGATAGACGTGGAGTCACACGCCGACCCACAGCTGGCCGAGCTGAAGCCGGAAAACCACGTGCTCCTCCACGAGATGATGGAGGATCACAAGGTGCTGCAGAAGAAGCGCCCGCCGCGTCGCAAGGTGATCGAGATTTTCCACGACGCCTCCTTCGACAAGGAGCGGGCCCAGCAGCTCTTCAACAGCGGCGTGATGTCACTGCGCGAGCGGGCGATGGCCGAGTCGATCTATCTGGCTACGCTCAACCGGATTGCCCAGCTGGTTGTCGTAAACCGCAACGGTTACGACGACATCAACAAGGCAGTCGAACAGGTTCTGATCGACCGCTATTTCTGCAACTTTTCCCTGTTCCAGTCATTGCCGGACAGTTGGGCCATCGACCAGCTCTTTCCGATCATGCCGGTTCACAGACACCTCGAGCGACCGGATCGACATGGCACGCTTCAGGACGTCACTTGCGACTCGGACGGCAAGATCGATCGGTTCGTGGGAGGCAAGGAAGGACGGCTGAGCCTGGAACTGCATTCGACCAGGGAGGACGAGGACTACATTCTGGGCATCTTCCTCACCGGTGCGTACCAGGAAATCCTCGGTGATCTGCACAATCTGTTTGGCGACACCAACGCCATCCACGTGCGGATGCGTGAGTCGGGTTATGACGTTACCCACCTGGTGCGTGGCGACACGGTGACCGAAGTCCTGAACTACGTGCAGTTCTCCGCCGCGGATCTCCTCGCGACCTTCCGCCGCAAGGTCACGAATGCCCAGGAGCTGACGAGGCAGGAAGCGAACACCTTCATCGCGGAATACGTGGCTGGCCTCGAGGGCTACACGTACCTCGAGGGCGAGGCAGCGAGGTAGCGCGGGTCGGGCGGGGTCCCCTAACTTCCCGCAGCGTACCCCCAGTTGACCACGTTCCACCAGGCAGCGAGGTAGTCCGGGCGGCGGTTCTGGTACCTGAGGTAGTACGCGTGCTCCCAGACGTCGACGCCGAGGAGGATCTGGTCGGGTTTGATACCGTCCATCAACGGATTGTCCTGATTGGGAGTCGAAGTCACCGATAGCTTGCCACCGTCGGAGATGAGCCACGCCCAGCCTGATCCGAACCGCCCTGTCGCTGCCGCCGTCATTTTCTCCCTGAGCGCGGCCACACTCGCGAACGAGGTCTTTATCGAGTCGGCGAGAGCTCCGGTGGGTTCGGCCCGCCCGCCCGGCGTCATGATGCGCCAGAAGAAGGTGTGGTTCCAATGCCCCCCACCATTGTTCCGGACGGCAGTCCTGATATCCTCTGGCACCGAGTTCATATCAGCCAGCAAGGCCTCAAGCGACTTGCCGTGCAGGTCAGGATGCTTGTCCAGCGCCGCATTGAGATTATTGACGTACGCCTGGTGGTGTTTGCCGTGATGGATCTGCATCGTCTGCGCGTCGATGTGCGGCTCGAGGGCGTCAAAGGAATACGGAAGTGGTGCGAGCGAATGGGGCATGTGCGGTGAGTGTGTGTTTCGGTTGAGTACAAGTTGGACGAGCATGGCTCAGTCGATCGCTCAACGCCGTGCTCTTCATCGTTCGTTGCGGAACGGTGAGTGACGGGGCCACGACAGAGTATACTACGCCCAGAGAGGAAGGTACCACGAGAGAGTGAGTTCCAGGCGACAGGAGGACCGCGGATCGGCCGCGGAGACGGTGTTTCTCGTGCCCCACACGCACTGGGACAGGGAGTGGTATCATCCGGTCCCGGTTTTTCGGCAGCGTCTGGTCGATCTCGTCGACGAGCTTCTCGATTCGGCTGAGGGAGATCCCCCGAATTTCCTTCTCGATGGCCAGGTCATAGTGCTGTCCGATTACCTGGCGGTGCGCCCGGAGCGTGAGGCTGAGCTGTCGCGGGCACTTCGAGCGGGCAGGCTCGAAGGCGGCCCCTGGTTCGTCCTCGCCGACAACCTGATTCCCTCAGGCGAGGCGTTGATACGGAACCTCCTCCTCGGTCGCGAGCGAATGTCGCGGCTGAGGGCAAGGAGTCCATCGGTACTATACTGCCCCGATGCGTTCGGTCACCCCGCGGCCGCACCGGTGCTTGCAGCCGGCTTCGGGTTGAACGTAGCGATCATCTGGCGAGGGTACGGCGGCCGGGAGTGGCCCGTCGGAGACAGCGCGCGGTGGCGCGGCGCCGACGGATCAGAGGTGTTGCTGCATCATCTTCCGCGCGAGGGCTACACTCACGCGGCGTCACTCCCGGCCGCGGAGGCGTCGGCGCGGGAGCTCTGGGGACGCATGGGTCCGGAACTCCGGTCGCGGAGTCTCCTTCCTTCGCTGCTGGTTCTGAACGGCGCCGATCACCATGCCCTTCAGTTGCGGTGGGTGGACGCCGTCCGGCAGTTGTCGAAAGCCATTGCGCCGGCAGAGCTACGGGTAAGCGGCATCGGGGAGTTTGCCTCGGAAAAGCGGAGGCAGGCGGCCGCGTCAGCGCTACCCGTAGTCCGTGGTGAGCTTCGGTCCTCGCCGGATCATGTCTGGTCCCTGCAGGACACCACCGGGACACGTACCGCCCTCAAGCGCCTGAATGCCGGTGTGGAGCGAGCCCTTGCCCGCGACTGTGACCCGTGGGTGGCGGTCGCAACCTGGCACGACGGACGCGAGCGACGGCACCAGTCAACGGCGCTCTGGACAGAGGTGCTCGAGGGTCACCCGCACGACACTCTCTGTGGCTGCTCGATCGATGCTGTGGCCCAGGCCGCGGAAGGGCGCCTTGTACAGCTGCTGCCGGCGGTCGTGGCTCTGCGGACGTCGGCAATCATGGGGCTGATCGGTCATGACGCCGCCGAGGTGCGGGATGCGAAACGAGCGACCACTTCCACCCCCAACCTCACTCCCACCCCCACCCCATCGCTCATCATACGGAACCCGGGTCCGCGCAGTCGTGGTGGCGTGGTCGAGTTGGCAGTGGACACGCCCCTGGCACGCGTTCCTGTGGGAGCGGGCACCAGCGGTGTGGATGCAGCGGGTCCGGTCACGGTTTCGCTCCGACCGCCCGGACGGACGCAGCTCCTCAACTCCGCAGTCGTTCACACACTCGACGAGTCACCCCGGCATTTTCCGGTTTGTCACATGGTCCGGCGCGATCACCTCCTGTGCTGGATGGACGACCTTCCCGGTCATGGCATCGAGGTTGTGCCACTCGAGCCTCGGTCGAAGGGCGGTCGACGACCTGGATTCACGCCGGTTCGTGCCTCAATTGAAGGTGGTCCCGGGCTCGACAACGGCCTCCTGAAAGTCTGGTGTTCGCGGAACGGTCTCCACATCAGGACGGCTGATGGAAAGCAGTTCGACAACGTCCTCGGATTTGAATCGACCGGTGAGCGTGGCGACCTCTACACGCACTCCGGGATTCCCGGAACCACACGGGTCGCGGAACTCAGGCGCGCCAGACTCGCGCGCCGGGGCCCGCTCCGAGGCGGGATTCTTGCCAGGTGGAGCATTCCCATAGCAGAGCGCAACCTTGCGACCGCTGCCGACGCACCCGTTCATCACCCCGAGTCGTCGCTTGAACTGAACGTCTTCGTCGAACTCGATGCCGGACGGAGATCGGTGCGCCTCATCGCGAGCGGTGTGAACAGGACTGACGATTGGAGGCTGCGACTGGTCGTTCGGTCCGGCTGCTCAGGCGCCGCTCACCGAGCCGACGCTGCATTCGGCGCTTTGTGGCGCCGGTCCGGTACCGGTGAGTCGCTGCCCGGAGACTGCGAAGTCGTCTCCGCATCTGCTCCCTTGCACCGGTACACATCAGTGTTTGATGCGCAACGCGGAGTTGGATTGACAATAATCTCCGATGGCCTTGCTCAATATGAGGCCGGCGCTGGAGGAACGGTCGCCGTCACCATCCTGCGCGCGACCGGTGAGCTGTCCCGCGCGGACCTTCCTGAACGCAGAGGGCACGCCGGCTGGCCCTCTGAAACGCCCGCCGCTCAATCGTACGGCCCCTTCGACTGCCGACTGGCTCTCTACCCGCACGGCCTCGCGACTGATGCGACGCTGGCAGCTATCGAGAGGGAAGCAGATGACGAACTCGTCCCGCCGCGCGGGTCCACCCTGCACGTTGCATCAGCGCGGAATGTGCCGCGGGGTCTGGTCCTCGAAGGTGACGGCCTGCGCTTTGAAACGGCCAAGCTCCCCGAACGAGGACCGGGGATAATTGCCCGCTGCAGCAACATCACCGGGCACGCGACAAAAGGAGAATGGAGTCTGCCCGGTATACGGGAGGCGATGCTCTGCCGTCTCGACGAGACACCACTGGGTGTACTTCCGCTGACCGACGGGCGGGTCCTGTTTTCCGTTCCGCGGCGAGCGGTCTCCACGCTGCTATTGCTCAGGTGAGCAGAAGAAGGAGTGAAGGTGAAAGGCGTTGACTGACGCACCTCGTCACCTCCACCGCTTCCAGTGGCTTCAGTCACTCAACACGAACGTCACCTTCATCGTCACGCGATATTCGGTGATCTTTCCCCCTTCACATTTCACCTTCATTCCATCTACCCAGGCACCGCGGACGTTGCGCAACGTCTTGTTGGCGCGCTTGACGCCGAGTGCTATCGCATCATCGAAGGACTTGCGTGATGACGAGATGATCTCCGTAACTTTCGCCACTGCCATGCCGATTCTCCTGTAGAGGTGTGTCGAGACGCCTGCAAAGAACGCTCGCGGTCCGCGAGTCGGGCAAGGGCCGGTCAGCGGTCGATCAGAGTTACGCCCTCGTGCCCGGCCAACCTGTCGCGCAACGCGTCGCCGAGCTGGGTACAACAGAGTACCGCGATCACGAGGAAAAGACCCGGGACAAGTGCCACCCACGGCGCTATCACGATCAGGTCACGTCCCCCGGCGATCATGTTTCCCCAGCTTGGAGTCGGAGGCTGGACGCCGAGCCCGAGAAAGGCCAGGCCACTCTCGAGCAGGATAGCATTGCCGACGCCGAGCGTAGCCGCAACGATCGCCGGACCGAGAGCATTGGGCAGGATGTGACGCAGTAGAACCAGGTGGCGGGGTGTGCCCAGGGTACGGGCGGCCTCTATGAAGTTCCGGCCTCTCAGGCCTCTGACTTCGCCGCGCACGAGACGCGCAACGCTCATCCAGCCGGTCGCGACAAGCACGACCACAACAGTAGCGAGTCCCGGTCTCCACAAGGCAACACAGAGGAGAAGAAGGACCAGCCTGGGTATGGCAAGCACCGCGTCGGTGACGCTCATCAGGATCCGATCCACAACCCGACCTCCGCTCCCGCTGATGAGTCCGATCGCAATTCCCAGGGCCGCTGCGAATATCGAGCCGGCGACGCCGACGAGCAGGGACACTCTGGCGGCGAGGAATGCTCGCACCAGCAGGTCGCGCCCAAACCGGTCCGTGCCGGCCAGGTGCACATCACCAGCCGGGTTCTGCCCCAGCGGCGGAATGAGTCGCGCTTCGGCCAGTTCCTCGATCGAAAGTGGGTCCGTGGTGGCGAACAGGGGCACGAGAGCGGCGCCGATGACGAGGGCCGCAAGTACGGTCACCGAGCCAGCGGTCGAGCGACGCATCATGAACGCCGTCGCGGATCGACGCGGTCGATCGCCACGTCGGCCAGTGCGTTCGCGGCGATGACGGCAAGCGAATAGATGATCGTTATCGCAACAATCACCGGGTAGTCTCGCGCAGCAATGGCGCTGAGCATTGCTCGGCCCATCCCCGGCCACGCAAAGACTGTTTCGACGAAGACGGAACCGGCGATGACGCCTGGCAGCGAAAGCGCCAGCAGGATGATCAGTTGCGGAACGGCATTCAGGCCTACGTGCCGCAGCAGGACTGAGCGACTTGCCAGACCCTTGGCTCGAGCGGTACGAACGAAGTCGCTGCCCATGAGGTCGAGAGCGGCGGCACGAGCGTAGCGGGCGATGCCGGCTGCTCCTATCAGCGCAAGAACCGATACCGGTAGTACCGAATGCCGTGCGATGTCCAGAATCCGTGCAGCACCCGTCGCCGTACTCCCGGGGGCCTCAACACCGAAAGCAGGGAGTCTGAGTGCAGCCGGCCACCCCCAACGAGCCGCGCCCCAGGTAAAGACAGCAACCAGTACGAGGCTCAGCCAATAGGCCGGGGCCGCGAATACGGTCATCGTCACCACCGTCGCGATCCGGTCGAACCACGACGACCGCCGTGCCGCCTGCCAGAAACCGATGAGCGTTCCGGCCACAAACGTCACGAGGAGAGAAGTGGCACCAAGCCAGATCGAAATCGGCAGCGCCCGCGCAATCACGGAACCGACCGGCTCTCCGCTGGCGAACGAGAGGCCAAGGTCGCCGCGCAGCACTCCCGCGAGCCATTTTGCATATTGCACGGCAATGGACTGGTCGAGCCCGAAGGCGACTCTCAGCCTCTGTGCGTCCTCCGGCGTCGCGGAGGCAGGAATCAGCAATTCCACCGGGTCGCCGGGGGCGAGGCGCGCAACGACAAAGGTTATCGAGACGACGAGCCAGGTGAGGACCAGGGCTTCGAGGGCTCGACGAATGAGGATACGCACAACGCCATTATGCCGGGTGTACGCCTTCAGTCAACGGTGAGTCTGATCCGCCTTGCCGCGGTCCTGTTGGCCGTCTCCTGCACCTCCCGACCGGTGCCCGACGATACGGTGGTGATGGCGTCCGGTGCCGACCTTGAATCCGCGAACCCGCTGACGACGATACATCCCCTGGCGAGACAGGTGCAGCGTCATGCACTCTTCGTAACACTGACTCGCTACGACAGTGTCCTGGGGCCGGCGCCCTACTTCGCTCGCTCATGGGTGTGGTCACATGACCGGCGCTCGCTGGAGCTGACGCTGGCAGGAGACCTGCGATGGCACGATGGAACACCAACGACGGCTGGCGACGTGGTGTTCACGATCAACGCCGCGCGCGATCCGGGAACCGGCTTCTTCCGTCGCGCTGATCTCGCTTCCATCGATTCCGTCAGTTCGTCCGGGAAACTCGCAATAACGATCCACTTCGCGGACCCACAAGCCAGGTTTCCGCTGGTGCTGTGCGAGCTGCCGATAGCCCCCGCCCACCTTCTTGCGCGCTATTCACCCGGAGAGCTGCGGTCTGCTCCGTTCAGTTTCGCTCCAACGGGCAACGGACCGTTCCGCTTCGTGAGCCGCAGTCCGGGGCGCCACTGGGTCTTCGGGCGCAATGCCGACTTTCCTGCCAGTCTGGGAGGTCCGCCGGCACTTGAGCGCTTTGTGGTAGCGGTGGTCGATGAGGCAACGACCAAATTCGCCGGCCTCGTGAGTGGTGACCTTCATGTCGCAGGAATCTCGCCGACGATGGCCGGGATAACGGCGCGCGATCCACTGCTCCGCGTGCTGGATTATCCCGTGGCTTTTACCTACGCCATGGTATTCAACACCAGCCGGCCGCCGTTCGACGACCCGCGAATACGCCGCGCGATCAGCGCAGCAATTCGCCGGGAGCGGCTGGTAGGTGTTGCCCTGGCCGGCTACGCGACACCGGCGGTGAGTGCGGTCCCGGCGGAACATCCCTGGGCGACGCCGGGACCCGCCGGCCCTGGCATCGACGCGGGAGCAGCGCTCGACTCCGCCGGCTGGCCGAAGGGGAACGATGGCAAACGACGGCGAGCAGGAGTCGAGCTGCGGCTCACAATCCGCACCGTGGGTAGTGGAGACAACTCGCTCGAGCAGCTCCTTCAGGCGGACTTGCGCGATCTGGGTGTGGCGGCGGACATACAACAGATGGAGCTGGCCAGCTTTCTTGCCGACGCCCGGGCGAGCGAGAAGCGATTCGATGCACTCGTCACAGGGATCCCCGGCGACATCTCCCTGAGCCACATCGAGGCCATGTTTTCGTCAGCGCAGTCTGGCGGCGCGCTCGATTACGCCGGCTTTCACGATCGGGAGCTCGATCGTCTGTTCCTGGCGGCCCGAAAAAGTGCCGGCGATGAATCGGCACGGACCACGTGGCGATCGATCGATTCGCTGCTGGCGGACAAGGCACCGGTTGCCTGGCTCTATCACGCGCGTGGGATTCAGGGTCTCAGGCGAGAGATCGATGGCGTGACGATGGACTTGCGCGGGGAACTGGTCTCACTCGTGCGGTGGCGACTGAACAGGGAGCGGGGGCAGAGGAACGGCGGCAGCCAGAGGGGGACGCTGCCTTGAGTTTGCTGCTCCGGAGGGAGGCAACACCTGAGCGGCGTGAGGTTGCCCGCCGCGAACTGTCGGGACTCACGGTTTCGCTTCGCCGCGACCTCGGCCGGCTCCTCGTCGCCGACCTGTGGATCCCGCGCGAAAAGGCGAAAATGACGAGGATCGGTGGCCGCTGCCCGGTTCATCGATGTCTTCTCGACTTCGACCCCTGGTCACCGCGCGCTCACCGCTGCCCGGTCTGCGGCGAGACCTTCACCGAGGAGGAGCATTACCGCTGGTGGGTGATGAACTACCAGCTCTGGTTGTCGGAGCGCTCGGTACACGCGGCAGCGCTGAGCCTCCTGACCGGGGACAAGGATTGTCGGGAACTGGCGATTCGCATTCTGGAGGGCTACTCCGATCTCTACCTCCACTATCCGAACCGCGACAACGTACTCGGGCCCTCGCGACTCTTCTTCAGCACCTACCTCGAGTCGATCTGGCTGCTGCAGGTCGCGGTGGCCGGCTCGCTCCTCGGTGATGACGGAGACGCTGACTCTTTAGTGCAGCTGGTGACTGACAGGATCATCGAGCCCGCTGTGCAGCTGATCGCAGGGTATCCCGAAGGCCTGAGCAATCGCGAAGCATGGAACTGTGCAGCGCTCGCCGCCGGAGCGCGCATGCTGGGGAGGGACGACGAGTTCGAGCAGCGAATCTCCGGAAACAATGGACTCCAGTCGATCCTGAACACGGCACTGCTCGCCGACGGCTCGTGGTACGAGGGCGAAAACTATCATCTATTCGCCCACCGCGGTCTCTGGTACGGTGTGACGATGGCCGAGTCGGCGGGCCTCCAACTGTCGCAAGTGGCTGGGGCCAGATTTCAGCGCGGGTTCCTGACTCCATTCCTGACGGCACTCCCTGACCTCACGTTCCCCGCGCGCAGAGATTCGCAATACGCCGTTTCACTGCAGCAGTGGCGCATGGCGGAATCGTGTGAACTTGGTCTTGCGCGCCGACCTGACCCCGACCTGGCTTCGATTCTGGGAGAGCTTTACCGCCCGGCGGTGGACGTGGGGCCGGGACCAACCGGGAGAGCGGTGTCGACCGCGGAAGCGGAGAGGAACGTGCCGGCGACCGCGCTCGACCGCTCGTCGTTAGGCTGGAAGTCCCTTCTCTGCGCGCGGCCGGTCCTGCCGGCGGCGGAGCGATGGACGCCACGGTCGGTGCATCTGCCAGCCCAGGGGTTTTCGGTGCTGAGGCGCGACGCGGGTCAGGTCTACGTCGCGCTCGACTGGGGCCTGAGTGGTGGCGGCCATGGACATCCTGATCGCCTCAACCTCTGGCTCGTGAACGGCAGGGACAGGATCCTCGAAGATCCCGGAACGCGTTCCTACGTGGATGAGTCACTCTTCTGGTACAGGTCGACCCTGGCGCACAACGCGCCGATGGTCGACGGGATGTCGCAGCCGCCGGTCGACGGAGCGCTGATCGCCTGGGACGAGAGAGGAGCGGCCGGGTTGGTCGCAGCAACCGCCCAACTGCCCCGTGCTGCCGTCACGAGGAGGGTTGTGCTCATGCCCGGTTACATGGTTGACCGTGTGGACTGGGAAAAAGCAGAACCTGACGATGATGAGGAGCTTACGCTCGACCTCCCCCTTCACGTCCCGTTAGTTGACGACGATGACGTGGAGTGGACAGAGGAACCGGGGTTCCCGGCAATGCCCGGTAGTGGCACGGAGTTCGTGACGAAAGCCTGGCGAACCGGCAGGATCCGCCAGCTTTCCACAGTTGGTCACTCCCTCCCGTTTCGTCTCTTTATCGGTGGCGACGAAAGTGAATGGTGGAAGCTGCAGGCGCGTGCGGGGCGCGAGGCATCCGACGCGTTCTACCTTGCCCGTTTCACGACCCGCGGTGCCCGCGGCACCTCGGTCATGGTGTGGAGCTGGTCGGCTGCCGTCGCGTCAGTTGAATTCGGCGGCCAGACTGCAGGTGTCCTGCTCGGGAATGACGAAGAGCACTCGCACAGGCTCGAGAGTGACGGCCGCTGGTCGATACAACTGCGATCCGGCGGCGCCCGCAGCTCGATTGACCTGATGCCTGAGACTCAGGCACCGGGAACGTCCTCCGGCAGCCGGCGTGTCGCGACCGAGCCGCGTGAGTCGGCCCCTCGTTACCTGTTGGCTGGAGACAGGGAAGTGAAGCTCGAGCTCGGCGAAGCACACTATCGGAAATCGGAAAGCTCGTGGCTCGAGGCCGGAGCACCGAGCGCGATTTGGCGAGTCCGGTCGAACCCGCGTGATATTCTGATGAACGTGGACGTGGCAAAGCCGGTCCCCACATTTGCTCCGAGAATGGAGACGAACGCTCTCGACAACGAGCACCCGGACATCAACTCTGATGGAGTGCAGCTCTATCTGGACGTGCCGGAGTCGGGCTTCTTGGGGTCGTGGATCCTCGTGCCAGAGGTAAGCGGGCGCAGCACCGGTAAAGGGTCCGTTCGCGTGACCCCGAGAACTGGTCACGCCAATGGAGCTCAGCTTCTTGCATCATGGGGGAAGACGGCAAACGGTTACCAGATCGACGTGACGATTTCCCGGTCTCAACTCGGCGCCGGAAACGGCTCGTTTTTCAGGTCGGCGGTCGTGGTGAATGAAATAGTCCCTGATCGCGAGCGGAGGCGCGGCCAACTTGCGGCGGTGTGGCCGCCGGCCGGCGGCGAGTTCGTTTACCTGCGGGGAGACAGGGAAGACCCGGTACGATGGCTCGGCTTCGTGGTCACCGATGAGTGAGGGGAGCAGGGTGGCCGCACTGGATCGTGTCCAAATCGTGCTCTACGAACCGCAGAACGTGATCAACATCGCGGCCACAGTGAGAGCGATGAAGAACTTCGGCTTTGCTGACCTCGTACTCGTGCGCCCGGTTCCCTGGACCGCATACCGGCTGGAGGGGATCGCCCATGATACGCTGGACGTGATCGAGCGCATCAGGGAAGTGGGCACGCTGGATGAAGCGTTGGCCGATACAACGTGGGTTGGCGCCTTCACTGCGCGGCGGCGCCGTGTTCGCTGGGACCTTCTCGGTCCGCGCCAGATGGCCGCGGTTGTCGTCGCGAGGTCGGACATGCCCGGGAACCGACCGGTCCTCCTTTTCGGTCGCGAAGACGATGGGCTGCCTAACGAGGCACTCGATCGCTCGCACGCCGTGGTGACCATTCCGACCACGGGGCACGCATCGCTCAACCTGGCGCAGGCGATCGTCATCGCCCTCTACGAGCTGCACGTAGCTGCAGGTGATCGGACTCGCCCGATCAACCCTCCACGCCACGACGCCCCTCCGGCCAGCGGCGAGCAGTTCGAACGCCTTTTCGAGGATCAGGAACGTGCTCTGGAGGCCATCGAGTTCTTCAAGACTCGTCATCGGGAGCATATCATGAGGTCAGCGCGCGTCGTTGGCTTCAGGGCCGCTCCCGACGCGCGCGAGATCATGTTGATGCGAGCGATGTGGATCGAGGTCGTGCGTTCGCTCAACCGCTTCAGGGAGATGGCGGGGCTGCCGATGGTCGAACGCGAGGAGCGCGAGGAGCGCGAGGAAGGAGGATAAGGAGGGCGAAGAGGGCGAAGAGGGCGAAGAGGATGAAGAGGATGAGGAGGACGAAGAAGGCGAAAAGGGCGAAAAGAGCGCAAAGACTGAAAAAAGCGAAAAGACTGAAAAAGCGAAAAGAGCGAAGAGGGCGAAGAAGGCGAAGAGGCGAAGAGGATGACGTTCATGCTTTCCATCGGACACCAACTTGACTAATGGCATTCGGCAAACTTTTCGGACGACGCGACAGGGACGACACTCCTCCGACCGGGAACGTCGGCGACGAGCCCGTTGACCAACCCGGGGAAAGCGCACCCGAAGAAGAGTGGTTGGATGGGAGCGATGTCGACCGGCAATGGACCGATCGTGCCCTCGCCGTCCTGCCTGGGGGCTCGTCGACCGGTTCGCGTCAGCCCCAGGCCATTTACGGCTCCGACCCTGACGGTGCTCCAACTCACTATGCGAGGGCGCACGGCTGTGTTCTCACCACGCCCGCCGGCCGCAATCTGATCGATTGCACAATGGCTTTAGGGTCCGTGAGCCTCGGTTACGGCGACGATGGTGTTGTGCGCGGGGTCATCGAAGCGGCAGCGGGCGGCAACGTCGCCGGGCTGGCGAGTGTGCTCGAAGTGGATCTCGCCGAGCGCCTCTGCGACGTCATACCGTGCGCCGAGCAAGTGCGGTTTCTCAAGACGGGAGCCGATGCCGTGGCCGCGGCGGTGAGAATAGCGCGAGCCGCCACTGGCCGCTCTGTAGTCATCTGCTCCGGGTACTTCGGCTGGCATGACTGGTCCAACGAAGGAAAGGGGATACCGGCGAGCGCCCACACCGAGGTACGGCGAGTCCCATTTGACGATGTCAACGCCCTCGAGGCAGCGATCGCGCAGGCAGGGGCCGATCTCGCGTGCGTATTGCTGGAACCGGTGCAGGAACGTCTGCCGTCAGCGGCATGGATCGAGAGTGCCAGGTCCGGATGTGCACGCGCCGGGGCCATCTTTATCCTCGACGAGATGAAAACCGGCTTCAGGCTCGCCAGTGGAGGATATCAGGCACTCACCGGACAGACTCCGGACCTCGCCGTTTTCGGCAAGGCGATGGCCTGCGGGTTCCCCGTAGCCGCGTTGGTCGGCAGCAAAGCCGTAATGGACGCGGCCCGCGGAACCTGGATTACCACAACCGCCGCCGGTGAAAGCTCGGCCCTCGGTGCGGTTGCGGCTGTCCTGGAGCGCTACGCAGAGTTGGACGTCTGCGCAAGCCTGGCCCGGGCCGGAGCGCAGATGAGAGAGTCGGTCGGCAAGGCACTCGAGGCGAGCGGGCTGGAAGGCGTAACGATCGACGGGCTCGATGAGATGTGGTACTTCCGCTTCGCCGACGCGACGCGGGAGAGTCGCTTCCTGCGGACCGCGGCCCGCACCGGCATTCTCTTCAAACGTGGCGCCTACAACTATGCAGCGCTCGCACACGACAACGATGACGTCCAGGTGGAGATCGAGCGACTTGCAAGCACCACGTTCGTGAATCTGGTCGAGGAAATCGAAGCCGACGAGGCGGACGAGGAGAGGGCGGAGTGAAGGCAGAGCCGTGTGCAGTGACGCCGCTGATCGACGTTCACGCGCACTTTTACCATGACGGCTGTGGAATACCGAGCTGGAACCACCAGAACCGGAGACGGCTGGAGGCTGGAGAGGCCATCGGGATCACCTGGCACGTGGGGTCCGTGCTCGGCTCGTGGGGAGCGAATTCCCCGACTTACTTCCAGTCGCCCGCGGACACAGTCACGGGCAACGATGCGATGCTCGCTGTGCAAAGGGCCAACGCGAACCGCGTTCGTTCCTATGTCGCCGTAAACCCGAACGACACAAGTGACGCTCTGCGAGAGATCGACCGTTGCGCGGCACAGGGAACAATCGGCCTCAAGCTGGCGGCGGCACGGCGCTGTGACGATGCGTTGCTCGACCCGCTCATCAGGCGCGCCGGTGCACTGGGCTTTCCGGTCCTGCACCACATCTGGCAACACCGGCGCCGCCACTGGCCTGGTCAGGATGCCTCCGACGCCAATGATCTGGTGCAGCTGGCGGAGCGGCACCCGGACGTCCGCTTCATCCTCGCACATATCGGTGGTGGTGGTGATTATGCACATACTTCTGCTGCTGTCCGTGACGTTCCCAACGTCCTCCTCGACCTGTCGGGGAGTGGGGTTGACCGGGGAATGCTCGATGGCGCGCTCGATGCGGTCGGTGCGCGACGACTCCTCTGGGGGGCTGACATCACGCTTTGCACAGGCCTCGCCAAGCTACGCGCCCTGGAAACTCTCGGTCTCTCGGCTGACGAGCTTGAAGAGGTGCGCTGGAAGAACGCGGCCCGGATCTTTCCCAACGGCGCTTTCGGTTCACTGACGGCCGGCAGATGACAACACCCATGATCCCGGTGGACGTAAGCACCTTCGTCGGTGGATTCCCATATCGCCACCTGGCGCATCCGGAGCCGGAGGCACTCGTCTCCGTGCTCGATCGCGAGAACGTGGCCAGGGCATGGGTGGGTCACCTGCCCGGAGCGTTCCATCGAGACCCAGGGCCATCCAACAGTGAACTCTTTGAAACTCTGGAGCCACACCGAGCCCGGCTGGTTCCTGCGCCGATCGTCAGGCCCGATTGGCCGGGGTCGGCCAACCTCGTCGACGAAGCCAAGAGTCGAGGTTGCGCTGCGGTGCGCGCCTATCCGCAGCTCTGGGGTCTCGTTCCCGGTGACGACCGCATGCGACAGCTGGGGGAGAGATGCGCATCGCGAAAGCTGGCGCTCATTTTCACCGTGCGCTTCGAAGATTTGAGGCAGCGCCACACGCCTGACACACCCCCAGACCTCAGTGCGGCGCATGTAAGAGAACTCGCGCGGCAGCGGACCGGTGTCCGCATCGTTGTCTCGGCGGCGGGGCGCGACCTCGTGGAGGAAATCCACTGGGGACTTACTCCCGAGGAGCGGCGGTTTGTCTTCTATGAGATCAGCTGGATCTGGGGGCCCCCGGCTGACGACCTGTCGCATCTCCTGCGAAGCGTGGGTGCCGATCGATTTCTTTACGGATCGATGTGGCCCCTCCGACTGGCTGAGCTACCGCGCGCGAATCTGGAGCTTCTGGAGGCGGATGTTCAGCAGATCAGGCTCGCCGACCCGTCGGCATGGTGACGCGCAACTCCCTTTCATTCTTTCTCTTGCGTCCCATGACCCACTCATCCATTTTTCGCCGCGGAAGTGGAGGCTTGTGAAAATCTTCACAAGCCTCCAACACCCCACTCCCACGGTCCGATGACCCACAGGCGCTCCTGGGCTCTGCTGCCGGCATTTCTCGCGATCGCGATTTCGGCAACTCTGCTCTCGGCGTACAGCGGCGCATCTTCTTCGCAGGGAGTTTCCCCGGTTCAGCCCATCCGGTTTCCCCATCCGGTCCATGTCAAGACCCTGGGGATGAACTGCCTCTACTGCCACTACAGTGCCAACAAGTCGCCCGACCCGGGATTACCCGCGGTAGGGACGTGCATGGGCTGTCACACCATCATCGGCCCGCAGTTGCGCGCGCGCGACAGCCTGCCCGCGCGGACTAGTGAAGAATTGCGCAAGCTCCAGGAGTTTGCTCCAGTGGGCCAGCCCGACAAGTGGCGTCCGATCCCCTGGATTCGCATTCACAAGCTCCCCGAATACGTGCGCTTTCCCCACATGCGTCACGTCAACGCCGGCGTGACCTGCCAGAGCTGCCACGGGCCTGTCCAGGACATGGAGCAGGTCTATCAATACGCGTCGCTGAACATGGGCTGGTGCCTCACCTGCCACGTCAACGGCTATGACGAGCGCTCGGGGCGACAGATGGCGGGCGACACGGTTTCAGTGGCGCAGTCGGAGCCGCGCCGGGCCCGTTACGACTGCGCGATCTGTCACTACTGATGACGCTGAGCGGGCTTTTGCACGGCGCGCTACCAGCCGCGCTTCCCAGTTTACGCAAAGGATGCACTGAATGAGCCAGACATCCGGCGTCAGACGCCGAGAGTTTCTCAAGGTGCTCGGAACCGCGGGTGCGGCTGGTGCGGCCATCGGCTGCACAAATGAGCAGGTAGAGGCGCTGATACCCTACCTCGCCTCACCCGATCATACCGTCCCCGGCGTCTCTACCTGGTACAGCAGCACCTGCCGCGAGTGTGCGGCCTCGTGCGGCATAATCGCCGAGGTTCGCGACGGCCGGGCGATCAAGCTCGAAGGCAATCCGGAACATCCCGTCAATCGCGGCGCACTTTGCGCGAAGGGGCAGTCGGCGCTGCAGGGTCTCTACAACCCGGATCGATTCCGCTCCCCGATGATCCGCGAGGGCGAGCGACTGGTCCCCACGACCTGGGAGACAGCGCTCACAACCCTGCGGACGCGTCTACAGGAGGTGCGTGCCTCGGGCCGGGCCGGAAACGTTGTCTTTCTCAATGGACCTGAGAGCGGAACGTTTTCGGGGTTTCTTGACGGCTGGCTCAGCGCAAACGGCTTCCCTGTTCATGTTCAGTACGACGCCGCCGCCGATCACGGCGCGATGTCGGCAGCGGCACGCGAATACGGTGCTGCGATGCCTTCCTATGATTTCGCCGCCGCACGCGTCATCGTGTCGATCGGCGCCGACTTCCTCGACGGCTGGGGTGCGTCGGTTCCGCAGCAGATGTCCTTTTCCGACGCACGAGCCAGACTCGACGGAGCTCCGAGGTTCATCTACATCGGAGCGCGGCGCTCACTGACCGGTCTCAACGCCGATGAATGGATCGCATGCCGCCCCGGAAGTGAGGGTGCGATCGCGCGTGCCCTGCTTTCCGCGGTTGGGGGTGGCGGCACCGGAACGATCGAGGAGGCAGCGGCCGCAGCTGACGTGAGCGCAGACACATTGCGGAGCGTGGCCGACGCGCTCGGTTCGGCGCGACCCAATCTCGTCATATCCGGAGTTGGCACCCCGGACGCGGCGAACGTCGCAGCAGCAGTTGCCGCAATCAATCGTGCCACCGGTGCAATTGGAGTAACGGTGCTGCCGGGACGGGCCCTCAGCGGTTACGGATCGGCGGTCGGAGCCGGGGCGCTGCAGGCGGTCGTACAAAATGCGTCCAACATCCCGCTGCTTTTCGTTCGCGGCGTCAATCCCGCCTACGACACGCCGCGCGCGCTGGGCTTCGCGGAAGCCATGGGCCGGATCGGTTACAAGATCTCCTTTTCGAGTTATCCAGACGAAACGACGTCGCTCTGCGACCTGGTGCTCCCCGACGACCATCCGCTCGAATCATGGGGAGACGCACAGTCAGCCCCGGGATTGGTCTCGCTGCAGCAGCCGGTCATGAACCGGATCTTTGACACCCTGTCGACCGGTGACGTGATGCTCCAGGCGGCGCAGGGAGACCCGGCGCTGGCACCGCGCTACACGCAGCGCAACTACAGGGAAGTAATTCTTAGCCGCTACGGATCGCAGACGGTGACCGCGGCACTGGCGAGCGGAATGCTGAGCGGCACGACCGGGGCGCGCGCTTCGACGACAACTGCGCCAGCGACCGGCGCGGCTTCGCAGGCCCAGATCGGCGGAGACGGGGACTATTTCCTCGTCACCTTCTCCAGTCCAACGCTGGGCAGAGGAGAGGGGGCCAACAAGCCCTGGTTGCAGGAGCTCCCCGATCCGGTCTCCAAGATCGCCTGGCAATCGTGGATCGAGATTCACCCGCTCACGGCGCGCAATCTGGGTGTAGGGCCCGGAGACCACGTGACGGTAACGACCGCCAATGGCGTAATCACGGCGCCGGCCTGGCCCTGGCTCGGGATCAGGCAGGATACGGTGGCCGTTGCCCTTGGACAGGGACACACTGCCTACGGGCGCTATGCCGAGGGCATTGGCGTCAACGCTCTCGACGCCCTTGGCGCCACGTTTGATGCAGCGGGTGGTCTCGCCCTGACTCAGTCACGGGCACAGGTAGCGCGGGCCGCCGGCCGCTCGGACTTGGTGTCCACTGAAGGCTCGGCCCGCCAGCATGGGCGCGGAATCGCGCGGGCGCTGACCGTGGCCGAGTATACCTCTGGTGCCGAAGAAGAGCATCATGCGCTCCCCGGCGACGCCAGTCACGAGTTCCTGCCCGGACTCAGATCACCTGTGGCTAACGATGCACAGGGAGACCTTGGCGATCCCGGGTCGAAGGACAAGGGGATGTATCACCCGGACCACTGGAGCGGGATGGCGAAGCGGCGGTGGGCGATGACGATCGACCTCGCCCGCTGCACGGGTTGTTCGGCCTGCGTCACTGCCTGCTACGCAGAGAACAACATTCCAACTGTAGGGGCGCGCTGGCAGGGAAGGTCGCTCCGCCCATTTCACTCGGGCGACGGCTCGGGGTGGGAGACGCGGCCCGGAGCCAACATTCTCAAGGGCCGCGAGATGGCGTGGCTCCGTATCGAGCGCTACTTCGAGGGGGGCGAGGACGGAAGCAGTCCGTTCGAGACGCGCTTCCTGCCGATGCTCTGCCAGCACTGCGGCAACGCACCGTGCGAACCTGTCTGTCCGGTCTATGCGACGTATCATGCTCCGGACGGCCTCAACGTGCAGGTCTACAACAGGTGTGTAGGTACCCGTTATTGCTCCAACGGCTGTCCGTACAAGGTCCGCTACTTCAACTGGCACGGCTACGGTGAGAAGGAGCGGCGCCAGTACGCCTTCCCCGAACCACTTCACCTCCAGCTCAATCCCGACGTAACCGTGCGCGGCAAGGGCGTGATGGAGAAGTGCACCTTCTGTGTGCAACGCATCCGCGACGCCGAAAATCTGGCGCGACTCGAGAACCGCGAGCTGCGCGCCGACGAGTTCACGACTGCATGCGCGCAGGCCTGTCCGTCGCGCGCCATAGTGTTCGGTGACGCAGCCGACCCGACGTGGAAGGTTGCCGGCCAGGCCGAAGACAGGCGCGGATACCACGTCTTCCCCGAGCTCAACACCTACACAGCCGTGGTCTACCTGAAGAAGGTGAACCACTGATGGCGAGCTCTGTCGAACCCATGCGGCCCAACATCGCCAGCGCTGACGTTCAGCTCCCGGCGGTCAGGGACTACGAGCAGGTCGATCGGGAAATAACGTCGACGCTGCGGCCAACCCGCGGCTGGTTCATGGCGCTGGGTGTGGCGATTCTCCTTTTCCTGTGGGGCGCCGGCACCTGGACCTACCAGATCTACTGGGGGCTTGGCAATGCGGGCTACAACCCGCCGGTGATGTGGGGAGTGTACATCATCACCTTCGTGTTCTGGATCGGTATCGGGCACGCCGGGACGCTGATTTCCGCGATTCTTTATCTGTTCCGGGCGGGGTTCAGGACCACGATTTACCGCTGCGCCGAAGCGATGACGGTGTTTGCGGTCATGACCGCGGGATTGTTCCCCATCATCCATATCGGCCGGCCATGGAAGTTCTTCTGGCTGGTGCCGTACCCAAACTGGCGACTGCTCTGGCCCAACTTCAAGAGCCCGCTCGTCTGGGACGTCTTCGCGATTTCGACCTACCTGACTGTATCGGCGACGTTCCTCTACGTCGGTCTCATTCCCGACATCGCTGTTCTCCGCGATCGGGAAACCAACCCTGTACGCAAACGCATTCTGGCCGTGCTGTCGCTGGGATGGCGCAACTCGGAGCCTGAATGGCGTCATTTCAGCCGGATGTACCTGTTCCTGGCTGCCTTCTCGACTCCGCTCGTGTTGTCGGTCCACTCGATCGTGTCCTTTGACTTCGCGATGGCCCTCACACCGGGCTGGCACACGACGATCTTCCCGCCGTATTTCGTGGCGGGGGCGATCTTCTCGGGGCTGGGGATGGTGTTCACGATCATCATCCCGATCCGGAAGTTCTTCAGGCTGCAGCACTACGTCACGATCAACCACCTCGATGCGGCCGCCAAGCTCTGCCTGACGACGTCCCTGATCGTCGGCTGCGCCTACATCATCGAGTTCTGGATCGCGTGGTACAGCGGGAACATGTACGAGCAGGACTACTTCTGGAACCGCGTTTTCGGACAGTGGTGGTGGGCGGCGTGGATCATGCTGACCTGCAACATGATCCTGCCGCTCTCGCTCTTCTCGCAGAAGCTGAGGAGAAACCCGTCCTGGCTGTTCATCCTGTCGCTGTTCATCAATCTCGGGATGTGGTACGAGCGCTTCGTGATCATCGTGCCGTCGCTGTCTCACGAGTTCGAGCCCTGGCAGTGGTCGGGTTACATGCCGAGCTGGGTCGACGTCTCGATTCTCAACGGGTCGTTCGGCTGGTTCTTCATGTGGTTCCTGTTGTTCATCAAGCAGCTGCCGGTGGTTGCGATCGCCGAAGTCAAGGAAATAGTTCCACCAAGGCTGCGCAGTCACGCACGGGGTCAGGGGATCGATACCTCCGGGCTGCACAAGCCGTGGGGAACCGAAACACCGGGAGAACACGACTGATGCGCATCGGCATGGTTGCAGCCTTCCGCGAACTCGACGCCACCTGTGACGCCATCGAGGCGCTGAAGAAGGCGAACTTCAGGCAGTTCACCGTCTACACTCCCACACCGCGGCACGAGCTGGAGCACGCGATCGATCCTCCTCCCAGCCCGGTGCGGCGGTTCACACTCATCGGCGGCTTTCTCGGTGCGACGTTCGGCTACTGGATCGCGATCTGGACGTCCGAATACTGGCCGCTGGTCGTCGGTGGCAAGGCGATCGCCACGTGGATCCCGTATACGATATTCGCGTTCGAGCTGATGGTACTGGTTGGGTCGCTGGCGACGGTGGCCGGCATGTTCATCAACTCGCGCATTCCAAAGATCACCATGACGGTCGGTGCGGACCCGCGTTTCACGCACGGTGACTACGGCATTTTCGTCGAGGCGCCGCCCGAGCGGCTCCGCGAAGCGGAGGCGATGCTGCGTGCTCACGGAGCGGTGGAGGTGCGGGATGAACGCTAGAGGCTTGTTGCTGGCCACGGCGTGCACACTGGTCACCGGCTGTGACTGGTTCACCGATTTCAAGCGGACGCCGATGGTGACTACCTGGGAGAGCGACAGCATTCTCAGGGTACGGGGAGCACCCGAAGGCTCGGTCCCGACGACGGGGACAGCGGTCGCGGCCTATCAGGTTTCCTACACGCCCTCGCCCGGCGCGCTCGATTCGATCGCGACGATCGTGACGAATCCAGTCGCAGTTGACGCGGGTTCGCTGATCAACGGGCGCATGTATTATCAGATCAACTGCGCGGTTTGTCATGGGAACACCGGCGCCGGTGATGGGACGAGTACAACCCTTGGCATGATTCCGATGCCGATCAACGCCGAGATGACGCGGGTGAGGAGCGACGGCTACCTGTTCGCGATAATAAGGAACGGGCGCGGGGCAATGCCCTCCTACAACCGGATAGAAGAGCGGGACCGCTGGGATGTGGTCAACTACCTCCGGGCCCTGCAGGGAATGACGCCCGGCCTGCCCTTCGAGACCGGCCCCGTAGCCATGCCCGGAGTGACCGGCCCGGCGGTACCGGGGCGGACGACGCTCGGCCCCAACCGCTGGGTCGCGCCCCCCGCGACTACACCAGGTACGGCCGGCCAGGCCAGAGACAGCGCGGCCACCCAGCCTCAGGGAGTGCGCTGATGAGTGCACACGTTCATCACCACGTGCCCTCGCGCGAGGAGCTCGTCGCACTGATAAACCGCAGGCCCCTGCCGCGGAATCTCAAGACAATCGCGGCGGTTCTGGCAGTGGTCGGATTCACCGTTTTCATCCTTGGCGCCGCCACCGGAGTCGATCGCGCGTGGCAGGCATTCCACGTCAACTGGCTGTTCTTCACCATACCCAGCTCGGCCGCGGTGATGTTCACCGCCGTCCAGCGCATCACGACTGCGCGCTGGTCGCGCCCGGTGATCCGCTTCGAGGAAGGGTTCGTGGCCTGGCTGCCGATCGCCTTCGTTCTGCTGCTGGTCACGCTGTTCTTCGGGCGCGACCACATCTTCCCATGGACGCACGAACACATCGCAATTCCCGAAAAGGCGACGTGGCTGAATCCCGTATTCTGGTCGATGCGCGGAGTGCTCGTTTTCGGAATGATCACGGCCCTGAGCGTCTGGTACGTCTGGACATCGGTGCGTCTCGACGTGGGATTGACACCGGAGTGGGGGGCGAGCTGGGCGCGGGGTCTGCGCGAGCGCATGCGCCGCGGCTTTGGCGAGGAGCGTCGCGAACTGCACTCGACTCACTCGCTACAGGGCCGGCTGGCAGTATTCCTCGCTCTGCTGTTCGGGTTCGGATGGACGATGCTCGCGTGGGACCTGTCGATGTCCATGGATTTCCACTTCCAGTCGACGATGTACGGGTGGCAGGTGTTCATGGGCGGCTGGATCGTCAACCTGAT
This sequence comes from Gemmatimonadota bacterium, assembly GCA_052389935.1. Classification (GTDB taxonomy): domain Bacteria; phylum Gemmatimonadota; class Gemmatimonadetes; order Gemmatimonadales; family Gemmatimonadaceae; genus JBQTHK01. The sequence goes on along the minus strand of JBQTHK010000015.1, from coordinate 7,712 downwards.
GATCTTCGCCCTGCTGCTGCGTGCGTGGCGCAGGTTCCTTGGAGCCGAAGACCTGATCACCACGCACCATTACCACGATGTCGGAAAGCTCTGTTTCGCCTTCACCGCTTTCTGGGGCTACCTGACATTTTCGCAACTGCTGGTGATCTGGTACGGGAACATCGGTGAGGAAACGCACTACATCCGTCTGCGCCTCATCGAACCGTGGGTGAACGTCACCGTGGCAATGGCGGTGCTGGCATTCTCGCCATTCTTTGGCCTGATGGGGAAAGCGCCCAAGCTGTTCACGCCGACGATGGCGCTGTTTGCCCTTGCTTCGATCTTCGGGATCTGGATCCAGCGATATCTGGAGATCTACCCCAACGCCCACCTGAGCGCCACGTCCGCTCCCTTTGGCATCTGGGAGTTAGGTGTGTCGCTGGGATTCCTCGGGCTCTGGGGCTGGTCGTACCTGCAATTCATGGACGCCTTCCCGCGAATGCGTGTGGTCATGATGACTTCACCGTACCGCGATGAGGTTCAGGTGCCCGTTGACCCGCGAACGATGGAGCCGCTGCCGGCTCACGAGTAGGCCGCTCCTCCCGACCCGGTGCCGGAGAAGGAATGTGACACCGGTCGCGAAGAATCGATGACGCCTTTGAGCCTGCGTCGCGCCATCCTGCAGTGAGACGATCGAGTGGCGGCCGGGAGGTCACGCTCCGACGCTGACGATCGACCTCCGCGAATACTTCGCCGAAGTGCTCGACTGAGATCTGGCTGTGACAACGCCAGACGCGCGGTTCGACGGAACGGTGTAGTCTGCTCCGGTCCGTCCCTCAGCGCCACCCCGCCTGATCAGCCCGCTGATTCCACGGCCGCCACGGATGTGGGAGCCGCCAGACCGCCCAGATCAGCAAGGTCGCGACCAGGAAAGCAGCAAACGACGAAGGGCGCCCCTCGAGCCAGGGCATGTACTGCTGCGACATCTTCGACAGAGTCGTGAGCCAGGGCAGCTGGGGACCTTCGGCAACCACGCGCAGCACGTTGTCGAACACGCCCGCCTGGCTGCGTACCATGGCCAGGCTCAGCCCAACGGTCAAACCGGCGAGTGCAAACGCAGCTGCCACCAGACGCGGCAGCGCCAGAAATGCCGGCAGCGCCGCGATGAAAAGAAACGGAATCGCGGGCATCAGGTACCTGAAGCCCGTATTCCATTGCAGGTGCACGTAGCGGACTGTGCTGAAAAAGAGCAGGTAGGCGAACGAAAACCCGATGCAGAAAAGCAGCTCCCGGCGAGGCACGGGGCCGCGGTTGCGGATCGCGAACCAGGGAGAGGCCAGTGCCAGCAGAGTCAGCGGCGCAGTCATGAAGAGGCCATACCGAGGTTCGAAGAGCAGCAGGCGGGCAATTTCGAACGAGGGTCCACCCACGCCCTGATAACCACTGGTTACATACTGATTCTGGTTCGGCATCCAGTTCTGCGGCGGCAAAACCGGATTGCCGAAGCTCTGCCACTGGTAAAACCAGAGGAGACCGATCATCGGCAGGGCACCAGCCGTGAAAAGCAGCCCACGGCGGATTGCTGAGGGCCATTTGCGGCCGTCGTCCAGGCCAAGACTGACGGCGTACAGGCCGAGTACCGCGAGTCCGACCGCGCCGCTGTAGTCCGACGCAAAGCCGAAGCCCGCAAGCAATCCTGCAACAACCGTATCGCGACTCTGCAACTCCTGGCGCGCTGCGCTTCGCCAAAGGAGCCAGAAGGCCATGATGCTCACTGCTGCGATGGCCATGTTCTGGTTCAGAAATCCGCTGCGGAAGAGCGTCGGTGTGCCGGCGAGAAAGAGGAGCGAGAGTCCGATCGAGAGCCGTTCGCCAAGCCGGAGGTGTCTGAGGATGTTGTACATGGCGACGACCGAAAGGGCCGTGAGGGGAGCCATGCACAGCACGAGTGTGAGTAGCGCTACGAGACCGAACTTCACGTCGAGGCCGCGCTCGCGAACCTTGGTGTAGAACTCGACCCGGGCGCGCCGCGTGTCACGATAGGTCGCGGTCGTGGTGTCAACGGCGTCTGTGGGCCGCGCGGTCGCCCTCACGACCGCGTCGCTGAGAGGGCGCGCGAGTGCATAGGGAACTGCCGCGAGCATCGAGATCCCTGGGTTCCCCCCATGGTGCACACCAGGGGTGGCGTGCGGCGGATTGCGGAAGATGTCTTCGTGAAGACCCAGATATTCGGACAAATCAAACGAGCCCTGCTCGGCGATCGAAAGCACGAGGTAGTGCTCGCGCGCAAAGTCCGTCGCCCAATGGAGCGACACAAGAATCCATGCGGTGAGGAAAACTCTGAGCTTCATGACGCAACTGAGGATCGAGCAGCGATCACGCTGTGCTGCTTGGACTTGTAATGCTCAGTGCAAGTCATTTCGAGGCAAGCCCCTGGTGTGGAAAACGCTACCGGGTCTGCCCTGATAAGCAGGAAGCGCACCACAAGCCCTGTGGTGCGCTTCGATAAACAGGTGTCGGAGCTCACCCCGCCTGATAAAGGGCGTAGCCCCGGGCCTGCGCCCTGTTTACCGCGACGATCCCTGCCGGCACGTAGTGGCAGTTGGCGATGCTGTTGGACTTGAGCTCCTCGTAGACGGAGTCCTGGTTGCCACTGACGGCGCGGGCAAGGATGCCGGCGAAAGCACGGGTGGCCATGTCGCAGACGGCGAACTGCGTACCACGCCGGATCATCGCGTCCAGTGTCGTACCTCGATTCGGAAGCTGCATGCCGTAAGCGGATGACTGGTAGACATTGATCGTAGCCGGCGCATTGGTCCTGGGGTCGACGAACTTGATGCGCTCGGCGAGTGGGGCGGCGTATCTGGCCCAGATGTTGTCGGTCCAGGCGAACGGAGTGGACCAGTGCCGCAGGCAGATCACCACGGCCAGGTCCGAATCGCCGAGCGTATAGCCGCTTCGGCTGGCGAGGTAGTAGTTGGTCGAGAAAGTGATTGCGTCGCCGACGCCGTTAGGCGTTGCCGAATCGAAGAAGAAGCGATGTTTGCCCGGAACGCGCTCGAGCCAGTCGTCCTGAGCGTGCCGCTCCGCCTTCCATGGCGATGGCGCCTGAGCGTGGGCACCGCCGGCTGCAAATGCGGCACCGAAGGCGGTGGTGCCGGCGGCGAGACGCGTGATGAACGAGCGGCGCTCGAGGGACCCGCCTGAAACGTCCGACATATCAACTCCGTGGTAACAGTGTTCGGATTGATGGTGTCAGCAAGATACGCGCTTGGTGGCGGTTTGGTCGACAAGGCTTGCCCGCCGCATCCTTTTGACGTCACAGGATGTCCAAGGGACTGACCAGTTGAGAGAGATGAACCATCCGGTGGGCGGCCACTCGCCACAAGACACGCTTGCTGAACGGCTCCAGATGGGGCTGGGCGACGCCTGGCGCATCGAGCGCGAGCTCGGAGGCGGCGGAATGTCGCGCGTGTTCGTGGCGCACGACACGGCCCTTGGACGTTCGGTTGTGGTCAAGGTTCTTCGCGAGGACGTCGCCGAGGGGATTTCGCGCGAGCGATTCCGGCGCGAGGTGCTGGTGTCAGCGAACCTGCAGCACCCGAACGTCGTTGGGGTGATCGCAGCTGGTGACGCGGCGGGAGTACCGTACTTCGTGATGCCGTTTGTGGATGGCGAGTCTCTGCGAGCGCGAATCAGACGTGAGGGGCCGCTGCCGCTCGCCAACGCGGTGGCGATCATGCGCGACGTAGCCCGGGCCCTCGCCTTTGCGCACGCGCGCGGGATCGTGCACCGGGACATAAAGCCGGATAACGTGCTGCTCGCTGGTGGTGCGGCCAGCGTTGCCGACTTCGGTGTTGCCAAGGCGCTGGCCTCCGCGCGTTCGACGCCCGAGCATCAACACGGAACACTCACCGGTGCCGGGATTTCGCTGGGGACGCCGGCGTACATGGCGCCGGAGCAGGTCGCGGGTGATCCTCTCACCGATCACCGGGCGGACATCTATTCGCTGGGAGCGACGGCCTACGAAATGCTTACCGGCAGTGCGCCGTTTGGGAGACGGTCACTGGCCGGGCAGCTGTCGGCACAACTGGTCGAGACGCCAGCAGCGCTGGAGTCGGTAAGGCGCGGTATTCCGGTGGCGCTGAGGGAGCTGGTCGAGCGGTGTCTCGAAAAGGACCCCACGCGCCGGCCGCAGAGTGCCGACGATATTCTGGCCGTGCTCGATGATCCGGGCATGGTCAGTGGTGAGGTCACCTCATCGGCGAGCAGGAGCATGAGGTCGCCGGTGGTGCGTGCGCGCCGCCGCTGGACGGTGATCGTGGGGGCAGCGGTGGCTGCCGCAATCGGTGCGATCGCGTTGTCACAGCTTGGTGGGGTCGGCGGAAGTCCTGGCGAGGGTGCCGCGATGCCGGGAACTACCGGGGTTGCTGTTTTCCCACTTGTGAGCCTGAGCGCCGATTCCACGGACGCGTTCGTGGCCGCCGGCATGACGGAGGCGCTTATCAATGCGCTGGTGCCGGTACCCGGCCTGCGGATAGCGGCGAGGACGGCTATTGGACAGGAATTGCAGGCCGGTCAGATGCCGCTGGCGATCGCGCAGAAGTGGGGGGCTGCGATGTATATGGAGGGTACGCTTCAGCGGAGCGGGGAGAGGTTGAGAGTCACGCTGCGTCTCGTGAACGTTGCCGACGGGTTCACGTTATGGTCGGATGTTTACGAGCGTGAGGGCGTTGACCTCTTGACGGCGCAATCGGAGATCGCTGCGGCTGTTGCGGAGGCGTTCCGGGCGATGTAGGGGCTTCACGGCCGTTGTTCGCCTGAGGGGAGCCTGGGCCATGTCGAAGGGATCACGCACGACCGTCGCCGCCACTGGACGACTCCGCTCTTCGCCCGTTGGATGTGGAGAGCGGCGAAGTGTTCACGCAGTGCAGCGTCGGCATCTCCATCAGGAGTTCCTCGGATTTCTCCAGCACATCGAGACACAAGTTCCTGCCGCCCTCGACGTCCATCTTGTTCTCGACTACGCCACGCCCAAACACGCGCGCGTGAAGCCCTCGCTGGCAAATCGTCCCCGCTCCCACCTTCATTTCACGCCCACATACGTCCGGCTCTCATGGCGTGAACTGCATTCGGCCCGCCATGATCTGGGTTGACCCAGCAGTGCGCGGGCCGATTTCCGATCCCATTTGAACCCTCGCCACTCTGACGGGGCCGACAAGAAGGGCGTTGGTCGGGAACCTGGCGCCGGTGAATGTCGAGGTCGTGAGTGTGTGGGAGACGTCGCCGTTCGTCCTCTTTACCCAACCCGGAGACTGAAAAAGCAGGTAGGTATTGAGGCCAGCGGCGAATAAAGCGGAGCGTGATGCACCAGCGTAAGCGGAAGGGACCGGACCGGTGGCTGAATATGCCCCCACTTTGTGGGTAACACTGAAAGGCGGGACAGCGGGCGGCAACGCGTACGATCGACTGCCGAGGAACTGGCTGGGAAAGTCAGTCAGGAACCGTTCGTCGAGCACAGTCAGAGTGTGGTGGCGGCCGGTGATCGAGTAGCCGTAGTAGTCACCAGCTGCCACCGCTGCTGGTCGAAACGTCGGCCGCGTATCGGCTGTGCCTGAAAACTCATTGATGAACGGTCCCAGTATGCCGCGGGAGGTACCGAACCAGTGCCACAGTTCGGCAGTCATCGCCGCCGGTTTGTTGGTCAGCGAAATCGAGCCCGCGACAACGGCGGGAACGGTGTTTCTGTCGACCGTGACGGGCACCGCGGCCGTTCGGCCGGACAGTCCGCTGCCTGGAGTCGGCACGCTGACGTTGCGGATGCTTTGTGCCCCAAACACCTGCAGATTCCTTCCCAGGACGAAGAGGACGTCGTGGACGCCGGGATTCACTCCAACCGAGGTGCTGGTGGAGGGCAGATTGAAGACAACCGACTCCGTGTTGGTGGAGGAGACCCACACGCGGTCGTCGGCGTTCGTGAGATTCTGGACTCCAAAGACCATCTGATCGACCGGAGCGGCGGCCGAGCAGCGCTCACCACGGCCCGGCAGTTCGCTGACACTGAGCTGATGATGTGTCGTGAGCATCATTTGTTGATCGACAAGGACGCTGCGCGAGGCGATGACTGGGAGCGGCACCCGCCCGGGACTTGGCCGCCCAACGTCCGGGAGCCGGCGAACCAGGGCATCAAAGTGGGAATGCATCGTCCTCGCTAACTCGGCGTCGGACAGCATAGGGTCATTCGACTGTACCCAGGCCACCTCCACATTCTCTGCGTTCGCGCGAAAACTGTATGTGCGTGCGCCATTGGCCTCCATAGGAGCTATCTCGGTCCACGGTCTGTCGCCTTCGCGGAAGCCGAACCAGAGGGGGTGGGGGGAGTGGCCACCGCAAAAGGCGTATTCGGCTGCGTGTCCAGTTGGGGGTGGATCGGAGACCTGCAACTGGATGCTTACCGAACGATCACCTGGCGCCGCGGCCGACGCCTGGCCAGGGCCGCTTCCAATGAGAGTTGGCACGCCAGCTGATGCGCCGAGAACCGACAGCGTGTAGAGTCCGGCGGCTGCTGACTGGTCGACGCTGATCGTAAGGGTTGAATTGCTTGCAATCGTGCTGGCTGGGTTGAAGACACCCCCAACCCCGGCAGGCGGGCTGGCCAGGGTGAGGTTCACGGTGCCCGTGAAATTCGACCGCGATATCGAAATCACGACGTCAGACGCCTGTCCACGGACGACTGTCAGCAACGCGGGCGCGGCCGAAAGGGCGTAGTTGGCTGCGGCACTGATGGAGAGTGGGAGTGTAGCGGTTCTCTCACCCGGGCCCGTGGCCGAGCCGCGGATTGTCAGGTTGTGGGACCCAGCTGGAACGGAGGCGTCCACGGCGATGGTAAGCGCAGACGATTCGGCGCCCGGGCTCGACGGAGTAAAGGTTCCAGAGACGCCAGGGGGTGGGCTCACCAGCATCAGGTCAACAGGCCCAACGAGGTTCGTTCGCAAAATGTTGATCGTCGCACTGCTGCTCGTTCCTGCCTGCAGCATCAGGGCGCCTGGGTCGACCGTGAGGGCAAAGTCGGGACGTGGAAGCACCGTGACCTGCCAGGTAGTCGAGGCGGACGCGACGCCCCTCCCTGTGGCGGTGGCAGTCGCGGTGTAGGTGCCCGTTGGAACGGTTAAGCCCACTGTGACTCTGACTTCCACACTGTCAGTCCCGGGGGTGAACGTGGCCGGCGTGATCGACCCAGTTACACCGGACGGAAGGCCACTTACCGCAACTGACACATCACCGGAGAAGCCGCCGGCGCGCACCAGTTTCAGAAAGACTCGTTCGTATGATCCCTGGTCGATTGAGTGGCTGGCGAGATTGGTCGAAAGCCCGATCGTAAAACCGTGGCCGGTGGGGCTGTGATCACCGCAACTGGCGATCAGCAACGAAAGACCTAAGGGTGCGAAGCATCGAGGTGAGCATCTCATGATGATCTCCGCCCGCGCTCGCGGTCCTGATCCGCCGCGGCGACCGCCGCTCTACGGGCTTTACCTTCCGTTGCGCAGAAGGGGGCCGATGGCCGTCATCGCCCAGCGCTGGGGGGCGTCGCCCACCGGAAGCCAGGTTCAGTGCTGAACTGAGGCCAGTGGGCGCGTCCCGCCAACCACCAGTCGCAGTAGCGACCTGAGGGTCATAGCGCCGACTCAGCTCAGCGGGGACGGGCCGCGGCGCGGCCCCGGCGGCGAGCCAGC
>JBQTHK010000014.1:0-24618 GCA_052389935.1 Gemmatimonadota bacterium | reverse complement strand
CCGGAGGCGGTCCGCTCCGTTCCCTGATCGTCCGCTGCCGCCCGGGAAGCGGCGTGCGCGATGTTCTGCCCCGCATATCCGGCCGCCTCTGCAGCGCTGTTCCGCAGTTCAGCTGGCTGCTTGTCGGGCTTGGAGCGGAGCGCCGCGAGGCGGCAATAGCCACGTGGGAGGATCATGGTACCGGTCCGCGGCACTCCTCGCTCGTTGTCGAGCCGGCTAACGTGCGCGTGAGCGACGCGGAGACGCTGGTCGCGCTGGCGGCTGCCGGTACCGGCGATGACGCGCTCGTCCATCACCGCTGGCATGAAATACTGGGTCGCCTCGTTCTGTCAGCGCGCTTCTATCGCGCCCTCGAGCGCGCCGTTGTCACCCTTGGAGAGGGCGCCGAGGGCCGGGCACCGGGGGAGGCTCGCCGCGAACTGGCGCTGGTCTGCGCGTCGCGGCTCCTCTTCCTCAGTTTTCTGCAGGCACGAGGTTGGCTCGATCGCGACGCCGACTTTCTCGTCAGGCAGCTCGAAGCTGTGCTGGAAACTGGTGGTCGCGTGCACCGACGGTTCCTCGAGCCGCTGTTTTTCGGCACCCTGAACACCCGGCTCACACGACGCGCCCCCGCGGCGCGGCGTTTCGGGCGGGTGCCGTTTCTCAACGGTGGACTCTTTGCGCGCACTCCACTGGAAAAGCGTTACCGCAATCTGGTGTTCCGCGACCAGGAGGTTGTGGCCCTCTTCGATGACGTATTGACCCGGTACCGCTTTTCGCCCCGTGAGGAGCGATCGGAGTGGTCGGAGTCGGCGATCGACCCCGAGATCCTGGGTCGGGCATTCGAGAGCCTGATGGCGTCGCGGGAGCGGCGCGAAAACGGCGCCTTCTATACTCCGCATTCGCTCGTTGGTCAGGCCACCGACAGTGCTCTCGATGAAACGCTTGCCGCCGCAGGGCTTGCCAGTGAACTCAGGTCCAGGCTCCTCCGTGGTGTGGAGCTGGCGGCTCACGAGACGGCTGACGCGCGCCGGGTCCTGTCATCACTGCGCGTTCTTGATCCGGCATGTGGTTCGGGAGCTTTTCTCGTCCACCTGCTGGAGCGGCTGGCGGGGATGTTGCGACTCGCCGGTGACCGCCGGCCGATAACGGACGTCCGGCGCGCAGTCCTCGCGCAGTCGATCTTTGGTGTCGATGTCAATCCGATGGCGGTGTGGCTCTGCGAACTTCGACTCTGGCTGTCGGTGGTGCTCGATCTGGACACTGACGACCCGGCCGCGGTGGCCCCTCTGCCCAATCTGGATCGCAATGTGCGGACGGGCGATACCCTTGCGGGCGAGGCCTGGGGGAAAGGAACAGGCGATCCCGAAGTCGCTCGACTGCGGATTCGTTACGCCCGATCGACCGGTGTGCGAAAGGCTGGGTTCGGGCGCCTCCTTGACCGGCGTGAACGGACCGCGGCGCTCGCGGCCATGTGCGCCCGCCTCGAAGCGCTGACGCTCGAGCGGCTGGCGCTGGTCAGCGTGGCACGAGGGAAAGACCTCTTTGGCAGGCGGCGTGGTGCACTGGCCGCCGAGCGCCTGCGCAGAGAGCAGATACGGGCGCAGGTGCGGAGCATCAGAAGGCAAGTTGAGTTCGTGGCCGGGAGAGGTGGTGTTCCGTTTTCCTTTTCTTCGCATTTTGCCGACGCCGGCGCTTGCGGTGGGTTCGATCTGGTTATCGGCAATCCTCCCTGGGTGCGCCTGCACCGCATTCCGCCCGAAAAACGCGAGCAGATGCGTGCCCAGTTTCGCGTGTTCAGGGACGCGGCGTGGCAACGCGGCGCGGCCGCGGCCAACGCTGGCGCCGGATTCGCGGCGCAGGTGGACCTGGCAGCGCTGTTCGCCGAACGGAGTGTGCAGCTGGTCAGGGTGGGCGGCGTGGTTGCGCTGTTGTTGCCGGTCAAGCTCTGGCGCTCGCTGGCGGGCGGCGGCTTTCGGCGTTTGTTGTCGGCGGAGTGCAGTCTCCGTGTGCTCGAGGACTGGTCGGAGGCGCCAGCCACGTTTGACGCGGCTGTGTACCCGGCGCTGGTTGTGGCGCGGCGGGCTCCGCCGGACCCAGATGATGAACTCAAGGCCACGGTGCATCGCCGGCATCTGGCGATTTCGTGGAAGGTCGAGCCTTCCGGTCTGGCGCTCGATGATTCTCCGGGTGCTCCGTGGGTGGTGTTGCCTCCCGATGCACGGCGTGCGTTCGCGCGGATCGCGGCCGCCGGGACTCCCCTGGCGGAGAGTACGCTCGGGCAGCCCGCACTCGGCGTCAAGTGTGGCTGCAACGAAGCGTTTGTTGTAACGCTCGTGGAGGGTGAGGGAGCCGGCGAGGAAACGTGTGTGGTGAGGACGGCGCGTGGGAACGTCAGGATCGAAACCGCCTTGTTGAGGCCGCTGTTGAGGGGTGAGGGAGTCCGACAGTGGAGTGCGACCTTTGACCAGTCGTCGATAATCTGGACTCACGAGCTCAGCGGGGAGCCGCTACGGAAGCTCCCGCCAGCCGCTGCGCGCTGGTTCGGAAAGTGGCGTGCGGCGCTGGCGCGGCGCAGTGATGTGCGGAGTGCGCAGGCGTGGTGGTCTCTGTTCCGCATCGATGGCGCCGCGATGGACCGGCCGCGTGTGGTGTGGTCCGATGTGAGTCGCGGACCGCGCGCCTGTGTGCTGCCGGCGGGGTCACCGGTGGTGCCGTTGAACTCGTGTTACGTACTCAAGTGCCGGGACGATGTGGATGCAGCGGCTTTTTTGGCTTTGTTCAATTCGCCGCTGATTGCGGCCTGGTTTGAGGCGATCGCCGAGCCGGCGCGTGGGTCGTTTCGGCGTTATCTGGGGTGGACGGTCGCAAGATTGCCGGTGCCTCACGATTGGGCGCGGGCGCGCGAGATACTTGCGCCGGTGGGTTGTCGCGGTGTGGAGGGCACTGAGTTGTCCGCCGAGGAATTGCTGGACGCGACCCGGTCCGCGTACCGGATTTCGAAGCGGACGGCGTCGGCGTTGCTGGAGTGGACCTGGCGGTAGTAGCGACTCCGGAGGATTGGATCGCCGATCCATGGCGCGGTGATTTTTCTGGCCAGGCAGAATCGCCCGATTCACGGACAGTACTCGACCGCTGGGAGTCCCGGCATGTGTTTGAAGTCGGCAGCGCAGAGTTCGATCAATTCGCTGTTTCAGCAGCGCTTGCACGCACCCACACGCACCCTCACCCTGCGACGTTGCGCTCCGCCGCCAAGTATGCGCTTAGATCTCTGCTCCCGATCTCGCCAGGGTGCGCGCGCAACGACTCCAGCGCGGATAGTGAGTCGAGGATGTCATTCGGAAACAGGCGACTCTTGAGCACACCAGGTCTTCCCGTCCCTCCCTGGCAGCGCTGCTCACTCGCCCAGGCCCTTGAGCAACTGGCCGGCGCCCAGCAAACCTCAACACCAGCTGAACTCGGTGAGATAACGCTCAGGCCACACCAGGTCGAAGCGGTCGAGCTGCTTGACGCCGCCATTTCCCGGCACGGCGGCGCCCTGCTCGCCGACGCCGTGGGGCTCGGCAAGACCTACACAGCACTTGCTGTTGCTCGTCGCTACCAGCGAATCGCGATCGCCCACCCCGCCGTGCTCGGCCCGATGTGGCACGATGCCCTCAATCTGACTCGCACCCGGGCCATGCTAGTCTCGTGGGAGTCGCTGAGCCGACGACCCTCACAACTCCGCCCTGATCTCCTCATCCTCGACGAAGCCCAACACGCTCGCAATCCGAAGACCGCACGCTACCGCCACGTCGCCGACCTCGCCTGGGGCGCCCACGTGCTGCTTCTCTCGGCAACACCACTCCACAACTCCGCCGCGGACCTCGACGGGTTGTTCGCGCTCTTCCTCGGGCTTGGCGCCACCAGGCGGCCGGAGCTGCTCGCTCGCGTCATCATCAGGCGGACCCGCACCCAGGAGAGGCTGCCAACGGTGCGTCACGAGCGACCTCTGGAGTTGCCGGGCGCCCCGCAGGTACTCGAGGCCATTCTTGCACTCCCAGCTCCGGTTCACACGTTCGCACAGGGGGCAGCCGCTCTCATTCAGCTTTCGCTGATCAGACAATGGGCGTCCTCCGACGCTGCTCTGACGCCGCACTCCGACGGCGACGCGTCATGACCGAAGCCGCCATCACCGCCATCCGGGCGGGAAGATCTCCGGGCCGGGAAACACTCAGGTCATTGATCGCTGGAGACGATGCGGTGCAGCCGGATCTCTTCGACGATCCCGAGCCGCTTGATCCTGGAGAGGAGATGCTGCGAGCCCTTGGTGCATATGCCGATGCCGTCTCCCGGCTGCAGAAGGTCGCCAGCTGTCACCCGAGTGACGCCGCGCGGTTTCGGCTCCTCGAGCAGACTCTCAAGAGCCACGCCAGCGACCGCTGCGTCATGTTTACGCACAGTGCCCGGACGGCACTCGCCGTCTGGCGTGCACTTCGCAACCGATTCCGCATCGCTTGCCTGACGGGGCGCGGAGCGCTGATCGCCAGCGGGCGGTTGCCGAGGCGAGAGGTGATAGAGGCGTTCGCCCCGTCGGCGGCACCGACGACGAGAGCGGCGCGGATCGATGCTCTCGTCACTACCGATGTCCTTAGCGAGGGCGTTTCGCTCCACGGCGCCGCGACGGTAATCCATCTGGACCTGCCGTGGACAGCTTCCAGGCTCGACCAGCGAGTGGGCCGCCTGCGACGACTCGGCTCACCGCACGCCAGGGTGACAGTAGTAACCATCGCGCCTCCGGCTTCTGCAGAGAGGTTTTTGGGTATCGTGAAGGCCCTCATCCGCAAGGCCGGGATCGCTGACCGCCTGGTGGGGGCGAGAGGGGAAGGCCTGGACTCCCTGTCGCTGTGCCCGTTGTCCCACCACCGCCATGCGGGCAGCGCACCGGCGGACATTCAACAGCGTATCCGTGACAGGATCGCTCGTTTGTTGGCGGCGGTCGCTCCCGCACAGGCGGAGGCGCGTGGCGCGGTCGCCGATCACGATGCTGCTCGAATCGGAAGCATCCACGTGCGTGACCACAGACCCGATGCAGCACCGATCGCTGTCGCCGGCTGCCGAAGTCGCCGCGCGTTTGCTCTGGCGGTCTTGCCGGGTACTGGACAGGCAATGGTTCTGCAGGGGCGGCGAGGCGTGTCGACGAGTCCACGTGCGGTGCTGCGATCGATATCGATGATGGAACCAGTCGACATCGCACCCGAGGAGTCGGCTGTAACGCGCGCACTCGTTCTACTCGGGACCAGGGTGGAACTTGAAGCCACCGTCGGGCGCTCTGACGCACTCCTCACCCGGACACACCGGCGGGTGCTTCGGGTGCTCTCGTGCAGCATGGCCGGCCCCCAGCGCCGGGGCGCGGCGGACAGGATCGCGATCTGCCAGCGGTCACGCGAGCTCGTTGAGCGTTCGCTGGTTGCGGCGGCGACGTTTGCTCTCGATGGGTGGCTCGCCGACGTTACAGCTGACCGTGCATCGACCGACCAGATCCTTCAACTCATTGAAATGCTGCAGGACCGCAGGCGGCCCCCAGGGGCGAGTCCCAGTCCGGGCTTGCTGCTCCTCGGTGTACCGAACCTGAAGTCCTGAACGGCGAGCTGTCCGCTTGCCACCAGCCGTGTGATCACGCGAGCCAGTTGAAGCGCTGTAATATCTTGTGGCCCATGCGATTCCCGACTGTTCTCTTTGACCTGGACGGTACGCTCGTCAATTCAATCGAGCTGATCGTGCGGTCGGCCGAACATGCTTTCCAGTCGCGACCGGGACCGCGGCCGTCACGGTCGGAGATCATGGCCGCCATCGGGCGTCCACTCATCGCGCAATTCAGCGAGTTTGCCAGTGGTGAAGAGCTGGACGCCTACATCGCCGCCTACCGCGAATACCAGCTCAGGCACCACGACGTTCTCACCACGCCCTATCCCGGCGTCAGCGAGCTCCTTGGCGACTTGCGAAAACGCGGCTGCAGGCTGGGTGTTGTCACCAGCAAGATCGAGCGATTGGCCAACCGAGCCCTCCAGCACGTGGGGATCGACCGTCACTTCGAGCTTGTGGTGGGCATCGAGAGCACCGAGAGGCACAAGCCCGAGCCTGACCCGCTGCTTCACGCACTCGCCGCACTTGGCGCGCGTGCCGGTGATGCGATCTACGTCGGCGATTCTCCTTTTGACATCCAGGCTGCACAGGCCGCCGGCGTCGCGAGTGTTGCAGTGGCCTGGGGCGCTTTCGATGCCTCGACACTGAGAGCTAACGGCCCTGACTGGCTCATAGAGCAGCCTTCCGATCTCCTCTCGATAATCGAGGGGTAAAGCGTCTCACTTGCCTCGCTCCGGGAGACTGCCGCAGGCGCGCTCCTCGAACGACCTCATTTTCACGACGAGATAGACAAGAGGGGCATCGCCGAGCGGGAGGATGGTGTGAGCTTCACCGGCGGGGACGCGGATGACATCGCCTGCCGAGATGTTTACTTCGGTTGGAGTAACGATCTCTGTTGCCCTCCATTCCGAGTAGCCGTAGCGCTTGAGACCGCGCAGCTTGCGTCCGTGGTGCATGACACCAGCCCCGCTGCGAACGAAAAGTACGTCGTCCCACGCGCAGTGAAGCTCGATCGCACTTGCGCCAGTGCGCCGATTCAGAATGAACAGGGCGTTCTGGTCGGCGGAGGCCGTGAACAGTCCTCCGCGCGAGTCGGATTCATCGCTCTTCGTGAGTGCCGCCGCCATGGCGGCTGCGGATATGCGGCTCACCTGAGCCGCGGCGGTCTCCGATGCACCCAGCCCCAGAACGAGCGCGCTGGTGATCATCACTGCGGTGCGCATGGCTGCCCTCCTGATGCTTCACTCGCCTTGTTCCCGAGAGATAAAGGCCCGGGCCGGTCTGGAGCTACACTTTCACATGTATCGCTGAATAATCAGGCGCCCCGACCGGTGCCTTGGTCGGGGCGCTCTGACTGGTGAACCGGTCTACGGCGTGACCTTGGGCCTCGGCTCAAGTTTCGCGGCCCAGAGGCCGGAATTAAAGTCGGTAAACAGCACCTGGCCCTTCCACGGCATCGCGTTCATCACGAAGGGAGCGTTCGCGGTGTGACCTTTCGGATCGTAGGGCTTGAAGACGGCGATCTCGCGCCGCTGGTCGGCCAGGTTACCGAGGAGTTCGCCCGAGACATCGACAACCCGAACGCCACCGTCGTAATACGCCTGGTAGAGGACGTCGTCTTCGACGATGATGTCGTGAGACCCGTAGTCCTCGAGATGGTAGCGGCCCACCTTCTTCATGTTCATCGGGTCCGTCGCGTCGACGATGTGTACGTAACCGCCGGACGTCTGGGCAACGCCCCCTGACTGTCCCAGCGTCGCGCGGTAGTTTGTCCCCTCCCAGACGCGCCCGACACGGCTCATCTCTTCGTCACCGATAAAGAGGTACGTCTTGCCCGTCGACTTCTGGAAGTAGGGGAAGATCTCGTGCCCCGAGTTGATCGGGAAATAGTTGATCAGCTTCGGATTTTCGGGGGTGCCACCCCAGCGGCCGTTTCCGACGTCAACGATCACCGTGCCCACTCCACCCTGCGCCGAATAGGCGATTCCGTTGACAACCCACAGGTCGTGGATCCGCGCATTCGGATGTTTGTATTCTCCTACTTTCTTCGGTTTGTAGATGTCGCGGACGTCGATGATTATGTACTTCTGCCCGCCGGAGATCGCGTAGAGGTAGTCGTTGGTCGCGAAGGCGTTGTGAACACCACCGGTGAGATCCTCGTCGAAGACGGCGGCGACCTTTGGATGAGCTGGCGTCGCGAGATCGAGGATCACCACCCCGTTCACGCGATTCGACGCACCCTCGCGGGTGAGAACGCCATAGCGGCCGTCGGGTGAAACGGTCACGTCGTTGATCGTGCGCGCGTCGACCTTTATCGAATCAGTCTTGACGATGTTGTTGAGATCGGTGATGTCAAAAACGATTGCGTAGCCGTCGCCACCCCACGTTCCGACCAGGCAATAATCGCGGCCATCCTTGCCGGTCCACGGCCAGAGGTCCGATGTGGCGGTCGTGTTCACGACCCCGCGACCGGTGATCGTGATGCGTCGCTTGACGTCGCGGGGCTTCACATCCAGAACCGTATGGGCAAAGACGTTTCCGGAACGCGCAACCAGTGTGTAGCGACCCGGGTGATTGGCCGCAAAAAGTCCACCATCGATGATACCCGGTCCACCCGGTGCCGCAGTCGTGTCGTCCGGTGTGTATTCGTAGCTCCACGAGACCTTTGCGTCGGCTACCGGGGCACCCGTTGCCCGGCGGGCAACCGCGTTGAGATGCACCACGTCACCTGTGTTGACCGTGGTTTCTCTGATCTGCATTTCCAGGGAAACCACGGGATTGGCAGCGACTGTGTACTGACGTCGCGCCGTGAGCCCCTCGGCCTCCGCGGAGAGCGTTACGGATCCGGGCCTGAGGGCGCTGATGTTGCCGAATCTGTCGACCGTAGCGACCTGCGCATCAGACGAGCGCCAGGTGACTGCGAGGTCGGCGCGGGCGCTACCGTCGTCGTGCGAACCTGCAACCTTGTGAGCCAGTGTTACCCCGGCATAGAGAGTACCTGCTTCCGGAGTGATCTCAAGCCGCGCCAGCGCTGGGTTCGAGACCAGCACGGGGATCTCGAGCGTTACCGGCGTTGCCCCGCGCGGGCCGCCCTGAGCCGTCGCGATCGCGGTAAACGACCCGGCCCGCGCCGCGTTGATCTGACCGTCAGTGATTCTGAGCGCCCCGCGAGGACCCGTGACCCTGACGAAAGCGTTTTCGATGACGCGGCCCTGATCATCGTAGGCCACGACCTTGAGCGGGACCGTCTGACCCGTTTTCATGGTCACCCGCGCCGGTTCGGCGGTGAGGCGAACAACCTGCGGGTCCTGGGCCGCCGCGGTCCCTGCTGTAGCCAGCGAGAGAACGGCCAGCGAACTCACTTTCAGAAACGATTTCATCGCGCGCTCCCTGGAGCGAAGGGTCCTGTTTGGATCGTGCTTGCGACTGGACTACGGAGAGTCCCTGACTCGCGTTGGCCACCAAATGTCGAGTTGGGATGGCCTGGCAGCAAGGATTCAGCGACCTGATCCGAGCCCTCTACCCCCAAGGTCTGGTAAGCGAAAACCTTGGGTCCTGCCGTTCGTAGAGCAATTGTGTCCGGCGGTCGCGTTACGTAAAACGGCCGGTCCTCAAACCTTTCGGCCCCGGTTGCCATCTCAAAGGGTGGCAGTTCGAGCGGCCACCGATGAGCGTGACGGATCTGGAGCGCCAACCTCTGCGAACGGAGAGCGACGCCCCCGACGTGGCCTTGGCCGCGGCGGGTGACCGTGTGGCGTTTGAGAGATTGTATCGGGCTCACGTGGGGCGTGTTCTTGCGGTGTGCTCGCGGATGGTGGGCGACAGGGGGGCCGCCGAGGAGCTGACGCAGGATGTGTTTGTGCGGGCGTGGGAGAAGTTGGGGCTGTTCAGAGGTGAGTCGTTGTTTGGGACGTGGCTGCACCGACTGGCAGTGAATGTGGTCCTGAACGCGCGCAAGTCTGAAGGGCGGAGCCGGGCGCGTTTCGAGGGCGATGGTGAGGAGATTGAAGTGCTGCCTGAACTGCCGTCGGTGTCGCAACCGGGATCAGGAATTGATCTTGAGGGAGCGATTGCACTACTGCCGCCGGGCGCAAGGAGGGTGTTCGTTCTGCACGATATCGAAGGCTACAAACACGAAGAGATTGCCGGGATGCTCCAGATAACTTCGGGGGGCAGCAAGGCACAGTTGCACAGGGCTCGCATGTTGCTGCGGGAGGCATTGAACCGATGACCCACGGAAACCTGATCTGTTCGGAGTTCGAGAAAGTTTTGCCGGACTTCCTCGAGGGCTCTCTCGACGATTCCGGTGTGGCCGACGCCGAGCTGCACCTGGCTGCCTGTGAAGGTTGTCGGAGGCTGGTGGCTGATATCGAGCGCATCACTCGCGAGGCCGCGGCACTCCCCATGCCTGCGCTGTCCCGCGATTTGTGGCCGGAGATCGAGGCGAAGATCGCTGCCAGGGTTGTACCACTTCCGGCTGCGCGCGCCCGAGGCAGCTGGTCAGGTGTGCGCCTGGCGGCCCTGGCCGCGGGGCTGATAGCGGTGACGGCGATCGCGACCTGGAGAGTTGCAGTCGCTCGACTGGGAGTGGCTCCACCGGCGAACGATGTCGCTGTCGTTCCTTCTATTGCTGACAGCGCTCCCCTGGTCGATTCGATGGCGGCGCCGGCGAGGTTAACGGAGTCGCTTTCCCAGGTGTCGACGGTGGTAGCGGTACGAAACCCGGCTCCCGCGGCGCGGGTCGACGCGCGGACAACTCTCGACACGGAGATCGATCAGCTTCGCGGAGTCCTGGATGACTCGAACAACCGCCTTGATCCGGCGACGCGGGCCGTGATCGCGAGCAGCCTTGCGACGATCGACAGCGCGATCGTGCAGGCTCGTCGCGCTCTCGCTGCCGACCCGGAGAGCCGTTTTCTCAGCCAGCAGTTGAACCGTACACTCGAGCACAAGCTTGGCCTTCTCAGAACTGCGGCGCTGATGGCGCCGCGCACATGAGTCCAAAGATGAGAAACAGGGGAATCGTCATCGCGCTCGCGGGAATGGTTGTCCTCCCCGCTGGTGCCGCCGGGCAATCACTGGAACGGGACATCGAGCGGCTCGCCGAATCGATTGCCGCGCGCGCCGAGCGTATGGCGGCAACCGTGGAGCGCCAGGCTACGATGCTGGCGGCCCGCATCGAGCGTGAATTTGCGGGGCGCAGCCGCAGTCGCGACTACGAGCGGGACGAACTGCAGCAACAGGGAATGCGCTCCCGGCTCGACACGACGATCACGCTTTCGGCCGATGCTGTCGTTGATTTGTCTCTGGTGTCCGGTGAGATCATCGTCACCGGGTGGGACCGCCGCGAGGCCAGGATCAGCGCCTTCAGCGAGCGTGGCCGCCTCGAGTGGGATGCCAGCCCGTCACGCCTGACACTCGAGGTGCGCAGCGAGCGCGACAACTGGGGGCGTGGCCGCTACGGTGAGACCAGGTACGAAGTCTCGGTCCCGCGTGGAGTTCGCCTGATGACGCGCAGCACGTCGGGTGACATCTCGATCCGGGGTGCAGGAGGAGATGTCGAGGCCAACTCGACCTCGGGTACGATCACCGTCGTCGGTGCCGGGGGAAGGACGAAGCTCAGTACCATCAGTGGGGACATCGAGGCCTCGGGCGCGCGTGGCGACGTCGACGCGGGTACGGTTTCCGGATCGATCGACATTCGCGACGTCGATGGCGACCTGCAGCTCTCGAGCACCAGCGGCGACCTTTCGGCGATGCAGGTCAGGTCATCCGATGTCGAGATGTCGACCACCAGTGGCGAAGTTTCCTATGAAGGCAGTTTTGCCGCCGAGGGACGCTACGAATTCTCGTCACACTCGGGCAACATCGACCTCGTGGTCCCGGAGTCGATCAACGCCCGTTTCAGCGTTCAGACGTACAGCGGTTCCATTGATTCAGCGTTCCCGATCACCTTGCAGCCCGGTTCAACGGGATCGAGAGCTCGTCGCGGGCGTGACTTTGACTTCACAGTTGGCACAGGTGGCCCACGCATCATCGCCGAGTCGTTCAGTGGCAACGTCGAAATCCGCAAGCGCCGTTAGGCAGGCAATCGAATGAGACACGTATTCAATCTGCTGGTACTGGCCGCCCTCGCCTCGACTTCGGTCGCGGGGCAGGAGCGGAGATCCGAGCGGGCCTTCACCTGGGACGGTACCATCCCGACAGGGCGTTGGCTCTACGTCCGCAACCTCAACGGACCTATCCGTGTCGACCGGTCCGACGACGGCAAGGTCACCGTCGAGGCAACCAAGAGGTGGCGTCGCGGTAACCCGGATGAGGTCCGGATCGAGATGCGCAAGATCGGCAGCGACAATGTGCTCATCTGCGCGCTCTGGACCGATCGCACCGAATGTGATGAGGACGGCTATCGAACGAGGAGCGATGGCTGGCGCGGCCGCAACAACGACACCTCGGTCGAGTTCATCGTCAGGCTGCCGGCGGGAGTTCGGCTGGTGAGCAGCACGGTCAACGGCGGTCTCGAGATCCGGGGAGCGACGTCCGAGGTGGAGGCGTCGACCATCAACGGATCAATAGAAGCATCGTCGGCAGGTGGACCGGTGCGGGCGACGACGGTCAACGGGAGTATCAGCGTGCGGATGCGCGACGCCGGGACGGAGAACCTGGAGTTCGAGACTGTCAACGGCACGATCGAAGTCTGGGTACCCGAGAACCTGGATGCGGAGGTCGACATGCGCACGGTCAATGGGCGCGTGAGTTCCGATTTTCCGATGACGGTGAGCGGGCGGATCAACCCGCGTCATATCCGGGCCACTATCGGCAAGGGCGGCCGCCGGCTGCGGTTTGTTACCGTTAACGGGAGCATCGAGCTGCGCCGTATGTAGTTCTCGCCTGACTTCAGGCAAAAGGGCGAGCCGCGGCGCTCGCCCTTCTTCTTTCAGCTCCCCGTCGGCAAGTCTCCCATCGCTCGCGCCAGAGCGAAATCCTTCCCCGTGATTCCCCCAGCTGAGTGAGTCGACAGGGTCACCGCGATCTTCGTGTACCGAATGTCGATGTCAGGATGATGATCCATCGACTCCGCCAGCTCGGCCACTCGACGCATCCACTCGATCCCGGCCATGAAGGTGGGAAAAGTGAACGTTCGCGTCAACGCGTTACCGCGGCGCGACCAGCCGGCGAGGCTTCCCAGCTCCCGCTGAATCTCGATGTCTGACAGGGCAGTGGCAGGCATTTTTCGAGTCCGTTTTGGTCCCCCTCTCCCCCCCCCCAACCCGGCAGCTGAGTAAAGCTACAACGGCAGAGGACGCTCCGCTGTTGAACGACTACGCCGCCACCCGCCCGCAGGTTCCGACCTGCGCCCCTCAAATCCCACCCGGGCGCGCTACCTTTGCCCGATGACCCATCCACTCGAGCTCGGCGCCGCCGAGATGCGTGCGTTAGGCAGCAGGGCGATGGAGATCGCCGTGGACCACTTCCTGGAGCTGCGCGACAAGCCGGTTTCGACCCGCACGTTCACCCGGGCCGAAGCGGAGACGCTCCTGCGACGACCCCTTGCCGAAGGGGCCTCTGATCCCATCGAGCTGCTCGACTTCATCAACGGCGAGGTGTTTGCCCGCACCTTCCACACCGACCACCCACGTTTCTACGCCTTCGTTCCGAGCCCTACCAACTTTGTCAGTGTGGTGGCGGACCTCCTCGTCAGCACCCACAACGTTTTTGCCGGTCACTGGCTGGCATCTTCGCTCGCATCCCAGATCGAACTGATCACGATCGATTGGCTCCGGGAGTGGTGCGGGTTTCCGGAAAGTGGCGGGGGCATCCTGCTCAGCGGCGGTTCGATGGCGAACCTCACTGCGGTGGCGACGGCGCGCGAGGCCAAACTGGGTGGGCATTCGAGGGATGCCCTCATCTACTGTTCCGACCAGACCCACTCCTCGCTCTTCAAGGGGCTCCGGATCCTCGGCTTTTCCAGTGATCAGCGCCGCATGGTGCCGACGGACTCCAACTTTCGCATGTCGGTGTCGGCGCTGGCGGCCATGGTATCGGAAGATCGCGCCGAAGGGCGAAAGCCGCTTTGCATCGTCGCCAACGGTGGAACGACCAACACCGGGACGGTTGACCCTCTCCATGAACTTGCGCAGTTGGCGCGCCGCGAAGACCTCTGGCTTCACGTCGATGGGGCTTATGGTGCCGCCGCGGTCATCACGGAGCGCGGGCGCGCCGCGCTCAACGGCCTCAGTGAAGCCGACTCTATCACGCTGGACCCCCACAAGTGGCTTTTTCAGCCTTATGAGATCGGGTGCCTCCTTGTGCGCAACGCGGGCACGCTGCGCACCGCCTTCAGGGTTGATGATGACGACCACGCCGACTACCTGCAGGACGTCACCCGACACGTGCGAGGGGAAGTCAACTTCTACGAGATGGGACCGCAACTCACCCGCTCATTCAAGGCCCTCAAGCTCTGGCTGTCGCTGCGAACCTTTGGACTGGCCGCCTTCAGGCGCGGCGTCGAGATCGGCTTCGAGCAGGCTGACGAAGCTGAGCGATTGTTGCGGCTGGATGCGAGGTGGGAGATCGTCACGCCGTCGCAGATGGGGGTAATCACGTTCCGCTGGCGAGGTGACGGTTCGATGACTGATGTCCAGGTCGACGCCCTCACCGCCCGCGTCGTGGACAGGATGAGGCTCGACGGCTACGCGCTGGTGATGTCCACCGCCCTTCGTGGTCGGGCGGTGCTGCGACTTTGCCCGCTGCATCCGGGCGGTCGACCCGAGGAGATCCGGGAGACCATCGACCGGCTCACCCGTTTTTCGGCGGAGGAGTTCCGCTGAGAAGGGGGAGGCCAGCCGATCGGCGATGTGCCCCGGTTTGGTGCCTGGAAACGTGGCGGGGAGGTCGCAGTCGCTGCACTATTGAAGGCCCCCCCACCTCAGGAAGAAGCTGGTGAAACTCGGCCGACTTGTTGCGGTAGCGATCGCCCTGATCGTGATACTCGTTCGCTGGCTGACCGACAGTGAGCGGGAAGCGGATTCGGGCAAGTCGACGGCTCAGGCCGGGAAGTACGTCGCGACGGTACAAGAGGGTCTCGGCGCGTCTGTGGCGATCCTGCTCGACAATTCCGGTTCAATGGATGACGAACCGGAGAGCGGAGGTGGATCGACCAAGGCTCGGATTTCGCGCCTGGTACTGGAGCAGGTGCTGGCGCAGACGGATTCCTTCGTCCAGCGACAGCCCGGATTCCCGGTCAATGTGGGCCTCTACGTGTTCAGTAGCGACGTCGAGCGTGTGTTACCGATTGCGCCCTACGATCGGACTCGGCTTCGCGACGCCCTTGCGTCCCTTCGTGAGCCGGATGGCGGTACGGCGATCGGGGATGCGATTGATGCCGCGGTCCCCGATCTTTACGGTGCGGGCACGATCAGGAAGTACATTCTTGTCGTCACGGACGGTGAAAACACGGAGGGTCGCAATCCCGCGCGGGTCGCCGCGGAGGTGGACCGGCGCAGCGAAGGGGCGGTCAGGTTGATGTTGGTGGCGTTTGACGTTGACGGTGAGAAGTTCGGTTTTGTGCCGGCGGTCCGGGGAACACTGGTCGAGGCGACGAATGCCGCCGGGCTGGCGGCGTCGCTCGACACGTTGTACCGGGGCCGTATTCTCGCCGAAGCTCTCGATGCCGGTGAAACGCTGGCCGACAGCGCGCGTAAGCCATGATGCGGGCGGCAGTTGACAGTTGGCTGGCAAGCAGGATTTCTCCCCAGGGCGCAAAATGATCTTAGGAAAATTCGTCACCGCGATCCGTGCCGGCCTCAACAAGCTGGCCAATTTCTTCTGGTCACGGGATCCGATCGCGATCCTCCAGCTGGAAGTGGATCAGGCAACCGTTCGGCTGCAGGAAGGCCGGGGCGGCCTCGAGCAGTACCGGGGGCTGGTCGAGCGTGTCGGGATGCAGGTCGCCACCGGGCGCCAGAACGTCCAGCGGCTGGAGAGTCAGATCAGGGGTCACCTCCAGTCGGGCAACCGCGAGGTGGCGGCGCAACTGGCCGTGCAGCTTCAGCAGGTGAAGAACGATCTGACCAGCAACGACCAGCAGCTGGCGATGCATAACGACGCCTATCAGAATCACCTTCTCAAGTTCCAGCAGGCGCAGAAGGACATCGTGACGCTGCGGCAGAAGGCACAGCGGATGCACGCCGAGCTGGAGATGGCAAAGGCGGAGGCGGAGATCGCGCGGGTCGCCGAGTCGGTGTCGGAGTCGGTGCTTCCCAACTTCAGCACCAGGATCGGCGAAGCGGAGGAGCTGGTGCAGGGTCAGATCGCGAAGCACCGGGGTGAAGCCCGGGTTGCGGCGGACCTTTCGTCGAAGGGGGTTGCCGAGATCAGGGCGACTCAGGCCGCCGACCGCGCCATGGGCGAAAACCTTCTCCGGCAGTTCGAGGTCGAGATGGGCCTGGTCAGCGCCGAGACCGCGCCGCAGACGGCCGCGTCAAAGACGCTCGGTCCGACACAGACAAACCAGTAACAGCAAGCATCAACCCAACCCGTCAAGGAGTCGCACAAATGTCCAGTGGTCCACGGCCGGCATTTTTCCTCGTCATGGCGCTGCTGCTGCTTGGGCTCGTTGGTTACGGCGTCTACCGCTTTCAGGATCGCGGAGGGATCACCGATACGACGATGATCGACCCGGCGGATCTCGGCCAGGGACCCGAAGCTCCCGACCAGACATCCCTGACGACGTTCAAGGAGTACGACCGGATCCAGTTCCAGGATCCGACGCGGATGCCGCCCGTCAGCGGCGTCTCCAACTACGCGGCGCTCACCGACAACACCGTTACGTTCGCGCTGAACGTCTGGGCGGGGTGGGCACCGATCATCCTCGCCAACGACGGCTTTGATGCGGGGAAGGTGTGGACCGGCCCCGACGGAAAGACCTTCAAGGTCAAGTTGACGCTGATCGACGACCCGATCGCGATGCGCGACGCCTACGCGGCGGGCCAGCTCCACGTCGGCTGGGCCACGGTAGACATGCTCCCGCTTTTCCTCGAGCAGCTCAAGCGCGACTCGCGAACGATGCCCCGTGTCTACCAGCAGATCGATTATTCGTTCGGCGGCGATGGCATCGTCTGCCGCAACAACATCCGCAGCGTCGCCGACATCAAGGGCAAGTCGATCGTGCTGGCGCAGAACTCGCCGTCGCATTACTTCGCCCTCAACACGCTGATTTCCGGCGGTCTGCAGCCCGGTGACGTTACCTGGCGCTTCACACAGGACGCCTTCCAGGCGGCGGCCGCATTCAACGCTGACCGCCGCATCGCCTGTGCCGTATCGTGGTCACCCGACATCTACAACCTGGCGAATGCATCCGGCAACAGGATGCTGGTGACGACGCAGACGGCCAACAAGCTGATCGCCGACACCTGGTTCATGCGCGCCGACGTCGCCAAGGACCATCCTTACCTGGCCGAAGGACTCATGCGCGGCATCTTCGACGCCATGATCCGACTCGAGACGCAGGAAGGGAAACAGGCGGCGGCCCGTCTCATGGCCCGGGGCTATTCGCTCCCCGAAGCCGACGCGCTGGCGATGCTCAACGACGCACACAACACGAACGTTGCCGAAAACCGCGAGTTCTTCCTCAACGCCAACAACCCCGCCAACTTTCAGCGCACCTTCGAGACCGCGTATTTCCTCTACCGAAAGACTGGGGCGCTTTCCGGCAACCCTGTCGCCTTCGATCAGATCTTCGACGGCTCGGTGCTGACGAAACTCGCCCGCGACCCCAAATACGCAAACCAGAAGAACACCTACCAGATCCAGTTCGTCCCGACGACGGCCCTGGCGGTTCAGGCCGAGTCGAACGAGATCCTGACCAAGGCGGTCGTGATCCAGTTCTACCCCAACTCCGACTCGATCTACAAGCAGGTGACAAAGACAGCCGACGGAAAGACCGTAAGTGAGCTTTACGATCCGAACGTCAACAACGTCGTCGAGGAAGTTGGACGCCTGGCGGGGCAGTACGGAGCCGCGCGGATCGTGATCGAAGGCCACACCGACGGATCAATGCGGAACTCAGGCTCGGTGACGGCCGCCGACGTGCAGGAGCTGTCGCTGAGGCGCGCCAACGCCGTCAAGGAAGCGCTGGTGCGGAAGTTCAGTTCGCTCAACCCCAATCAGTTCTCGACAACCGGACTTGGCTGGGAGCGCCCAGCTGACGCTGGTGATGCTGGCAACCACGCCCGCAACCGGCGAGTGGAGATCAAGGTCTACCCGATCGAGCAGAAATGACGGTTTCGACACGGCCGGCGCCGTGGCTCGCCTTGCGCGAGCTACCGCCGCCGCTCGTGCGCCGGGCGGCCGGAATTGTAACCGTCCTCCTCGTCATCCTCCTCTGGGCCGCCCTGACGCGAGGCGCGATCCCGGAAGAGCGCGCGATCTCCCCCACCGTCCTCCCCAGCCCGGGTGAGGTCTTGCGCAGCTTTCCCGTACTTGTCACAGAACGCAACCTGATCGGGAGCATCGCGGCCTCGATGCAACGAGTAATGCTCGGCTTCGGGCTGGCGGCGCTGGTTGCAGTGCCGCTCGGAATAATCGCGGGGAGCTACCGGCTGGTCGACTCCGCCGCTCAGCCGATCTCGGTATTCATGCGCAACGTGCCGGTCGCGGCGCTGATTCCACTGACGCTGCAGGCCTTTGGGGTCGGCGAACTGCAGAAAGTCATGTTCCTCTTTCTCGCGACGGCTCCATTCCTCTTTCACGAAACAGCCCGGTCGATCGTGCTCGTGCACGAGCGCTACGTTGACACCGCGCGCACTCTGGGAGCGAAACCGCGACAGGTGATGACAAAGGTGCTGATCTCCCTCGCCGCACCTTCGATCTACGGCGCGTTGCGCGCCAACTTCGGCCTCGCTTTCGGTTACGTGATGCTCGCCGAAGTCGTGGACGCGGGCGCAGGGCTCGGCTTTCTGCTCCTTCAGAGTCAGCGCCGAGGCCTTCCCGAACACCTGCTGGCTACCCTGATCGTCATCGGTACGCTGGCGTGGCTCATTGACCGCACGTTCCGGTTTTTCGAGAAGGGATTTTTCCCGTATGTGACGACCCATGACTGAGCCCGTCGCCACACCGGGCCAACCGGCCGCGGCGGCGGCTCCCGTGCCGTCTCCGGTTGCACCGGTGGTAGCGACACCACCAGCCATCGTCCGCTTCCAGAGCGTTTCCAAGACGTATAACGACGGGTACGAGGCGATCCGGGACATCAATTTCACCGTCGAGGACACGCCGAATCACATGGAGATCGTCGGTGTGCTGGGGCCCTCGGGGTGCGGCAAGTCGACGGTACTGAGGTTGATCGCCGGACTCACTCCCCAGCATCCGCCCACGACCGGCACGGTCGAGGTCATGGGGCAGCAGGTAGTTGGACCGGGACGCGACCGCGGGTTTGTCTTTCAGGATTACACATCGTTCGACAACCGGACAGTTCTCGACAACATCGCCTTTGGGCTCGAGTGCGAAGGTGTGGCGGCCGTTGAACGCGAGTCGCAGGCACGGGAATGGATCACCAAGGTCGGGCTCGATGTGGCGCGCGATGCCTCCAAGTATCCGCACCAGCTTTCGGGAGGGATGAGGCAGCGCGTGGCACTCGCGCGGACGTTGATCCTCAAGCCGCGGGTGCTGCTGATGGACGAGCCGTTCGGGGCGCTCGATCCGAGGACTCGTTATTCAATGCAGGACCTGCTGATCGCGCTCTGCCGCGAGGTGCAGGCGACCGTCTTTCTCGTTACCCACTCGATCGAGGAGGCCGTCCACGTCAGTGACCGTCTCTACATCTTTTCCTCGGCGCCGGGGACGATACTCCGCGAGATGAGGATACCGGCATCGGTGCAGCCGGCGCACGTCAGGCAACGGGAGAAGGCATTCATCGACACGGTGTTCGAGGTTCGCGATCTGATCGAGACGCTTGAGGTCTCGACCCGGGCCGGAGACTGAGATGCCGCCGGCCGGCCGCGGATTCCGTTACTACATCAAGAAAGCGCTGATCGAGAAATGGAATCTCGGACTCTTTCTCGCCGCATTCGGCTTCGCGGCCGTTTCACCATTTCCCGACGCTTTTTTGCCGATCGTGATGGGGCTGGAGGGACTCTACCTGCTGGGGATGGCGGGAAACCCGCGCTTCCGGCAGGCCATGGATGCCCAGGCAGCGAAGGCGGACCGCAAGGAGAGCGCCACGTCGTCGACACAGCTGTTCATGCGTCTCCTCGACCAGCTCGAACCACGCGACCGGGGAAGGTTCAGACAACTCGTCATGCACTGCGAGCAGATGCAGTCGCTCGCCTCCGGCGTTCAGAACGCCGAATCACCTGCGGACGACATGCGTGCTTCAGCGCTCAACCGTCTCCTGTTTTTCTACCTTCGATTGCTCGTTACCCGCGACTCGCTCCGGACGTTTCTCTCCCAGAGTGACATCGACGAGCTCAAGGCTCGCCGGACTAAAGTAGGGGAGCAGCTAGCCGCCGCCGAGGCCGCTAAGGAGGAACGGCTCAAGGCGTCGCTGGCCGACACGCTGAACGACCTCGAGACGAGGATCGCCAACGTCGGAAAGAGCATGAAGGACGCCGAGTTCCTGGACATCGAGTTGCAGCGAATCGAGGGAAAGGCGCAGGCGCTGGCCGAAGCCGCGATTGCCCGCCAGGACCCGACCGATCTGGCGGCACAGGTCAACGCATTCACCGACACGTTGCGGCTGTCCGAAGATGTCGAGGCGAGGATGGTGTCGCTCAAGGGGCTTGAGCTTTCCACAACCGACGCGCCTGCAATCCTCAACTCGGCGGTGGTTCGCACCAGTGCCTGACGCGGGAACGGTTGTGGACCGTTCGGTCCCGGGGTGGTACCCAGACTGGGCTCGGCGGATCTCGGAGGCGTATTATGCCGGGAGCGCGTCGGTTTTTGTGGTCCATGGCAACACTTTCGACGAGACGCCACTCGACGGCTCCGATGCAGTGGTTTACGGCCCGATCACGACGTTTCTTGCCGAACAGTTGTTCGGCCAGTGGGACCTTGTGCTGCATTATGATGTTGGGCGGGGGATCAGGCCGTTTGCGGGGAGGGACGCTCAACGATTCCGCTCGATGTTGCCCGCGGCGTCGGGGATCTTCGGAACGGATATCGAGAAGTCCCGGGTGGTGGAGCCGCAGGCGGTCTTTGCGGCGCTGGACCGTTATCTCATCAGACAGCTGCACACGCCAGCCGAAGAACGCCAGCGGGTAGCGCTGCTGATCGACCATGCATCGTTTGTCTTTCCCGCCGCCGAGCCGGGGACGTTGACCCTGTCGGCGAGCGCAGCGGCGGTGACGGCGGTAAACTGGGCGGCGGCTCCGCAGATGCGGCGTATCGATTTTGCCTGCGTGCTGATCGACGAGCAGCGGGCCAATCTGCAGCGGCGGATCGTGCAGAACCCACATGTGATGGTGCAGGAGGTTGCGCTCCCCGACGCCGTGCAGCGTCGGAGGTTCGTGCGAACGCTGGCCGCCGGGCGTGAGCCGGTGCTCTCCGATGGTCTGACGCTCGACCGCTACGCGGAGGAGACGGCGGGCCTGGCGCTCAACGATCTCGCGCCTCCGTTACGCGCTGCGCTCGATGGGCAGAGGCTGGACGCGAAGGCGTTTTCAAGGCTCAAGAAGGCGCTGATCGAACGCCAGTGTCATGGGCTTCTGGAGTTTGTGGAACCCAAATGGGGACTGGACGACGTGGTGGGGCTGGATGCGGCCAAACAGACGATGCGTGACGATGCGGCGCTGGTGATGGCCGGCAAGCGGCAGTTTGCCCCGATGGGTTACCTGATCTGCGGTCCGGTGGGAACAGGGAAGACGTTTCTGGTGATGGCGGCGGCGAGCGAAATGGGGATGCCCTGTGTGACGCTCAAGAACTTCCGGTCCAAGTATGTGGGAGAGACGGAGGCCAACCTCGAGCATGTGCTGTCGGTGTTGAGGGCGATGGGGCCGGTGATGGTGATTGTTGATGAGGCGGACGCGATGCTGGGAGATCGTGATGATGGTGGTGATGCCGGTGTATCGAGCCGGGTGTTCGGGATGATCGCGCACCAGATGGGGAACTCGGCCTATCGTGGTCAGATCATCTGGGTGCTGATGACGGCGCGTCCTGACCTGCTGCCCATCGATCTCAAGCGGCAGGGCCGGGCTGAGGTTCACATTCCGCTCTTTTATCCGGAGACGGGCGAGGAGTTGCAGGCGATGATGCGGGCAATGGCGCGCAAGATTGGGGTAACGCTGGCCTCCGATGCGGTGCCGGATGTCTCGGCGATTCCGCACGTGGGGACGTTGTCGGGGGCGGACATCGAGGGGATCATGACGCGTGTGGCTCGGCAGGCGGGGGTTGCAGGGGAGGCGGTGATCGGGCGGGAGCGTCTGGCGGGGGCGTTGGCTGACTTTGTACCGTCAGCGCAATCGATGGAGAAGCGCCTGCAGATACTGGCGGCGATCATGGAATGCACCGATGTGCGGTTCCTTCCGGCGGCGTATCGGGCGCTCGATCGCGGGGTGGTGCAGTCGGAGCTGTCTTTGTTGAAGTCGCAGCTGGGTTAGGAGGCGTCAGAGGAGGTGCGCTTGAACGAGACGTGGGCGTGCACCTCGCATGGTCGCTGTCGAGAGAGAGGCTGCTTGTAAGCGTGAGGCAGCCCGTTCCCGGTTACGACTGCGAGGTCTGAGGATAGATCGCCCGTAACTCTCGGCACTTCGAGTGCTGCCAGCGCGCGGGTCCCCACAACGAGAAACCGAACTTCGGGGTTCGCCAAATCTTTGCGGCCGCGACGACCGTCAAGCAGTCGGGGCTAGACTCTGCGGACCGTCCCGGGGTAGGCCGCGACCTGCGCATCGGTCGTAACGAGGACAATTCCCTCGCTGAGTGCATGCGCAAGCAGCAGGCGGTCGAACGGATCCCTGTGGAATGGAGGAAGGCTGTCGATCCCCACTGCGTGTTCGCTCGTGATGGGAAGCTCGATATAGCCGTTGTCAAGCAAGCCGCGACGAAGCAGACGTGGCTCTACGCGAAAATCGGCGCGCCCGAGTGAGTTCTTGATCGCGATTTCCCAGATGCTGGCGGCACTGAAGAGAAGCTCGTTGCGCGGGTCGTTTAGGAGCCGCCGCGCTTTGGGAGATAGCCGCTTCGTTTCGCCCGCAGCCCAGAGCAGCAGCTGGGTGTCCAGCAGCAGCTTCACGCGCCGGTGCCAAAGAGAGCTGCGAGCTCCGCGTCGCCCATTGTGTTGAAGTCATCGGGAACGCCTATCTCACCGGTCAGAAAGCCCAGTCGTCGAGGCTCCGCTGGCGCATCGAGAGCCGCGACTCTGACCAGTGGTTTCCCGGCCTTGGCTATCACGAAAGCTTCGCCCCTGACGGCCTGATCGATCAGCCTGGAGAGCTGGGTCTTGGCTTCGTGGATATTGACGGTCACCATGGAAAGAAGGACTGGTGGACTAGATCGACTGAACTTAGTCTAGCGCTGCCTTGGTCGAATATCAAGGTGTGGGCGATGTAGCGCCTCCGGACGAAGTCCCCCGATTCAATCGAGCGGGGCGCCCACCAGGAACGGCCAGGAAGTCACCAGGAGGTGGCGCCCCCCTCCTCCGAGAATACTTCACGGGGACGCGGATCCGGCGGGCCACTACCGCCACCTGGGCTTCCTCCTCGTCCGCAAGCTACCGCGTTGCAGGCACGATCGCTGCCAGTGCCCAGGTTGTGCACGCGCTCATCTTGCACCCCTGCGAACACTTTCATACTCGGCGACCACACCCGCGCGGAAGGGTGCGAAGAACGTAGTCGGCGATTGTCCGACGAACCCGTAGTCGTCGAAGGTGTCACCGGAGCGCGCGGGGCCAGTTCCAAGGGGGGCGAGAAGATTCGCCTTCCAGGTCTCTTCGTATCCAACGGCAAGCGCACTTGCCGACGAAGCGCGCAACGAGCGGAGCCCGACGATAGCTACCGGCCTCTCGAAGGTGATGCGCCAAACGCCAAGCCACGGGGCAGCTGGCCTCGGCTTCATGACAAACTCCGGCACACCTGCCACCCGTACCCCGGTCTCCTGCGCAGCTTGGATTACGGCGACCTCTGGCCCGATGGGTACACTCTCACCGACAGGAATCCCTCGCGTCAAGAAGTTGCTGCCATCGTCGGGGGGCTGGATCAGTCGACCATTTGGATCAATGGTTACATCTGTATTCCGCGCAGATACCGAGACGACTACCTGCGCAGAGCCTGCATCGCAAAGCATCACGAGCCAGTGATTTCCAAGGAGCTTATGTGCCCAGAGAGAGCGCCCGGATGACAGGGGGCTATAGGAGCTTCTCGCGTAGGTAATGCGACCACACGGGCGGAGCTGCTCAACCTCGATACTGAGGCCGCGTTGCTTCGACCACACTCCCTTTGCGAGAACTCCAAACGTTTTGACGAAGGACGCGGCCAACTCTGCTGCGCGGGCATCAGAGATCTCTGGTGACTCAGGAGTCGGTGCAGGTAGTCGAAAACGTCCTTCTTCGTCCACAAGGGACGCTGCAACCCCGGTCACGTGCGACTTCAGGACCGGTGGCGGGTTCAGCGCATCGAACGGTACTGTTATCGAGTCCCGACAGGCGCTTATGCTGATCGCACAAACCGCGAATCTCCAGCAACCCTGATACCACCTCTCGCGTAGATCGTTCTTCATCCCGCACCTCTTGGTTTGGAATCCTGTAGCGATCCCGTACAGCAGCTCACGTCCTTCCATGTTCAGTGATGTACAGGGAGAGTCCGAGCCGGCTGTCTCACCGAGTTGATCACCTTACCGCATCCTCGCGGTCGATCGCACGTCGCCTGCACACTCGCGTAGGCCGTGGTTGAGCATGATTGCTGTGGGTTCCGGAAAATCTGGCGCGCGAATTCCGGAAATTCTGGCCACCTGAGGAGATGGGGGTGAGACAATGGGATCGTCAAGCCCGAGGTGCTTCGTCCGGAGTGACGGGCCGTCGAGCGTGAG
>JBQTHK010000013.1:0-94956 GCA_052389935.1 Gemmatimonadota bacterium | reverse complement strand
TCACTTCGCGCGTGATCATGCCTGCCTCCGACTGGATGTGCGTCGTGCATGGCATGCAGGGATCGAAGCTTCTGATTGCCCGCAGAACGTCGATGCCCCTGAAGTCAGCCGGATTTTCGCTCTCCTCAAGCAGCGGCGTATTGAGAACCGCCTCCTCGTACGGCCCCGGCTGCCCCCAGCAGTCGGTTGGAGATGCATTCCACGTTGAGGGCGTCACGATCTGGTAGTTGGCCACGGCTCCGCGATCGAGGACGAGGTGGTGGGTGAGGTAGCCGCGACCGGCACCCCAGAACCCGACACCCATCTGTTCTCCGCGGCGGGGTATCTCGAACTTTGTCGACGTTCGCGAGTCGCCATCCTTGAGGCGCTCCATCGCCGCCAGCCAGTTGTTGAGCGCAGTCAGCGCCACCCACCCAACGCAGTAGGCTCGCGCACGGTTCCGCTCGAACGCGTTCCAGACCGTTGGCACGTGCCATTCCAGCTCCGTTTCAGGCAGTTTGCCGGCCGGGAGCCGCATTCGGAGCGAATGGCCCGTCGATTCGATGAATGGATTCTCCGGCATCTTGCGGGCGACTGCCGTATTCCAGAGTCTCGCATAGCAGCCGGCCTCCATGCTGTACCGGTCCCAGCGCGGAGTCGTGTCCCAGGTGTATTTCTCCTTCCAGCTCTGCGCACCTGGCCGGGGCTTGGTGATCTTGTTCCACGGATGGTGGGGCGAGAGCGGAAACCCCGCCTCGTCAACGGGATACCGCTGCTTCTGGTCACTTGTCGCCCATTCCTCGTAGTAGGAGTGGTCGACAAACTCCTCGATGCCGCTGTTGATCTTGTGAAGATCGGTGGTGACCAGCCGACCATCAACGATGGCACCCGGTGTTGCCCAGCGACGGTTCCCCCATTCCGTTGCCCCCGAATACGTCGCGTCGTAGGCATCGGGATCATCGAAAATGCCCGTGTCGATCATGTTCGCCCGGCGTGCGCCCACCTTCTTGTAGTCGGGGTTCGCCTCGTAAAAGAACTGTGTCAGGTCTTCCCAGATGCCGGCGATCTTCTTGCCGTAGTCGAAGAACTGCGACATTCGCACATACATCTCGTTCATGACGGTGAGCGTGATCGTCGAGCTCATTCCGCCGGGCACTATCGTTTGTGGGTGGGGATACTTCCCGCAAATGAGGACGTAGGCCTCACGGGCGACGCGTGTCATGTGGAGCGCCTCCAGATACAGTCCGCCGCTGAGCGGGTTGAGATCGGTCATGATCTCGAGCACCGTCCGGTAGCCGTGTCTGTCGGTGTACCGCGCCTCTGTTCGCGCCGCGCGCTCAATGAGGGACGGATTGGTGCCCTTGACCAGCGCCTCCGAGTAGTCCGGACCGGCGAGTAGGTGCAGATGCAGAGGGTTGTCGTAGAGAAACTCGAGCGCGAGGGCGAGATTGCGAATCAGCACTCCCAGCGGTGGTGGCTGACAACCGATGGCCATTTCGATCGCGAGGGCCGAACACGTGGAATGGACCCCGCCGCAAACACCACACGCGCGACTGGTGATGAAAATGGCGTCACGAGGATCCCTGCCGACCATGATGACTTCGTAGCCGCGAAAGAGCGTCGCTACCGACCGCGCCTCGAGGACACGCCGCTCGCGGGCATCGACCACCGTATGAAAAGCCAGCGCGCCGGCTACGCGCGTCACGGGGTCATAGTCCATGTCTTTGACGTGGCCGTTGCGCCTGACGAGTTCCGCGACGCGTTCGGCCGTCAGCTGCCTTGGCGCTCCCTCGGGAACCGCGGTTTCAGCCGACCACGGATTGGCGACACCGCCCCGCAGGAAGGCTTTTCCCGTGGCGTCGAACTCGATCGGAAGATTCTTGAAGCACATGGTAGCTCCCCTCTGTTGTCAGCCGATGCGGAAGACGCCGGCGACTCGTCCCAGGTGACGATCCGCAGTCTCGAGCCCCGCAAGCAGTTGCTGCAGCGCGGCGTTGATGGTTGTGAGCTTTTCGGGGAGCGGCTCCGTGTGACCGGCGATGATCTCCAGTCCGTCCGCGATCGCCGACACGCTTTTCCGCGCCGCGAGCAGCGCCAGCACAATGGCGATGAGATAACCGGCAAGCGCGACCACAGTCAGAGCAACAGCGATCAGAGTCAGGGTGAGAAGCATCTGGCTACTCCGCCCGCTGAGCGAGCACGTTGGCGGCGGTGTCGAGCTTCGCCGCAACCATTTCCGCGCGCGCGATCATCGCACCACCTGCAGCGATCGTGTTGTCAAGTGCGCCGATGCTTTCCGTACCGCGAACGATCCCCGCCGCGGCCTCGAGCGTCTCGGACGCGTATCGCCTGATCGTCGATGCCGCAATCCAGGTTCGATGCAGCAGGTACACCACCAGTGGAATGAAAACGGCAATCGTGAGGATCAAACCTGTCCACCAGAGGACGTAAACGCTGTCGGGCATCATCGACCCTCCTGCGCCGTGACCGCATCAAGGACGCCGCCGAGGTTGCGGTCGATCGCACCCAGGCCCTCATTGACGCCGCCGAGTGTCGCATTGAGACGTGTAACCTGCGGTCCGATCAGTCCGGCGTGTGTCTCGATCGCCCGCACTCCCATCCTGATCTTCGAGAGATAACTCGCC
The DNA here is from genome assembly GCA_052389935.1 of Gemmatimonadota bacterium. Lineage (GTDB taxonomy): Bacteria > Gemmatimonadota > Gemmatimonadetes > Gemmatimonadales > Gemmatimonadaceae > JBQTHK01. Next base: position 92,332 of record JBQTHK010000013.1, on the reverse strand, counting down.
TTCACCCCGTAGCCCTTCTCCTCTCCACCGATCGCTTCGAGTTCTGATGCGATCGCGTGGACGTACAGAGCGAGTGCCACGAAGAGAGCCACCGCGGCCGTCAGCGACAGCGCCGCCAACAGAGTAAATGTGTTCATCGCTGCCACCTCGGCCCCAGTACGCAGGCTGGGCACCCCGGACATTCGCGGGCGTGGGCATGCACCGCGGCGGTGGCACCTGCAACCCCGCCGGCCGCGATGAGAATCCTGTCCACGATCGAGTTGGTTTTCGCGAGAAGTGCAATGTGGATCGTGTTGTTGGCGATTCGCTGACCTGTGTTCCAGATGGCGGACACGCCACCACGAACATCGCGCGCTGCCCGCAGCACCAGCGTCAGGAGGATGGCAACAACGACCAGGACTACCACCCCGATGAGGAGTGTGAGAGACCACACGGTCTGAATGGCTTCAGCTGAAGGGTTCATTCTGCCTCCTATGTGGCACCGGCATGTGATTCGAGGGCGGCGACGAGAGCCGCGCCCTTGCTTTCGATTGCCGCCGTGGTTTCGAGGAGACTCGAGGCAACTTCGTTGGTCGTCTCGAGCGCCCAGATCGGCGCGGTGCGGGCCTCAATCTCTCTGGCGGCGGCCAGGGCCCGCAGAGCCTCGCGATGAATCGCCCGTGCGGTCTGCCTGATGGCGATCAGCAGGACGGCGGCCACGAGTATGATCGCAGCGGCGATAATCATCCAGAATCGCCACGCGGCCCAGAGTTCGGCGTCTGTCATCTGCCCTCCGTGACACTGTCGTCGTTGTAGTCATCCTTGCGGCCCGGCCGGGTCACGCCCCAGAAGCGCGCCTGCTCACCTTCTCTCCTCCCCGGCTTGCGGGCGTTCCAGTGCTGCCACTTCTCGTAGAAGAATTCCATCGCCTTCAGGCCCGCCGTTTGCGCCGGAACGTTTGCCCAACCACTGGGCACCATCTCATTGCGGTCCCACCGCGTCTCCCGGTTGGCGTGACGATTGCTCAGCCGTCGCAGGCGGCGGATCACGCCCCCCACTCCCCGTGACAGCGATGTCGATATCACGCCGCCGGGTGGGGCCTTGTAGAACGGAGAGAACTTGTCGGGGAACCCGGGCATTGTGCACGCGATGCAGATACCACCTGCCTCCATGCATCCTCCCATGTGATTGAGTGCGCCCCGCTTGACGATGTTGCAGTTGACAACCGGTCCCCAGCAACCGATCTCGACCAGGCACTCCCTGCCCCCGTATTCGTGGGCGAACACACCTTCCTCGTAGTAACCGGCCCGGGTACACCCCTGGTGCACAGTCTCACCGTAGAGCCAGGCCGGGCGCCCCAACTCGTCAAAAGGAGGGAGCGGCCCGAGACCCTGCAGGAACAGCAGCGTGGCGAAGACTGTTTCGGTGAAGTTGTCGCCCTGCGGAGCGCAACCGGGGATGTTGATGACCGGAAGGCCGAGTGCGCTCCGATATCCCTTGCCGAGGAAGTCCATCACGCTCATCGCCCCGGTGGGATTGCCTTCGGCCGACGGGATGCCTCCCCAGGTGGCGCAGGTTCCGATGGCGATCGTGGCCGCCGCTCCCGGCGACAGCCGCGTCAGCCATTCTGTTGTGGGCACAAGCTTCGATTCGCCGGTCGTCGAGTCCTGGATCGCTTCCGATCCCATGGCCGACCAGTATCCTCCAGACCGCGCAGCGATGCGCTCGTCGGGGACGGAGCCTTCGAAGACTATCACGTACGGGTCCGCCAGTTTCCCCGCCCAGGCGTCCTTGAAGGCCTGCATGAACTCGGCGCCCGCCTCCACGGAGAGAACCGGGTGATGCAGGATCACTTTAGGCATCGCCGGCACGGTGCCGGTGAGGAGTCCCTCGATTCCCGGGTTGGTGGCGCCGGCAACGGTGATCGTGCAGCCATCGCAGCTCATCCCCGCCATCCAGAACACGTGCACGTTCTTCACCGGCCCGAGCGGCAGGCGTTCCTTCCTGTCCTGCGGCTGCGTCTCGGCGATCGGGGGTTGGCCGCCGTGTACCGGTGATGGTGAAATCGCAGTTGCCATCGGACCTCCTCAGCAGATTCGCGGAAGTGGATCACCTGCCAGCATGTCGAGTACGCGGGAGCCGCCGGAGGATGTTCTGCAGAGCACCATGCCGGCCGGCTCTTCGACGACCTGACCTATCACAACCGCGGCCGCACCGAGTCGGTGAGAGCGCAGAGCAGCAAGCGCTGCGTCACACTCGGCCGGCGGCACAATGGCCAGCAGTTTTCCTTCGTTTGCAATGTGGAGAGGGTCGAGCCCCAGCAGCTCACATGCACCACGTACAGCCTGGCGGACGGGGACCACCTCTTCCTCTATTACCACTCCGACACCCGCCCGCTGGGCGATCTCGTTGAGGCTGGTGGCGATTCCACCCCGCGTCGGATCGCGCATCGCCCGCGTCCCCGGGGCGGCGGCGAGAAGAGCACCGGCCAGCTCTGCCAGCGGCGCGGTGTCGCTTTCGATCCCGGCGTCGAGCTCGAACGACTCGCGGGCAAGCATGATCGCCATCCCATGATCGCCCGCATGACCACTGAGCAGAACCCGGTCGCCGGGAGTCGCGGCCGCTGGTGAGAGCTGGATGCCGTCGCGGATGCGACCGATTCCCGCGGTATTGATGAAAATGCCGTCGGCCTTTCCGCGTGGCACAACCTTGGTGTCACCGGTAACGATCTGCACCCCGGCTTCTGCAGCTGCCTCCGCCGTCGACTGGAGGATGCTCCTGAGCAACGCGACCTCCAGGCCTTCCTCGAGTATGAGAGCGAGCGAAATCGCCAGAGGAACCGCCCCGGCCATCGCCAGATCGTTTACCGTCCCGTGCACCGCCAATCGCCCGATGTCGCCGCCTGGAAAGACCAGTGGGCTCACCACGTAGCAGTCGGTGGTGAAGGCGATCCGATCCGTCACTGCGGCGGACAGGACGGCTGCGTCGTCGCGCGAACCCGTCGACGATTGACCTAGTGCCGGAAAAATCAGGCCTTCGAGCAGGTCATGACTCGATTTGCCACCACTGCCATGGCTGAGGGCGATATGCGTCTCCCGCAGGGGCCGCCTGTGAGTCACCCTGTGAATGCGAGTTCGCTCCATCCGCTCCAGCTGAGCGCTCAGCACTGTTTCGATCCTCGCCGTCATGAGGTACTCACGGGTTCGCGCCGGCCGCGATTCATGAGCGAATACCGCCCGAAGTTGTAGTAGGCGGCACAGGCCCCTTCCGGGGATACCATGCAGGAGCCGATTGGTGTCTCAGGCGTGCACGCGGTACCGAAAACCTTGCACTGCCATGGACGGATGACCCCCTTGAGTACCTCACCGCACTGGCACGCCTTGGGATCGGTGACCCGCACGCCAGGAACGGCGAACCGCACTTCAGCATCGAAGTCCGCGAACCCGGGTCGCAGCCGCAGAGCGCTGTTGCTGATGAAACCGAGTCCGCGCCATTCGAAGAACGGCCTCAGTTCCATGGTCTGCATCAGGACCTCGACCGCTCGTGGATTCCCGGTGGCCCGCACGACGCGGCTGTACTGGTTTTCGACCCTTGGCGCTCGATCGTTCATCTGTTTGAGGATGAGGACGATGGAGTGAAGAATGTCGGCAGGCTCGAACCCGGCGACAACAAACGGCTTGCCGTACTCCTCCGGCACGAAACTGAACGGGTCGAGGCCAATGATTGTGGCAACGTGACCCGGACCGATGAAACCATCGAGCCTGAGGTCGGGTGACTCGAGGATCGCCTTGATCGCCGGGACTATCAATACGTGGTTCGAGAAGACGCTGAAATTTCGCAGCCCTTCCTGGCGCGCCCTGAGGATCGTGGATGCCGTTGACGGCGCGGTGGTCTCGAACCCTACCGCAAAGAAGACGACCTCCCGGTCAGGATTCTCGCGTGCGAGCCGCAGTGCGTCGAGCGGTGAATAGACGAATCTTACGTCGGCGCCGGCGGCCTTGATATCGAGCAGGCTCCCCGTCGAGCCCGGCACCCGCATCATGTCTCCAAACGTGGTGAACAGCACAGCCGGCGTTTTCGCGATCGTGATCGCATCGTCGAGGCGGCCCATGGGGATCACGCACACGGGGCAACCGGGACCATGCACGAGCTCGATCCCGGGTGGCAGCAGGTCCTGCAGGCCATGTTTGTATATGGCGTGCGTGTGCCCCCCGCACACCTCCATGAGCTTGAGCGACCGCCCGGCAGCGAGGCGCTCGATCTCGGTGATGAGAGACCGCACCAACGGCTCACGCCGATATTCATCCACAAACGCGAGGGTCATCGCGAAAGACCCTCACCAGGTTCCGACAGAAGTTCCTGAACCATCTCCAGCAGGGCGTGCCAGATCGTCGCGTGCCCCTCCTGGATCCTCGGCACGTGTTCGCTGGGGGAGATGATGCAGTGGTCGACCACGCCGCCGGCCGCAAGCTCGCCGCCGTCGTAGCCAGCGAGTGCAACGGTAATCATTCCCCGGCGCCTCGCTTCGTCGAAGGCCGCCAGCACGTTGGCCGATCCTCCACTCGTCGAAAAGCCGAGTGCAACGTCGCCATGCGCAGCGAAAGCGATCAGCTGGCGACGGAACACGTTTTCGAAACCGACGTCGTTGGCCAGCCCGGTCAATACCGCCGGATCGCCGACGAGTGAGATCGCCGGCAGTGCGCGCCAGCCCTCTACCGGGGGCACCGTACAGTCCGCCACTGCATCCATGGCGTCAGTCGCACTGCCGCCGTTGCCAAAGGCGAGGAGCTTGCCACCACGCCCAAAGGCACCGGCGATCGCGATCGCCGCCGCACTGATCGCCTCCAACTGAGTGGCGGCAATGGATCTTCGGAGCTCGACTGCATCGGCCGCCTTCTGCAGCGTTGATGCGCGTACCTGACCGAGCAACGCCTCGGCGTCGACGGATGATTCCGCGGGCGCGCGATTGAGGAACGGATACAGCGATCGCGCGTCCGTCATGCGACGTCTATCCGCGAGATCGCGAACCCCATGTGCACGAGGACGGTGTCGCCCGCTCGTGCAACGTCGATCAGGTCCGCGGCCACCCTTTCCGTATCACCGGCCGCGAACTCGACCATGATCGTTCCGTCGCCTGAATCTTCGACGATCCTGCCCATCCGGCCCTCATCGGCACAGAGGTGACAGCTCACGTGTGGGCGGCCGGCAGACCGGTTGGCAGTCATCGGCGTCGCCCTCCCCGGCCCGATTCGGCACGGTCAAGGAAGACGTGCACGAGTTCCCACAACACGTGATAGACAGTCTCGTGGACTTCCTGAACGATCATCGGGTCGGCTTCATCGACGGTCAGCGAGTACTGCGCCTGGCTGCAGGGTGGGGTATCGCGACCTCCCAGCACGATCGACAGCATTCCCATTTGCGCAGCCCGTTCCAGCACTTGTGAGTGAGCGCCGGTTACGACTCCCGGAAGGGCAAGCAGGATGTCGCTGCGCGCGCCGATAACGTCGAGTCGGCGGGAGATGGCCAGATCGAATGACCCCTGACACGGGTCCGGGTTGAGTGCCAGAGCCGGCAGCGCACGTTTGCCCACGATCACAGGGTGCACGAACTCGACCGCGACGTGGTGCGCATCGCTCACACCTGAACCAACTCCAACTGCCAACAGCCGCCCGCCCTCGAGGAATCTGTCGGCCATCGCCATGCACGTTGCGGCAACGCAGTCAGAATCCTTCGAGAAGAAGGCATCGATGGCTCTTGCGCTGCGTTCGAACCTCTCCGCCGCGCGCTCCACGCATGACGCCCGGCCAGACCTGTCAGCGATGGCCGCGGTCATTCGATCCGGCTCCTCGAGAACTCCGACAGTTCCTGCGACCAGGGATCGCCCAGCTCTTCGAGGAATCGGATGGTCCTGGCCGCTTCCTCCTCGTCGATCCTGCTGAGAGCGAACCCCACATGAATGAGTACCCAGTCTCCCACATCGAGGCCGTCGGAGGAAACCAGGCCGACATTGATCACCCTGCGCACGCCGCCAACCTCGATCCTCGCGAGCTGGCGAGCGGGATCCATGAATTCGATGACCCGGCCCGGAATACCTAAGCACATAAAACCTCGCCGGCCTTCATGCGCGATGCAGCAACGACCGCCTGCCCCAGAGCCAGCCCGCCGTCGTTGCAGGGTACAGTCCGATGCCTGAGGATCCCGAATCCACGAGCGGCCAGCTTTTCACTGGTCAGAGCTTCGAGGAGGGCGTTCTGAAAAACACCGCCCGTGAGGGCAATCAGTCTGAGGCCAGTTTCATCGCTGATCCGCTCCACCATGGTCAGCACCGCTTCTGCCACCCAATTGTGAAAACGCATCGACACTGTGCCGCAGGCGCGCCCGGCGAGAACGTCCGACACCACGTCCCCGATCAACGGGCGCGTATCAACGATCCACATTCCAGCCTCGTCATGAACGCTCACCGGATAAGCTCCGCGTTCGGCGGCATCGGCGCACTGTTCGAGCTCCGAGGCAGCCTGTCCTTCATGCCTTGCAACGTGCCTCAAACCTGCGATCGATGCCAGTGCGTCGAACAGTCTGCCCATGCTCGAAGTCTCCGGGCTGTTGACCCCGGTCCGCATCATCTCGATGAGGGCAGGCCACTTTTCGCGGTTTGCCGCGAGGCACGGAAGTTTTCCGATGTCCTCGGTCGACACGGAAGCGCGGACGAGGTGCGAAGCCGCCATCCGCCATGGTTCACGCGCGGCACGATCACCGCCGGGGAGCGGGGTGTACATCAGGTGGCCGCGGCGGGTGAAGCCTGATTCCGATACCACGAGGAATTCGCCGCCCCAGATAGCGCCGTCTGACCCCAGACCAGCACCATCCAGGACTACGGCTATCACTGGTTTGTCAATTCCGTTGTCGGCGAGACACGAGGCCGCGTGCGCATGATGATGCTGAACCGACACCAGCGGCAGGCCATCGAAGGCACGGGCGAGTTGTGTCGACGCATAACCCGGGTGGTCATCGTGTGCAATCGCCACCGGGCGCAGCCGCAGGACACTCATGTAGTGAGCGATGGAACCTGACAGTGCCCTCTGCGCTGAGTAGTCCTCCAGGTCACCGACGTGGTGCGAGACGAAGGCACGGTTACCGTTGAGGAGGCAGAAGGTATTCTTGAGATGCCCTCCCACAGCGAGGATCGTGTCTCGCGTGGACGTCGCCACTGCGATCGAGCGCGGAGCGAAACCCCTTGATCGACGTATCGGAAGGGTACGTGACCCTCTGACGCGAATCACCGAGTCATCACAGCGGGTGGCGATGGGTCGATCATTAATCAGCAGCCCGTCCACTATCGGTCCCAGCCGCAGCTCGGCCTCGTTGTCATCGGCAACGATCGGCTCGTCCGACAGGTTACCGCTCGTCATTACCACCGGTCGCCCCAACTCATGCAACAGCAGGTGGTGAACAGGTGTGTAAGGCAACATCAGCCCCACCTCTCGCGTTCCCGGCGCTACGCCGTCCCAGTCGACGCCGTACGCAGGGTGGCGTGTACGACCTGAAAGCACGATCGGGCGCGAAGCAGAGCCCAGGAGCTCCCTTTCGACAGCACCAACGTCGGCGATCCGGCCCGCGGTCGCGACGTCAGCCACCATCAGGGCAAAGGGCTTGTCGGCACGACGCTTGGCCGCCCGCAATCGCCTGACCGCCGCAGTCGACGAGGCGTCGCACGCGAGGTGGTACCCACCCAGACCCTTGACCGCCACGAGGCCACCGGACGCGATCGCCGCCACCGCGGACATCATCGCAGCGTCACCAGCAAGCGTTTTGTTCGAGCCGCTCGGCACTGCGAGCCAGTGCAGCGTCGGACCGCAATCCCAGCATGCGATCGTTTGTGCATGGTAGCGCCGGCTGGCGGGATCGATGTACTCGACTCGACATGACTCGCACATCGGAAAGCGAGCCATCGTCGTCCTCTCGCGATCCCACGGGGCTGCAGTCGTGATCGTCAGCCGTGGGCCACAGTCGGTACAGGAAATGAATGGGTGACGATACCTGCGGTCATCCGGATCAAGGAGCTCGGCACGGCAGCGCTCGCAGGTCGCGGCATCCGGCGTCAGCTGGATGGCCGACGGCCCTTCGGCAGAACCGACGCTCGGCGCGATAGTGAGGGAGGCGTAGCGCACCGGGACGCGTCGACTGGCGGCGACTCTGTCGATTTTTGCGAGCGGAGGGGGCGTGGCGATCAGACGTTCCGTCAGATCATCGAGCGCGCGCGGAGGGCCTTCCAGATCGAGGGTCAGGCCGCTTGCGTCGTTGCGTATCACCCCAGCGAGCTCGAGGGCTCGCGCCAGTCCGAAAGCGTAGGGGCGCAGTCCAACTCCCTGCACGATTCCCTCGAACGTGATGACCCGACGCTCCAGCATCACAGTTGATGTAAGCGACGCTTCGATTCCGCCAGACTGACCAGGTCTCATCGTAGCGCTGTTCGTCCCGCCCCTGCAATAGCACTTCGGCGAACCGAAGCGGCCGACCGCCAGCGGCTGGCAGCAGCATCGAGGAGTGCTCGTCCTCGCCTATCGGTTCATGCGGCTGCTGGATCAGCCGGAGTGCTGGATTTCCTCGAGGAGGACGCGGAGCTTGTGAACGAGCTTTTCGCCTGAGGCGGTGAGCCCGTAGTTCGTGTGCGGCGCACCTTCGCCCGAAAGATCGGTTCTGGTGACGAGCTGAGCGGTTTCCAGCGCCAGTAACGTTTCACTGAGCGTCGAACTGCTTACCCCTGCGAGCGCGCCTGCAATTTCAGTGTAGCGCACCGAACCGCGCGCGCGGATCACGTTTAGAACTGAAAGTGAATAACGCCTTCTGATGATTCGTAGAACGTCGTCGACGGCACAATAACACGAGTCGGCTGCCGCCAGGCCCGGGGTTCCACACCCGCAGGGGGGCAACGCTCGGGGGATCGGCTGCGCCGGAGGAACGTCCAATAGCCTGCCTGTGATCGTACCGGGGTGGCTCTGACTTCTGGAGTGCTTCTGATCGTAAGCTACGTCGCGGCTGACCCTTGTGGATGGTGCGTTCGAGCCACACTCTACCCGGCCGCCATGCCGCCGGACGAACAGACCCCTGGTCCAGAGACTTCAGAGCGCCCCGTCGATGCGCTGTTCACTACAGTTTACGACGAACTTCGACGCCTCGCAGCCCACAAGCTGACCGCCGAGCGACCTGATCACACACTTTCAGCCACTGCCCTCGTCCACGAGGTCTATCTCAAACTCGCCGATCAGGGCGCAGCAGGGCGGGACCGAAATCAGTTTCTGGGGATCGCCGCCCAGGCGATGAGGCGCATTCTCGTCGATTACGCCCGCCAACATCGTGCCCTCAAACGTCCACCACGCGCTCAACAGGTGTCGCTTGCTGTCCTCGATAAAGAAACAGCAACTCTGGACATCAATGATGATGACTCTGAACGATCGGACTTCCTGATCGCGCTTGATGACGCTCTCTCGACATTGGGTGGAATCGAGGAGCGGCTGGTCCGGGTCGTTGAATACCGCTTCTTTGCCGGCCTCACCGAGCAAGAGACGGCTGATGCACTGGGCGTGACTTCAAGAACAGTGACACGCGACTGGTCGAGGGCCAGAGGATGGCTCCACCAGCAACTCCACGTTTCGCATGGCTGAAACTCCCGACGATACCCGCCGCGAGCGCGCAGCGCTGCGACTTATGGATCTCGCGCTCGACCGCCCGCAGGAGGAACGGGATGCCGTGCTCGTGCGCGAGGCCGGACCTGACGCTGCACTCCTTACGCGCGCCCGGAGCCTCCTTGCAGCAACGACTGAAGCGGAATCCAGGCCCCGCTTCCTCGGTGAGCGGGCCGCCGAGTACGCCGCGAGCCTCGTGGAGAGTGTAGGCGCCGCGTTGCGGTCCACCGAGGTACTGCGACCCGAAGTTCGGTCCGCCCTTGCCCACCGCTATGAGTTCGTGCGCGAACTGGGTCGTGGCGGCACGGCCGTCGTGTACCTCGCGCGCGATCTTGCGAATGATCGCGACGTCGCGATCAAGCTGATCCGGTCCGTCGCAACCGACAGCAATCACCGCGAACGTTTTGTACGGGAGATCGGCATCGTTGCGGCACTTCGTCATCCGTGCATCGTCCAGCTCCTCGATTCGGGAGAGGTTGACGATGTTCCGTATTACGTGATGCCGTTTCTCAAAGGCGAGTCGCTGCGGCAGCGGATCGACCGTGATGCACCCTTGCCTCTGGCAGATGCGCTGGGGATCACTGGCGACGTGGCGTCCGCTCTCGATCATGCACATCAGCGCGGCATCGTCCATCGCGACATAAAGCCGCTCAACATCCTTCTTGATGGTGATCGCGCCCTCGTGGCCGACTTCGGAATCGCCCTGGCCCTTGAACATGCCGTTCCACGGCTTACCTCGGGTCATGTCGTACTGGGAACGCCTGCCTACATGAGCCCCGAACAGGCGGGCCGGCTCTCTGAAGCAGATCACCGCAGCGACATCTACAGCCTTGCCTGCGTTGTGTACGAGATGCTCGCTGGTGAGGCGGCCTTTTCCGGCCCGAACACGATGTCGGTTGTGGCCAAGCAGATCGCCGCCCCTCCACCGGACATCCTCATATTGCGTCGCGAGCTGGGCCCGGTCGTTCAGAAAGCGCTTCTTCGCGCGCTGGCTAAAGATCCCGCGCAGCGTTTCGCGAGCGCTGGCGAATTCGCCGCCGCGCTCTCGACCTGAATCACCCCCGTCCGGCGAGTCTGCGTGCCTCGGCCGCTACGGTGCCCGACATCGCCGACGTTGAATAGCGCTGCATGTCCCTGGACGCTCTCTCGCCCCTGTCGCGGCCCCGTTCGCGATCCATTACAGCGCTGATCATGGCCTCGCGCGCCGCCGCCAGATCGGCATAACCCCATTTCATCTCCGCGGTAAAGCGCGAGCCCGGCTGCAGGTCAGAGCCGCGGATGTTCTCGACCGAGCAGGGGACTGGGACGGAGTTCGCCGCGGTCATGAAGTCCATGTTGCCACCGTGAGCGGTGGCGATGACGAGACGCCCAGCTGACATCGCTTCGGCGATATGCAGGCCGAAACCCTCCGAACGGTGCAGGCTCACGAGGCAATCGCCCGTGAGATGCAGCGCCGATATCTCGTCATCACTCAGCCAGCCGTTGATCCCGATAACGCCAGGCAACTCCGCCAGGTCGGACGGCAGCGGGCTCGGGCTCTTTACAACCAGCCTCGCCACCGCGGGATCGAAGAGACGTGCGAAGGCGCTCACCACATCGGCCTGCCCCTTGCGTCGATCACCAAATGATCCAATGCAATAGAACACGAAACAGTCTGCGCTGCCGATGCGCTCCCTCATGGACCGGATCGCATCCGGAGGGCATTGGGGAGGATCGACAACGTGCGGCACCACCGCAACCGGTCTGCCCGCCTGCCCAAGAACAGCTGCCGAGTAGCTGGAGGCTGTCCAGATCTCGTCGGCGACGGAAAGAAACCGGTGGTAGTCATCGGGGAGGACATCCGCCTCCCAGACGGAGTAGGCCGCCACCGGCCGCCGCTCGTGGGTCCTGAAGGCCCGTTCGTACCCCGGGATTGCCCATGGCTCGCAGTGCCAGATCCAGAGATCGGCAAGCTGTGGATCATGGGTGAGCGCTACGTTCTCCGCGGCCAGGCAGCGGCGGTAAGCGCTCGCGGCGCGGCGGTGACTCACATATGGATGTGATGCGTAACAGACCTTCACTGGTCCCCGATCCTCACGACACCGAACTTCGCCAGCCAGGTAAGCGATCGGTGGACCCTGTCTGAGGGGGCTTCAGCCCATTCAACTGCTTCGGCAACGGTCAGGCGAGCGCCGCCTGCAAGCAGACCAACGAGGCGCTGCAGGCTGCTCGCGTCGATCAGGACGCCGCCCGCAAACATGTGAACGGCATTGGCTTCGAGGCTCTGCAGCTTCTGCACCGCGTCGATTTCCGCGATTTCAATGGAGTCTGATCCCTTCAACGTCCGACTCGGGTGCCCCTCGAATATCCAGAACGGGTCGGCGTAGTCGGGATGTACTGTCTCGCACTCACGGCGCCGTGGACCGACGGCTTTGTCGGTACCGCGGCGCGACTCGAGCTCCGTCCACAAATCCTGGTAGCGCCCGATGATGTGCCTCCAGTCAAAGGCCGCGACGTGCGCCTGTGATTCCCTGCCCATCCACTCCCTTCTTTCAGCGTCGAGCGCCAACTGAGCGATCGCAGCCGCTGCAGCGTCGATGTCGACGGCAACTGACTGGGCTGTGAGAGCGAGTACGCTCTCCTGATCCAGAGCGCCGGCGGCGAGTTCGTCGGCGATGGCGATCCCGCTCCCTGGAGGGGGCGCCAGAGTTGGGGCAAGAAAGCCGGTCCGGCCGTGAATCACCGTCTCGCGATAGCCGTTCCAGTCGCTCGCTACTACCGCGAGTCCGGCGGCCTGCGCCTCGAGCAACGTGAGCCCGAAGCTCTCCTGCACGTTGTCCGAAAGCGAGAAGAAGATGTCGGCCGCGTGCCATGTCGCGGCCGACCGCCGCGCATCATTGCCGTCAACGAGGTGGGTCACTATGGACGGAGCGAATCGACTTCGGACCTCGGCCAGCTCGCGGGCCGTGACCGGATCCCCGAACTGGCCACAAATTATAAAATGCAGGTTCCTGTCGATTGAACCCCGCTGGGCGAGCTCGAGGGCGCGAAACATCGGCGTCGGGTGCGCCTTGGACTGAACAGTCACTCTGCCGAAGTAGAGGATTGCCACGTCGTCGGCGGCGATGCCGAGTTCGCGGCGAAGCTCGCGCCCCTGCTGACGGCGCTCTGCGGTTGGACTGAAACTCGCGACGTCCACTCCCAACGGGATCACGGGCAGTTCGAGCACCGGATCGGGAGTGGTGAATCCCCGACGCTGGAGGTAACCGCGCCAGGAGTCGATGATGCGGAGCGTCGCCCGCCGCGCCGACTCGCTCGTGCAGATGAGAGCGTCCCACGGCTGTGTCGGTGCCGTTATGTAGTCCCGGATTCCGCGCATTGCCCGCTCGGTCGCGACGGAGTGCGTCACTCCGCACAGGCTGTAGCCATGTTCAGGCCCCCGCCTTCTGATCCAGGCGCTGTCACCGAGCATCGGGCCCGGCTGGAAGAGGCAGCCGACACTGCCCAGTGCCTCAAAGTCAGCCGCCTGAATCCAGCGAACAGCGGCCCCGGCGTCGGCGTCGACTCGTGCTACACGTCCACGAAACTCCTCGAATGCCGCCTGCGTCGGCGCGACGCAACAGAACCCGGACTGACCCGCATACCGTATGTAGGCATCGAGGAAGCCCGCGCCCGCGGACTGGCGACCCACCACGTGCCGCCCACCAGCCTCATACGCCTCGGAGACCCAGGTGATTGCGCACCCGGGTCTCCGCCGCGATTGATTCACGTCACCCGCGGTCAGGGCGCTCCCCTGCGCCCGGCTGCGGATGGAGGTGGATACTTCTCATCGATCTTCCAGTCGGGGAACACGGGGTAATCGTTCGCCACGTTGAAGCCGCCATTGAAGCGTCCGCCCGAGTTCTGGATGATCCTGATCACGGCGTCAATCGCGAGCCTCAGCGCCGGCTCCGTCCAACCCCCCTCGACGCTGTAAGACTCACCCGCGAAATACAGATGGGATGACGCGGAGAGGTTCTGATTGTACGCGAGCAGTGAGTGGTTGAGGACCCAGTTGCGCTGTCGATAAAGCTTGGCGCAGCCGTTGAAGCCTGCTGCCGCCCCCCAGCGCCAGACGACCGGGTTCTCCGCGTCGACATACTGGCTGATCGCAACTCCCAGCGTCGATGTCGTGATCCGGTCGAGCTCCGCGAGAACCATCTGGGCCAGCGCGGCGTTGTCAGCCGACGCCGGGTCCTGCGTATTGGTTGAATACGGGTCGAGCTTGACCGAATCATCAGCCCACGTGTACGACGCCAGGAGCGCACCGGGATCGCCAGGCGACCACTGCACCCCGTACGCGTCCTGTACAAACGTATCGGTGACGAGGATCTGCGGGATCTTGCTCACCTGCCAGTACGGCTGCTTTAGTGGGAAAAACACCTTCGTGCTCGCGATGATGTGCTGCTCTGCACGAGCGACACCAGAGGTGAATGGCAGCTGGCTCGGTGTGAATCCCTGGAAGTCAATCGACATGTCGGTGGCCCAGATCGGTGCCGTCACCACCACGTGATTGTAGACCACTGTGGCCCCGGTGGCGTCGGTCACCGCGATCGAACCGTTCGCCTGCCGCGCGATCGTGGTTACGGGCCTCTGTGTGTAGAGATTGACAGGTGAGGTGGCCACTGGATTGTCATTCATGATGTCGGCCAGGGAATCGTTCATGCCCGGTCCGAGGCCGTAAAAAAGCCACTCGGCGAGCGACTGGATGCCCGAGAACTGCGGAGCCGGTAGCGAGTTTCCACCACTGTCGAGGTAGCTTGCGCCGTAGCCGGGAATCGTGGTCGCGTTCGAGAGTCCAAATACCGCCTGCAGGTTACTGCTGAATCCGAACATCGTGCAGCGGATGAACCAGAGCGCGCTCACGTCGTAGAACGCTCCCCAGCTGCCGTCTCCTGAACCGATCGTATAGAAGATCTCCGATTGCACGTCGTTCAGTCCAAGGCCCCCCAGCCAGCCGTCATTCTGGTAATCGTTGGCCGCAACCCGGGGCGCGAACACCAGATCACTGAACGACATCTTGTCGTAGTGGTCGCAGATCTTTTTCCACATCGCCGGCCACTGCGGTGTGCCGTACACGTTGCCAACCGCGGTCGTGAAATCGTCGACGAAGTCGTAGACTATCTGCCCCACCGGCGCGAGGTGCTGATCATTCGGGAAGTTCGGCGAGACATTGCTGTACGGCCAGATGATCATCTGCGGGCTCGGGAACTCGTCAACCGGGCCCAGCCCGTTGTTCATGTATATCCCGGTGCCACCGGGAGCTGCCCCCGGGTTCGGGAACGGGGACGTCTGGGCCACGTTCCCGGCCTTCCCCGCTTCCATCGTCAGATAGTAGTCGAGCAGGCAGTTCTGACTGCCTGCAGCCGGGCCGTTGTGCTGGCCAAAATACGGAAAGCGCATCGCGCCGAGTTCCATCCCGGTGCGCGTGGTGGGCGACGGGAAGGTGTAGTGGCGACCGCAGATGCGGCTCGTCGCCTCGTAGATCGCGACGTTGAAGCCGGCCCGCACCAGTTCGCGCGCCACCGTCATGCCGGCTGCGCCCGCACCAACGATGGCGACCGATACGGCAGGCCCGGATGGCGCCGCGCCGATCGCCCCTGATGGCACTGCATTAGCGAGCAGGTAGTGATAGTTGAAAGGGAAATCCGCGGGATTCGGATAGACCGCGGTCCAGTTCGACGCCCCCGGGGCCGGAGCTGCCCTGGGGATGGGAAAGTTGAGTGCTCGCATGTTGGAGGGAGGGGGGGGAGAACCATCAAGTCGCGGCCACAGGGTGGACGCGGTGCTGCAGGAGCTCAGGTCGGCGGCGAACGATGCGCGTCGATGGACCCGCGCACCAGATCACGCACCTCACGCATCAGTGCCTCGCCAGTGTAGGCGCTCTTGGCGAGCACCCCTTCGACACAACCGTTGAGTCGTCGTCGATCGTTCGGCGTCAGGTCACGAGCAGTGATCACCATGACTGGAATATCGTGCCACTCGGGCTTCTCCCTTATCGCGGCCAGAAACTCGAAGCCGTTCATGCTTGGCATCATCAGATCAAGGAGGATCGCGCCGGGGCGTTCGTTTGCCAGACGCTGGAGCGCGGTCAGGCCGTCATCCGCTTCGCTGACCCGGAATCCCTCTCCACCGAGGAGCCGCACAAGGAGGTTCCGGAACTCGGGGTCGTCATCGACAACCAGCACCGGCTTGTCACGGCGGAAGCGGCGCAGGGCGGCGGCGAGGAGGTCGCGATCGATCGGTTTGAGAAGGTAGTCGTTCGCGCCTAACGCGTAACCGGCATGTTTGTCGTCGAGGATCGACAGCATTATGACCGGTATGTCGCGGACTTTTTCGTCGGCCTTCAGAGCGCTCAGTACCGCCCAGCCATCCATTTCCGGCATGAGAACGTCGAGTGTGATAACGTCGGGACTTTTTTCGCGCGCGAGCCTGATGCCGTCCGGGCCGTTCGCCGCTCCGATCACACGGTACCCCTCGCGCGTGAGGAATCGGTGCATCAGTTCCCGCACTGTCTTTTCATCATCGATCACCAGCACGGTGCCGGCGGCACCCTCGCCGCCGGGGCGGTCGTCCCTGCCGTTCACCGTTGTCGTCGTTGCCGGAACCAAGTGTTCCTCGGTAACCGGAGCGTTCACCAGTGCCGGCAGTCGCACGGTAAAGGTGCTGCCTTCGCCGGGGATGCTCTCCATGGTTATGTCACCGCCCATGATCCGGCACAGCCGCCTGCTGAGCGCCAGTCCCAGCCCCGTGCCACCGTAGGTTCTGCTCGTCTCCGTCCCAACCTGTGTGAACTCCTGGAAAAGCTCTTCGGCCTGGCTCGGCGATATGCCGATGCCCGTATCGTGTACGGCAAAAACGCACCACTCGCGTTCATCCGCCATCTCGCGGTCCACGGTGAGCGTGACGACGCCATTGCTGGTGAACTTGCACGAGTTGGAAAGGAGATTGAACAGCACCTGCCTCACCTTCATCGGGTCGGCGCGCATCCGACCCATGTCGCTGCTCACTACCACGAGCCGATTGCCGTTCTTTGACGCCAGCGGCCGGATCACGGCTTCGATGTCGCGCAGGAGTTCGGGGAGCAGGAACTCCTCCAGGACAAAATCCATCTTGCCGGCTTCGATCTTGGAGAGGTCGAGCACGGCGTTGATCAGGCCCAGCAGATGTTTGCCGGCAACCGTGATCTTCTGCAGATCTTCGGTGAAGGAAGGACCGATGTCGGCCGCTTCCTCCTGCAGCATCTCCGAGTAGCCGATGATCGCGTTCAGGGGCGTCCGCAGCTCATGGCTCATGCTCGCCAGAAAGCGGCTCTTGGCTTCGTTGGCTGCATCCGCGCGTAACCGCGCCGCTTCGAGCTCACGATTGGTGTCCTGGAGCGCCCGCGTCCGCTCGCTGATCCTGTCCTCGAGGGTGAGATTCTGCTCGCGAAGGCGGGCGATCAGCCGCGCGTTTTCGATCGCGATCGCCGCCTGGGATGCCAGCACGTGCAGCACCCTCATCCGCTCCTCGGTAAAGGCACCTGGTGTGAGGTTGTTCTCCAGGTAGAGGAGACCCGTCACCTCGCCCTGCAGCATGAGGGGCATGCACAGCACCGACTTCGTTTCGTTCTCCGTTATGTAGGGATCACTTGTGAACAGCCCTTCCGTACCGGCGTCGACGAGAACCACCGGCGATGTCGTCCTCGCGACGTACCTGATGATCGAGGCCGGCAGTCGTCCCGAGTCTTCAGCATCGGTTCGCGGCGAAATCGCAACCCCGCACTCCACGTGCGACTCGGCCTCGATCAGCAGGCGTTGTCCTTCCCTGAGGATGAGGAACCCCGATTCCGCAGCGGCACTTTCGATGACGCTGGCCATCACTTTCTCGAGCAGTTTCTCGAGTACGATTTCGCTCGATAGCGTCTGCGCCGCCTTGATCACGCTCGCGAAATCGAGGACTTCGAGTGCAACACCACTGACCGTCTGCTGCAGCGCGCTCCCTTCGAGCGAGGTTCTTGCGACCGGCAACATCCCCGCCCTGCCGGAGACCTGTGACGCCTTGCCCAGCGCCCCTGCCGAAAGCCAGAGGGAGTGCGCCTCCTCATTGTGAGCACGGGCGAATCCCAGCCCCGCCGTGCCATAGAGGACGGCCAGCGACTCATGCGCCATCGCCTGCAGCATGAGATAACCGTGATCGTGGGCGTGCCTGATCGTGGACAAGTACGCCGCAACCGCCGCCTCCTCCTTCCCGTCCACACGCGCACGCTCGGCCTCGATGTGTGAGCAGTAGGAAGCGAAGTTGTCGGGACTCAGAGTGGCCCAGCCCCGCAGTCTTGCGAGGCAGGCATCGAGTTGCTCGCCAAACTCCCGCTTGCGCTCAGGGTCGGACTCGGCCTCAAACAGTCGTGCCGCGCTCACGCCGAGCGAGTGATGGAACGCGGCGATCAGCAGAAGGTTGCCGGCCGCTCCGTTGATGATCATCGGCTCGGCCCGACGGCTGAGCGCATAGCTGGCGGCGTGGTCGCCGAAGATCGTTCCGACGCGGGCCAGCTCCATCAGCGATTCGCAGACGTCGGTGAAGTTCTGGGCCTGCTCGTATTCCGCGATAATCGCGTCCGCATCAACGGGCTCGCTCGGCTCTCCCATCAGCCGCTCCATCTCCCGGACTCTTATCCGGGCCTGCCCCAGCTCGAGCGGCACATAACGCTGGCAGTAGTCCCGCCACTGCCGGCAGTACTCGAGCATCGCCCGGCAATCCTGACCCTGAAGGAGCGCCGCGATGTATTTGCACAACAGGGCGTAGCTGGCGTATTGCAGGTCGCCAGTGCTGTGACAGAGCAGATACGTCTCGTGAAGCGATTGCTCACTGGCGCGGTAGGTGTACGTCCACCCCAGGCACATGCAATAGCCAAGCATGTCGACCCGCCCCTTTACGTACGGGTCGTTGAATCGATCGACGAAATCGACTGCCATGCGTGCGTAGGACAGCGCCAGCGTCGTGTGTCCCTGCATCGCCGAAATCATCGCGAACCAGATGATCGCCGTCCCCGACTGCGGCGTCAGACCGAGTTCGAGCACGGCGTCCAGGCTCTTGCTGATGACCAGGCCCAGGTTCTGAGGCTGAGAGAAGTAGCAGGAGATGATGGCGCGGTCGTAGAGCCGGCTGATGAGCAACGCCTCCTCGGCGCTCGTCGCCTCGAGTCGTGAAAGCCGCTCCGTGCCCTCGGTCGTGAGCAGACCCGCCATGAGTCGCTCGGTCTCTGCCTTGATCGTGTCGGCGTCGTCAGGCAGTTGTCGGCCAAACAGCGCGAGGCCGCGATTGGCGACTGAATAAGCGTCCGCGGCCTTGCCGGCACATTGCAGCACTTCGCTCTGCACGTCGCAACATGACCCGCGCTCGATCGCCGACTTTGCCCGCTCGTACACGACCGCAAACGCCCGGTTGGCACCATCCAGGTCACCCGACAGCGCCAGCGCCGTGGCGTACTCGAGACTGCATTCGAACGCCAGCTGATAGCGCTCGGACCAGGCGTCTGGCGGCAGTATCGAGATGGCTACGGCCAGATAACGCGCGGCCGCATCCCAGGCGAGAGCGCCGCGTGCCTTGCGCGATGCGTTGAGATTCAACGACGCAAGCCGGTATTTCTCATCTGAATCGGTCGTCGACTCGGCTCCGAAATTGAGCTGGTTGACGATCTCGAAGATTCTTTCGTCGAGCTCGGATGGGGAGGAGTTTTCGAGGAGCAGTCGGCCGACCCGTGCGCGGACCGTCTTCTCCTCATCGTCAGGGATCAGCGAGTGGGCCGCCTGCTGCACCCGGTCGTGCAGAAACTCGTAGGCCACCGACCGGTCTGATTCCGTTTCGGCGGCGGCAACCAACCTGTAGTCATCCCCGATTGGATGGATCAGCTCCTCGGTGATCGCCTCCCAGAGATCAGCCGCGACCTGGCGTTGCGGCAACTGGCTGACTGTCGCCAGTGTCTTGAGGTCGAACCTGCTGCCGATACAGGCGGCCAGCTTGAGTGCGTTCTGTGTCGATGGTCTGAGCTTCCTGATCTTGCCCGCCATCAGCTCGACGACATTGTCGGTAATCCGCCGCGTCCTGATCTGGTCCGGATCCCAGACCCAGCGCCCCGTCTCGTGGTTGAAAGTCAGCAGTCCCTCATTGTGGAGCGCCACCAGGAACTGATTGAGGAAAAACGGATTGCCCCCGGTCTTGTCGACGACGATGCGTGCCAGCGGCTGCGCTCGTGTGTGGTCACATCGCAGCGCATCGCTTATCAGCTGTGTCGCATCCTCAAGGCCCAGACCGTGGAGCATGATCTGCTCCACTTGCAGCCCGGACGCCTTGACCTTGTTCGCCGTCAACAGAAGTGGGTGGGACTCGCTTACCTCGTTGGCACGGTAGGCCCCGACAAGGCAGAGGTACTTACGCTCTCTGTCGGTTGTCAGACGCTCCACCAGCTTGAGCGACGCCGGGTCTGCCCACTGCAGATCATCGAGAAAGACGACCAGTGGATGTTCCGGCCGCGCGAAGGTGTCG
This sequence comes from Gemmatimonadota bacterium, assembly GCA_052389935.1. Lineage (GTDB taxonomy): Bacteria > Gemmatimonadota > Gemmatimonadetes > Gemmatimonadales > Gemmatimonadaceae > JBQTHK01. Next base: position 72,128 of record JBQTHK010000013.1, on the reverse strand, counting down.
ATGAAGCGTTCGATCAGCAGGTTGAAACGGTTCTGTGACTCGATCGGCCCGAGGGCAGCCGGCGCCGGCTGCCTGCCGAGGACCGGCTCGAGCTCCGGTATGACGTCGATCAGGATCTGCGCGTTGGCACCCAGCGCCGCCGACAGCCGCACTCTCCACGCGTCGACGCGCTCGGCGCTTTCCGTCAGCAGTTGACCCACGAGCTGACGGAATGCCTGAAGCACGGATGCGTACGGGATGTTGCGGTGGTACTGGTCACACTTGCCGGAAACAAAAAACGCCTGCTGCCGCACCACCGGCTTGTGGATCTCCTGTATGAGCGATGACTTGCCGATGCCGGCGTAACCGCCAACGAGTACAAGCGCCGTCCCCCCCGCTGCCACCCTTTCGACCGCCGCCAGCAGCGCGGCAACCTCACCAGTCCGGCCATAGAGCGTCTGAGGTATGCGCAGTCGATCAGTGACGTCAGCTCGTCCGGGCACGAATCCCGTGAGCGGCGCGCCGCTCCCGAGCGCCGCCGCGATTTCTTCGAGATCACGAGCCAGCCCCCCGGCGCTCTGATATCGCTCCTCAGCCGTCTTGGACAGCAGCTTCATCACTACCGCGCTGAGCGCAGGCTCGACTCCCGTTGCCACCTCATGAGGAGGTGGTGGCACCCTCGCGATATGGTGATGAACGAGCTCGACGGGATCGTTGGTCGTGAACGGGAGCGTCCCCGTGAGCAACTCGTAGAACGTTACTCCCAGCGAGTAGAAGTCGGTGCGATAATCAATCGTCCGATTCATCCGTCCGGTCTGCTCGGGGGAGACGTAGGCGAGTGTACCTTCGAGCAGGTGCGGACTGACAGCCGATTGGTGCTCGCGCGAGAGACGCGACGCAAGTCCGAAGTCGATAAGCTCAACGCGGCCGGTCACGCGATTCCACAGGATGTTATTGGTGTTTATGTCCTTGTGGACGATGGACCGTTCGTGGACCGCACCAATCGTCGCAGCCAGCTGCCGCGCGATGGCGAGGAACTCCGGATTGGACAGCCGGCGCCCGCGGCACGCGGTTCTGAGGGACTCACCCCCCTCGTCCGACATCACCATCACCTGGCTCGATCCGTACCGCTCGAAACTTTCGGCGTGTGAGACTCCACTCACGTCGACGAACAGAGTCGCGATTTCGTATTCGTGCCGGAAACGGGCGGCCTCATCGGCCGACGAGCCACGCAAAGTCTTGAGGACCACGGGCTTCCCGTCTTTATCCCGGCGGGCCCGGTAAATCACCGTCTTTCGACCGCGGTAGATCTCGCTGGTGGAGCTGAAGCCGCTGATCTTCACTGCACCATGATCGCCGGGAGACTCGGGAGACTTGTGGGCTGGGTGCGGCCGCCCCGGACCGCGGGTCTCGGGAATCATGAAGCGGGGCGCGGTGACAATACCGTCGGAGCGCCGCGCTGCAAGGTGGCAGCCCGGCGATCGTCAGGTGTGGCAGCCTCGCTGGTAGCGTACTGCGGCTGGGAGCGTAACTTGCCGTCGCCCCGATCTCTCATTGCTACGACCTGCGCGTGAAGGTTTGACCGCGTCGACCCCGCCCCAACCCTCCTCCGCTTCGCGTCCCCGTATATGAACGCGAACTTTCGAGCGCTTTACAGACATTTCATCGCCCGAAGCTGATGTCCTCTCCAACGGTCACTGCCTCCATTTCGGCAAACCCGGCCCGCAGAATCCTTATCGTTGAAGACAACGAGATGAACCGGGACATGCTCTCCCGGCGTCTCCGACGAAAAGGGTTCGAAGTGGAGATCGCTGTCGATGGACGACAGGGAGTCGATATGGCCATGGCCGGGGACTACGACGTCATCCTTCTTGACATGAGCCTCCCCGAAATCGACGGATGGGAGGCGGCGCGTCTCATCAGGGCCAGCGGGAGGGCCGCTGCCTCGGGAATCATCGCCCTTACCGCACACGCTCTCTCGAGCGACCGCCAGCGCGCACTCGAAGCCGGGTGCGATGACTATGACACCAAGCCTGTCGAGTTCGAGCGTCTGATGGGGAAGATCAGCACGCTGGTTGCTCGGCGCTCCGCGTCAGCTGACCCGACACCGGCACCCGCGCCCGCGCTGCCCCATTCGCAACAGGTGCATGACCTCAGCTCCTTCAGGCACGAGCTGCGCACCCCTCTCAACCTGATCATCGGTTACAGCGAGATGTTGCGAGAGGACGCGTCCGAGCCAAGGCACGCGGCCCGCCGCGCCTCCCTGACCGAAATCCTCGGCGCCGCTCAGCAGGTACTGGCGGCCGTCAACAGCGACCTGACGCCGCGCGTCTGGTCCAACGGGGCGGTGGTTTCTGCTGCCCTCCATGATGCGATCATCGGTCCCCTCGACAGGATCACGGCCGTGGCGCAGGAGCTTCTTGAAAGCGTCGACCACGCCTCCGAGCAGGCGCTGGCCGTCGATCTCGCCCGAATCACGGGCGCGGCAGGGCGGCTGCGCGCCTATGCGAACCCCGAGTCTTACCGCCTTCGCGCCCTGGCTTCATCGGTGCCTGAGGTCTCCCACTATCGAGGAGCATCTCATTCGGTCGAAGCGGGACCGGCGCCTGCCGCCCCCAGCACGGACGGGGGTCGTCGGGCCCGGATTCTCGTCGTTGATGATCTCGAGGACAACCGGAGCGTTCTCGAGCGCCGGCTCTCCCGCCAGGGGCACGCTGTTGTTTGTGCCACTGGAGGCCGCGAAGCTCTCGAATTGGTCGACAGGGAGCGATTTGATCTGATCCTGCTCGATGTGATCATGCCGGATCTCGACGGGTTGAGCGTTCTCCAGCGACTCAAGGAGAGCCCGGCGACCCGCGACATCCCGGTACTGATGATCTCGGCGCTCGACAACGAGGCGACGGTGGTCCGCTGTATCGAATGCGGTGCCGAGGACCACCTCGGCAAGCCGTTCGACCCGGTGTTGCTGCGCGCCCGGATCGATGCGTCACTGGAAAAGAAGCGGTTGCGCGACACCGAGCTCGAATACCTCTCGCAGGTCAACCTCGTGATTGCAGCAGCGAGCGCGGTGGAGAGCGGGACTTATGACGTCGATTCCATCGGTGACGTGGCACAGCGCGGCGACGAGCTGGGCCGTCTGGCGCGGGTCTTCAGTCGCATGGTGCTGCAGGTCCAGGTCCGTGAGGGTCGCCTCCAGCGGCAGCTGCTGGCCCTGCGCCGCGAGATGGCGCAGGTCGATCGCGGTACAGCCTCGGCCACTCCCGTGCAGGCCGTCAACGCGCTCAGGCCCGGCACTCTCTTTGCCGGCCGCTACGAAATCATGGACGAAACCGGTCGCGGTGGAATGGGCATCGTCTACCGCGCCATCGACCGTGAGCTCGGCGAGCCTGTGGCCGTCAAGACGCTGCACCCTGAGCTGGTCGCCAACGCCACCGCGCTCGAGCGCTTCAGGTCCGAGATCCGGCTTGCGCGGCACATTTCCGACCGGAACGTCGTCCGCATCCACGACATCGGTGAGTCCAGCGGCGTTTACTACCTGACGATGGAGTTCGTGGAGGGCGTCACCGTGCGCAAGTTGCTCGACGCAAGTGGGCGACTCAGTGTGCCGGCAACGCTGGCGATCGCGACGCAGCTGGCGCATTCCCTCATTGTTGCGCATGAAAAGGAGGTCATCCACCGCGACATCAAGCCCGAAAACCTCCTTCTCGACCGGGAAGGAGTGCTGCATGTGATGGATTTCGGCGTCGCCCGTCTCGTGGAAGATCGCAGCGAGATCACGGGTGTCGGGGATATCGTCGGGACACCAGCCTACATGTCGCCCGAACAGTTGCTCGCCGAACGGGTCGATCCGCGCACGGATCTCTACGCGTTAGGTGTTGTGCTATACGAGTGTCTCACTGGTCGGAGGCCGTTCGATGCCTCGTCGCCGTTTCTGCTGGTGGCGCGCGTGTTCAAGGAGGATCCCGTACCCCCCCTCACACTCAATCCCGCGATCCCCACTGCTCTCAACGCGATGATTCTGAAATTGCTGGCCAAGACTCCCGATGACCGGCCGGCGAGCGCAGCAGAAACAGCGCGCCTGCTCGCCGAGCTCTGACCTTCACTCAGGGCGACCGAGGCCGGGGACCGGGCGCCCGAGGAAGAGTTCCAGCGGCTGTTTCCCGTCTTCCATGCGGTGATCGTCCATGAGGTTGATGGCTCGGGTATGCGCAAGTGCGTCGGGTACCGGCACACCCTGTTCGATGAGCCAGGCGGCCCAGAGGTGACTGGCGCGCCAGGCAACGGTACAGTGAAGAAGAACCTTACCCTCGGCCGACCGCATTACATCGGCGAAGGCACGTAGAGTCGAGGGGGAGTAGGCAAACTCGCCGCTGCCGCCGCGTACCGGCAGATACACGTACTTCATCCCGAGCTCGGCCACAAGTCTTGCCTCGTCGTATCCGATGCGGGCCATCTCGGGCGGTGAACGGAGGTTGACGACCGTTGTGACTCCGCGTGCCTTCATCTCGCGGAGAGCGCGTTCGGTCGGTTGACCGGCGATGAATATGTCTTCACCCACGACCGCATAACGATCCTGAAAAAGGCCGGCCGTTTCGAGCAGCACCGGCGTCGGTAGCGCTCGCAGCGAATCCTGGCGAACGAAGCGCTGCGCCGACAGCGGACCGGTGAAGATGATCGTGGCCGCGAGGAAAGTGGTGGCTGCAGTGGCTGATTTGGTCATTATCTCACCGGGAACTCGTGGGTTCCTGCAATATCGTGCGGTGAGCCTTTGGTGATCAATGCGATTTCATGACTACGGGCGTAGCCGGCGTCCGGCTGCTAGGTTCGGGTCATGGACGCCCGGCTGTTGCGCGAACGAGTCGCCAGACTTCTGGAGTCCCACCGGCTCGATGTTGTGCTGATCGGGAATGCGGCGGCTGCGCTCCACGGCTCGCCGGTGACTACGGTCGACCTCGATTTCATGTTTCGAAAGTCGAGCGTCAACCTGCGCAAGCTCAGGGACCTCGCCGACGACCTTGGCGCCTCGATCCTGAGACCCTACTATCCCGCCTCGGATTTCTATCGGGTCGTTCGCGACAGCGACGGCCTGCAGCTCGACTTCATGGTCCGTGTCGACGGGATACGGTCGTTCGAGGCACTCCGATCGCGGGCGATTCCGACCACTTTCGGCAATCACACCATGCTGGTGGCTTCGCTTCCGGACATAATCCGCAGCAAGGTCGCCGCCGGGCGACCTCAGGACCGCGCGGTTATCCCTCGGCTGAAAAAACTCTCCGTGAAACAGGCGCCTGGCAAACGCCCTCGGCAGAGGACGAAGTCAGCCCTGAGACGCGAGTCGGATCGCGCCCTCGTCGAACAGATCAGGCGCCTCCTGCGGCTACCCATGGCCAAGCGCACACACTTCCTGAGGAAGCGGCGACCCTTTGGCGGCTCATCGATTTAGGTCCCCTGCCCGACCCGCCTTCAGCGCACGACGAACGAGTAGTCGCCGGTCATCGGGTGCATATCGCTCGACGCCGTGCGCCACACAACCTTGTACGACCCCGACTGCAACGGCGCGTTGATTTTCGCTTCGACCGGATCCTTGACGTTACCCGAGAAGGAAACCTTCGACAGCGCGACGACGCTGTCACCAGGGCCGATCAGGCGCAAGGTAGTAATCGCCAGCTGTGGCTTGAGCGAGAACCAGAGTCGTAGCGCTGCGGGCGCGCTCACCGTGTCGCTCCTGCCCGGCTCCGACTTGACGAGTCGCAGATGTCGGCCAGAGTCGGCCTCGGCAACGGAAAATGAAGCGAATCCGACTGCGACGATGGCAATCAGTGCGAGTCTGCGGAACATGAGTGCAATGTAGGGTCCGATAGCGGTGGTTGCCAGCGCGCGCAGGCGTGATCTAATCTCCTTGCGTTCACAAACACTGTTGTTCCGCACTCGGTTCCAGTTTCCGTCTCCATGGTCCAACGCAAACGCGGGTCACCGGCTCGATCGCCGCGACCGCTTCCCTCAGCTGCCGAGGTCGTGGCTGAGCTTCGCCGTCGCGGCAGCGGCAAAGTACGGTCAGGAATGGCGCGTTATGGCCTTCCGTCTGATCGGGCCTTTGGAGTGTCGGTCGGGACAATGAGGCAAATGGCGCGCAGAATCGGTAGCGACCACGAACTCGCTGAAGGACTCTGGAAAACAGGCTGGTACGAGGCCCGTATGATGGCGGCTTTTGTCGACGTTCCGGATCAGGTCACGTCCAGTCAGATGGATCGCTGGGCGCGCGACTGGGACAGCTGGGGAATCTGCGATACCGCGTGTTTCGCGCTTTTTGCCAGGTCACCTCTGGCGTGGAACAAGGTGACTCAATGGGCGAAGCGGCGCGACGAGTTTGTGAAGCGGGGCGCGTTTGCGCTCCTGGCGAGTCTTGTTGCACACGACCGCCTGGCCGGTGATGACAGGTTCGTTGGGGGTCTCGAACTGATCGAACGCGCCGCCGGTGACGACCGCAACTTCGTGATGAAAGGTGTGAACTGGGCCCTGCGAACCGTCGGCAAGCGGAATATTGTGCTCAACCGGGCCGCGATCGAGGTCGCGAGGCGACTGTCAGAGCGCGACGAACCGTCTGCGCGGTGGATCGGGCGGGACGCGCTTCGCGAGCTGACGGGCGCCGCGGTGGCCCGGAGGCTCGCGAAGAGGGGCAAGATCCAGCCTGCGGCTCCGTTGCCCCGACGTCACTCCTTCGCCAGGGCGAAGGCCTCTTCGCGCGGCCATCGCGGCAGCCGGGAAACAGCGCCTGAGACCTCTGAATGATCATCGAATGAACTCGATGACGTCCGCTTCCGATTCAACGCCGACAATCTCTCCTTATAACGTCAGCGTGCGAGTGTACTTGACGAGGAATGTCCGCCCCGATGAGCGCGGGAGAAGCGGCGCGCCAGCCACCATCCTCTCGGTGTTAAGGCCCTCGTCATAGACAAGCCAGAGATCCGTGCCCTCTCCGAAGTGATAGCGGAAACGGGCGTTGAGCCGGGCGTGATCTGTGACGTTGTCGTACTGACCGAAGGTGTTGAGGGAGATCCGGGTGTTGAGGGCCACCGCCGCCTTGAGCCGGAACAGCTGCGTCGTGACCTCCTGCTGCCGATCGTTGAACTCAAGTCGATTGAGCTCGTAACCTCCGCCCAGTTCCAGGTACTTCGATGGATTCCACGAAGGACCAAGCGAAAGCCCGACTCTCGTCCCGTCGTAGAAGCTCCCGCCGCCGACCCCAAAGTCCCCGCGAAAACGACTGCTTCGGGGACGCGTCAGCTGCAGTTGTGCCTCCTGGTACCAGTAGTCCCCGGCCTCGATCGTTGCCCCCGCAACATCAAACGCCTCGGGGACGCTTTCGAAACTCGACCGCGCCGAGACCGATACCTCGGTTCCACCCTTGAACTCGAAGTGAACACTCGGTTCCCATCCGCGGGACTCGGCTCTCCCATCGGCGTTTCTGAAGAAGTGCTGCGAGTTCACATTCACGGCCGCTGCCCGCAGCGGAGACTCGGCTGAGAGGAAACGCTTGTATTGCAGCGCGCCGCCGGCCATCCTGAAATCGCGCCGTGACTGAAAACCGAGTCCGGGCTCGTACTGCGCCCCAACTCTGCTGAACGTCGCGGACCAGGACAATCCGGCGTCTCGAACACGCTCCCAGTGCGCGAGCAGTGAACCCGAGCTGAGCGCCGATTGCTCGTCGATCGCATCGTCAAAGGACTGCGCCCACTTGAGGGTTATCCACTCGTCGCCGATCGGCCGCACCACCGCGTCAAGGCCGTAGGCCACGTTTTCACCCGATGCGCCCAGACGCGAAGTAACCATGGCGCCGATCGAGGAATACGGATTGAGCACCTGCTGATTGAGCCGAAGTACACCCATGTTCTCAGACGAACGACCGCCTGCAGCGGCTGTCTGCATGTTGAGCAGCCCGAAGTCCATTCCGCCGACGCGCCCAACCGCGCGCGCCCCCCCGTGAATCGGGACTATCTCACCATCGCCCAGGCCGATGCGTCGACTGTGGAAGAGGCGGTCAACAAAACCGCCAGTGCCGAACTCGAAGGTCGACGCCCTTTCCTGAAAGAACTGCCGCTTTTCGGGAAAGAACAGCGGGAAGCGCGTCAGGTTTATCAGCTGATCGTCGGCCTCCACCTGGGCAAAGTCGGTGTTGACCGTGAAGTCGAGAGCGAGATTCGAAGTTGGCGAGTAGCGCACATCAACGCCCCATTCGCCGCTGCGGCTCGACCCTGTCAGCCACCGGTCACCCGCCTCATTCAGCGTCGGAACGCGGCGAAACCCGCCTGACGTGTAGGGCGTCACGTAGACCGGTTTTGTCTGCCTGACGTTGTTCAGCATCACCCGCTGCGACTGCGATGGCTTGGCAAACGCCAGGCCTCCCCATTTAGGGTCGATCGCCGGAAACGTCTGCCTCTCGTTCTTGCGCGCGATGAACCGGTAGACGATCAGGCCCATCGTCACCTTGTCATCCACCGTCTGGAAGCGCAGTGTCGAAAAAGGGATGCGGAACTCGGCGGACCAGCCTGTGGAATCCTGCGACGTCGCTACCTCCCAATGGGCGTTCCAGTCCGAGTTCATCGGCATGCCGGTCGAAAAAACCGCGTCATTGGAGACGCTCCGGTCGTTTCTCGTTCCTGCCGGGTTGGTTATGAACCAGACCGCCGTCTCGTAGTCGTTGTAGCTGTCGAGGACGACGGCCAGCAGGTCGTCACCGCTGTAAGCGTCGCGGTAGAAGGTGTTGGATCTGATTTCACCGGGACTCGAATCGTAGAGTCGCCCCGATACATAGAAGTACTTCTCATCGTATGTGATGCGGACCTCGGTTCGCTCGGTCAGCGGGCCGAGGTAAACCGGCGAAAACATCGACATGGGAATGGGTGCGATCGACTCCCAGACCGGTTCGTTGACGATTCCGTCGAGAGTTATCGTTCCCGATGCGCGGCTGATCGCGACGGGGACGAGCCTCGCGTCACCGTTCCCGTTTGTCTCAGGGGTCGCCTGGGCGATCCCTGCCCTGGTGCTGCCTGCGGAGAGCATGAGGAGGAGCGCAGGGAACAGCGACGCTGTCCGAAATTTGTTTCGACTCATCAGCCTCGTGTTTGCACGCCCGACCTTGAAGCCGGATGCCTGTTTCTCCGGGAGTTGCTGCGACTCGAGTCCGGGGCTGACCTGATCAGCCCGGACTTCGACCCGAAGTCCAAGATAACCGCCGTGTCCTGAGCCCGGGTAGTTACGCTGGGTCGACTTTCTGCACCGTGACGCGGGCAGGGACTCCGAACGCCCGGGAGACACCCGCCGGACGATTTACGGCAACGCCGCACCAATCGCCGCTCCGACCAGAGTCGTCGCAATGGTGAAGAAGACACCAGCTGTCAGGAGTCCAGACGCACCTGGGCAGGCGTCGCACTCGGAGTCTGAGGCCGCGTTGAGAACAATCACCATCAGCGTGCCCATGGCGCCGATGATCGCTCCCGCCTGTGCTCCCTCCATGGCCTTTGAGGGAGACCACCTTTGCTTTGCCGGTGCGTCCAGTTGGGCCGCCGATACCGAAAACACCGGCGACCTCTCCGGCCCCCTGGTCACATTGGCAACTACGGAATCAGCTTTCGCCCCAACCGGCTGCGCCGACGCGCGCTCCGCCGGGACAAGAAGTGCGGCAGTCAGCAGGAGTGAAAGGTTTCTCATGTTCGCCTCCGTTTGGGTGATTTCGGTGTCTGGTGTCGGTCGAGGCCCTGCCGTCTTGAGAAAGGTAGGCTTTCGCATAGCAGCGGACGCGACTCTGGCCTCGATTTCCTGGCGCTGGCGTGCCGGGCACCGTGGCTGGTGCAAACTGGTGTCGCGAAACCTGGGGATCCACCTTTGGAGCAATCCAGTCGTCGTCGTCGTCGTTCAGACACCGGGGCACGAACAGTGATCCAGCGTGCGACGCTGTTCGAGATTCCCGACGAAAAACCGGGCACCACGAACGTCTGCGGCGGGCACACGAGATCGCGCCCCGGCGAAACGTATTTCACTGGCAATCCCCGCTGTTGCATCCGCGCGCCTGCCCAACAGCGAACCGCGCTCGACCTGTGCCGTCCTCAGGCTCGCCGCCTCGGCCTTCAGACGATCCGTGAACCCGTCTGGAGGCCCTCGGCGGTGAAACGTTCCCGATGTCTCTCTGACGCTGAAGTCAGAGCGGCTGCGCGCGAGAGCGGTGCCTCGTAGCTTGTGATCCACAACTACTCTCGTGGACGCCTGCCTGCACAACAAGTCGCTGCCGATGGGCTCAGGAGAGCCATCAGCGGCACGGTGACCTTCGTGCTCGCACCCTCGTACATCTCTGTTGGCCGTCACCTCGGGCGCACCCGGCCTTGGTGGCGAGGGACCGTCGGAGTAGCGTGACGAAGGGAACGAATGCGCCTTCAGCACGGAGATGTGCAGCCTGTTCGAGCCCGGGCGCTATGCCTGCGTCTGCGGCGGCACGGTGTTGTTTTGACTCCGCCGAGAAGTTCGAGTCGGGGACCAGGTAGCCGTCGTTCAGGCAACCCATCGCGCCGAAGGTGATCGCGTACCCTGCCGACACTTCGTACGGCATGGTGCGCATCGAGACGCTGTGCAGCGTCTGCGACGCGCATCTGGGCCACGTCTTCCCTGACGGGCCGAAGCCGAGCGGGCTGCGTTACTGCATGAACGCGGTGGCGCTGGAGAAGGTGGCGGTGGCGAAGTCGGGCGCGACCTAGCGCCTGCGGTGACGGCAGCGTTGGTCACCGAACGCACTAACGGCCGATAGCGCGCCCGCCGTACATCGTCCACTGCACGCGCTCGAGTGCGGTTATGTCGGCGAGGGGATCGCCCTCGACCGCCACGAGGTCGGCCGGTCCGCCAACGGCTATCCGACCCAAATCGTCTCGCCCCAGCAGGCGTGCCGCGTTTGTCGTGGCCGTGGCCAGCGCCTGACGAGGGGTCATCCCGTAGCGCACCAGATATGCGAACTCCTGCGCCGGGCTCTGGCTCCACGGGAAACCGCCGGCATCGGTACCAAAGGCGATGAGATCGGCGAACCCCCCTCGAACCGCCTCGCCGACAGCACGGCGCTTGAAATCGGCCATCGTCGCCCGGATGGGTGGCCGACCTTCCACCGGTCGCGCGCCCACATGGATCGTGGGACACCAGTAGACGTTCTGGCGTCGCGCGCGATCGAGCAGTTCCCTCGTGAAGCCGTCACCGTGCTCGATCGTGTGCGCGCCGGCACGCAGCGCCGCGTCGATCCCTTCCCATCCGGCCGCGTGAGCGGCGACCTTGCGTCCCAGGCGCGTCGCCTCGTGCACGATGGCGGCCAGCTCCTCATCGGTCCAGTTGGGCCAGCTGCGCAGGCGCCCGTCGTCGCCTACGTACGGATTGCGGTCGGCGTACACCTTGATCCAGTCGGCGCCGTACTTGACCTGCTGGCGCACGGCACGCCGGAGGTTGTCGGCGCCGTCCACTAGCTGCGCTCCGGCCGGCAGTTCGAGTTCCCATGAATAGCCGGTGAGCGGGTACATTCCGGTGGGTGCCAGGGCGCGCGTCGCTACGAACATGCGCGGGCCGGGAATGAGCCCGCGTTCAATCGCCTTCTTGACATCCACATCGGCGTACATGGCGCCCTCGGTCTCGAGGTCGCGAATGGTGGTGAACCCGTATGTCAGCGCAGCACGAGCAGCGGTCGTTGCCTCGATCGTGCGATACGGGATCGAATGCTCGAGGATCTGCGTCGCGAACGGGGTGCCGTTGAGGAACAGGTGGGTGTGTGCGTCGATCAGGCCCGGGAGCACGGTGAGGCGCCGCAGATCGATGATCGTCGCACCGCTGGCGCCGGCGGCCACTTCGGCGAACGGCCCGACTCGTGAGATGCGGCCGTTTTCGATCAGGACTCCCTGGTCGCTGCGCATGCTGTCCGCGGCGCTGACCAGCAGGTGTCCGGCTCGCACCAGCGTCTGTGCGGGTGTCTGTGTGTGCGCGACGCTGGCCGCGACAGTCACGGCGAGCGTCAGCGCTCCGATGCGACGGGACATCGTGGACCGGTAGAAGGCAGGGAGAACGCGACGCTGCGATCACGCGGGAGACCCATCAAGTCTACCATCCACGGGCTGTAACTCGGCTTGACATCGCCGCACGCGGCGCCGATGCTGTCAGCGCCAGCGGGGCTCCGCGGGCACCCAGTCAGATCCCACTGCTCGCGCTCGCTCCAGGATGATCGAGATACGGAACGTCACGAAGTACTTCGACGACTTCCGCGCACTCAACGACTGCTCGACCACGGCGCCGGCAGGTTCCGTGGTCGTGATCTGTGGCCCTTCGGGCTCCGGCAAGAGCACGCTGCTCCGGTGCGTAAATGGGCTGGAGCCGATCGACGGCGGAACCGTGGTCGTGGACGGGGTTGATGTGCACCACCATCAGACCAACCTGACTGGATTGCGGTCGCGGATCGGCATGGTGTTCCAGAGCTTCGAACTCTTTCCTCACCTCACGGTGCTCGAAAACCTGAACCTCGCGCAGATGGAGGTTCTCCGGAGAACTCCCGGCGCCGCGACCGATCGGTCGATGGTGCTGCTGGAGCGCGTGGGTCTCGCCGACCAGGCGGCCAAGCACCCCGCGGCGCTTTCGGGGGGCCAGCAGCAGCGTGTCGCGATCGCGCGCGCCCTGGCCATGGACCCCGTGGCCATGCTCTTCGATGAACCCACATCTGCCCTCGACCCCGAGATGATCACCGAGGTGCTGGACGTGATGGTGGGACTCGCGCGGGATGGCATGACCATGATGGTCGTCACGCACGAGATGGCGTTTGCGCGACAGGTAGCCGATCGTGTGGTCTTCATGGATGGGGGGCGCATCGTGGAGGACCGCGACACCGGTGCGTTCTTCAGTGAACCGGAGAGTGCCCGGGCGCGCGAGTTTCTCTCCAGGATTCTGAAGCATGGGATCGACTAAGCCAGCGGGAGCGGGCGCCGCTCCGACTTACCAGCGCGTCGCCGATGAGCTGATCCAGCGCATCGGGACGGGTTTGTATCCCGTTGGCACCAACCTGCCCACGGAGATGGAACTCAGCAGTCAGTTCGGCGTCAGCCGGCATACGGTGCGTGAGGCGTTGCGCCAGTTGCACCACGCCGGACTGGTCTCGCGTCGTAAGCGTGTCGGCACCGAGGTGGTCGCACGACGACCCCGCGCCACCTATCTCCAGCCCACCAACACTATCGCGGATCTGCTGCAGTACGCGGACGAGACGCAGCTTTCGATACTGCAGACGAGACGCGTGGCGTGCGATGCAGCCCTCGCCGAGGAGCTGGAGTGCGAGGTGGGCGACGAGTGGCTGCAGGTGACGAGCCTGCGCGCGGTGCCGGGGCATCCCCGTCCGGTGTGCATGACGGTGGCGTACGTGAGTGCCCGCCTCCCTAACATCGGCAAGCAACTGCAGGTCCTCACGGGCCCGATCTCGGCGATGCTCGAACGCGTCTACGGGGTGCGAATCAGCCGTATCGAGCAGCGGATCCAGGCGGTCCGGCTTGCCAAGCGTCCCGCGAAGCTGTTGCGGGCGAGCGAAGGGAGCCCGGCCTTGCGTGCAATCCGCCGGTACTACGACACCCGCGGTGCGCTGATCGAGCTGTCGAACGCGATCCATCCCGGCGAGCGGTTCACGTACGTCACGCGCCTCGAACGGGGCGCCAGTCCCGCCCCGCGGCAACGGCGGCCTCTAGCTGTTGTTGACGAGGACGTTGTTCACTGATTTCGCTGCGAGCCGCTGGGGCGGGGTGTGGAAGTGGAGCGCTGTATGCCGTTGCTCGGCGTTGTAGAAGCGAAGGTACGGTGCCAGCGCCCGAGTGAGAAAGCACGAGCGCCCGCAGGCTTGGGCATGCGGCCACCGTGGAGCAGGGTCCGAATGAACCGTTCGGCCTTGCCGTTGGTCTGCGTACGGTAGGGGCGGGTGTAGAGCTGGCGGATCCGCTACCGGCGGCAGGTCGCCCGAAGCACGGCACTGCGATAGTTGCCGTCCTTATCGCTGCGCAGCGACGGATCCGGATGCCGTGCGCGGCAAGCCAGGCGTACGCGCGCTCGAGGAACGCGGCAGTGGTCGCGGCCTCCTCGTCGGGGAGGACTTCCGCGTAACCGAGCCGGGTGCAGTCATCGATTGACATGCACGTACTCCCAGCCGATGCCCCGGGCGCGGGTGGTCCGATCGCCAAGGATGCGATGCCCCACGCGACCGATCTTGCCCAGCTTCTTCACATCGACGTGGACCAGGGTGCCGGGCCGTCGGCGCTCGTAGCGGACGACGGGCCCGGTTGGGCTGAGGCGCGCGAGGCGATCGAGGCCATGGCGCCGGAGCACGGTGACGACGGTGGAGACCGGGAGCCGATAGTGCTGGGCAATGCGGAGGGACTCCACCGTTGGTGGCGGGCCCGGAGGATCTGGCGGCGCTGGTGTCTGGGCAGCTGGCGCACGCGATGGGGGCGCGACGACCAATCGAGCGTCGTGAGCGCGCCGGCCTCGCGACAGCGCCGGACCCACTTCCAGATGGTGCGAGGCGAGACGCTGCACCCTCGGGCGACGGTGGGCACGCGTTCGCCGGCCAGCACGCGCCGCACGGCGAGGGACCGCCCGGCGGTGGTCAATCGTGCCTTCTTGTGAACGTTCACTGAGTCCTCCGGCAGTTGCCGGTTGTGGTGTCGACAACTCCAGCTTGGCCTGCTACGGCTCAGTGCCGGTCCCTCCGCTCGACCACTCGTCACATCCCCTTGCCGTGGCGCGGACTTGTCCGTACATATGGGCCGACAATTGTACGGACATATCCAGTCACGCCAGGGTGGCCCGCCCGCGCACTCCGCGTGCCGCCTTCTGTCCATCGTGCCGTCCCCACGCCAGGAAGCCGCCGAGGAGCCGCTTATGCACCCGACGTCCGTTCAACGCTCTCTGCTCGCCGCGTTCGTCATTGCCCTCGCAGTGCCCGCCGGCTCGGCGGCCCAGACCATCATCACCGGCACCGTCCGCAGCGATGGTGGCGCTCCGATCGGCTCGGCCATCGTCGTCGTGCGCCGCCTCCGGCTCTCGGCGACCACCAACGACGGCGGGATCTATCGAATCGTTGTCCCTACTGACCGCGTGCTCGCCGCACAGGACACGGTGCATGTCACCCGACTCGGCTACCGGCCGGCCGGTGCTCCCTTCGCTCCGCGCGCCGGGACTGTCACCGTCGACGTAACGATGACCACGCAGGTCATCGCGCTCGACCAGGTGGTGGTCACAGGGACTGCGGGCAACCAGGAGCGACGAGCGCAGGCTGCCGTCGTGTCGACCATCGACGCGGCCGATATCATGGCCAAGTCCCCCGTGCGGGACGTGAACGAGCTGCTCTACGCACGCACCCCGGGCGTGTCGATGTCGAAAGCGTCGGGCACCAGCGGGTCCAACACCCGCATCGACATCCGCGGACAGGCATCGGTGTCGCTCAGCAACTACCCGCTCGTATTCATCGACGGCGTGCGCGTGTTGTCAGGACCGCGAGGCGTCGCGCAGGCACCCGGCGGAACCACCTCCGGCGCTGGCGGCCAGCAGTTCAACGCCCTCAACGATATAAACCCAGAGGACATCGAGAGCATCGAGATCGTGAAAGGTCCGGCGGCATCGACCCTCTACGGCTCCGACGCGTCCGCAGGCGTCATCCAGATTCTGACCAAGAAGGGGCGCGCCGGATCGCGTCGCTTCTCGCAGAGCATCACTACCGAATACAACGACATCGACCCCGACTTCACGCCTTACACCAACTACGCGAAGTGCACAGCTGCCCTGGTTGCGGCGACCAGCCCGAATCCGCTGTGCAGGGGCCAGTCGGTGGGCACGGTCGTTTCCGACAATCCGATGGTCCGCAACGACGTGCTGCGAAACGGCTGGGCCGGCGCCTTCCAGTACACGGCGCAGGGCGGCGGTGAGAACTTCGGGTACTACGGGTCCTTCAGCGCCAGCAACGAGGAAGGGACCACCTCCGGCAGCTACCTCAATCACCGCAGCGGCCGCGTCAACATGAACTGGCTTGCGACCCCGAACCTTACCTTCGACGTGAGCGTCCCGCTGATCCGGACATCCGACAGGCTCCCGCAGGGCGACCAGTCGAGCTTCGGCTACCTGATCGGCTCGGGGTTCGGTTCGCCGCTCAGCGTGACGACCGGCGCGGACGGCGCGCTCACCGGTGGATGGCTCAACAACAACCTGACCATCGACGCCATCAGCGCCATCAATACGCGCAATCTCACCATGCGCACCACGCCTTCGCTGCAGGCCCGGTATTCACCGCTCTCATGGTTCAGCAACCGCGTGACCGTCGGGGCCGACCTCGCCCGCACCACCTCCACCCAGTTCTACCCCAAGAACAGCCAGAACTTCTACAGCGCCATCGCCAACACCGGCTCCCTCGCAGTGAACGAAGCGAACATCGCCATCTACACCGTCGATTACCTCGGTAACGTCAATCGCACCTTCGGCCAGGACAACGCCTTCTCCTCCGACCTGTCGTTCGGAACGCAGTGGATAACGACCGTCGCCACGTCGGTGAGCGCTACCGGCCAGGGGCTCCTCACCAACTCCAACAACCTCATCTCTGCCGCCACGACCACGACCGCGGGGCAGGGTTTCGGCGAGTCCCGCTCGCTCGGCTTCTTCCTCCAGGAGCAGCTCGGCTACCGCGATCGCCTCTTCATCCAGATCGGCGGACGGGGCGACCGCAACTCGGCGTTCGGTGAGAGCGTCGGCACCTTCTTCCTGCCCAAGGCAGGCATTTCGTGGGTCGTCTCGGAGGAGGGACTGTGGAACGGGCTCCGGTCCGCAATCCCTACCATGCGCCTGCGAGCCGCGTATGGCACAACAGGACGGTCGCCGAGTGGGACAGCGACGCTGCAAACGTACTCGCGATCCAACTTCATCACCGATGCGGGGCTGGTGCAGCCCGGTGTGTCACCGGGCAATCCCGGCAACCCGGACCTCAAGCCGGAGCGCGGGACGGAGTTCGAGGCGGGATTCGACGCCGGGTTCTTCCGGGATCGGGTCGGCCTCGAGGTCACGTACTTCAACAAGGCATCGAAGGACCTCATCCTTCCGCAGCCGCTGGCGCCGTCGTCGGGCTTCGGCTCGAGTCCCCTGGTCAACATCGGCGAGGTGAAGAACAGCGGCCTCGAGATCGGCCTTCGCGCGACACCGATCGAGGGTCCCCGGTTCGTCTGGGACGCCAACCTCAACATCAACACGCTGTCCAACGAGATCGTGAGTATGGGCAGCATCACACCGTTCGTCAGCAACAACCAGTGCTTCAAGCCCGGCGTCGAACTGGCTGCCTGGTGCGTGCCCATGGTCCTGAGCGTGGATTCCGCAGGCGGGCGCGCGATCGTCTCCGACACCGCGCAGCTGTCAGGCGGCCAGCTCCCGAAGTACGGCGGAAGTTTCTCGAGCACCTTCACCTTCCTCCGCAACTTCCGGGTGTTCGCACTCGTCGACGGCAAGTTCGACTACCACGTCTACAACCTCACACGGGACTTCCGGGATCGCTCGCTCCAGAACTCCGCCGAGGCGCAGCTGCCGGTCGGTGAGGGAGGGTACTCGATGACGGAGCGGTTGCGCCGGTTCGGGCCGTTCAGGGCGCAGACGAGTGGTGCAGCCGTCGGCACCGCGCTCGTCCGCGGGCCATACATCGAGGACGGCGACTACGTGCGCTTCCGCGAACTGTCAGTCACGTGGACGGTCCCGCAGAACCTGATTCGCGGCCTGCGCGTCGGAGGCGCCTCGCTCTCGGTGGGCGGCCGCAACCTGGGACTATGGACGAAATACGAGGGGTTCGATCCCGAGGTACTCGGCACCGTCGACGCGACGACTCCGTTCCTCGCCGACGTGTTCACCCTGCCACAGGCCCGCCGCGTGTTTGCGCGCCTCAACGTCCAGTTCTGAGGAGACGACCATGACGACCTCTTCCCGCGCAGTCGGCATCGGTGCCGTCGCCCTCGCAATCGGTGGGTGCAGCCTGGACGTGACCTATCCGTCGGTCATCGATGCATCGACCTTCGATCCCACGCAGGATGCCGCGACCCTGTCGCTGTCCGCCCAGTCGAATCTCTACCGGGCGATGGCCAGCGTCGTCCCGCTGAGCGCGTATTTCTCACAGGAAGCCCTTGTCGGTGCCGTCAGGCAGGAGACCAACGACATCGGCCGCCGCGTCGCGACGGCGGGGACGCCTGACATCAATTCCGGCCTCTGGGTCCCCATTCAGCGTGCCATAGCGACTAACGAGCTGACCATCGCGGTGCTTGCGACCGGCGCCGGCGCCGCCTCCGACGTGAACCTCGCCCGTGCCTACATGAACTCCGGTTTCGCCCTGGTGCTCATGGCCGAGCACTTCTGCGTGGGCGCCTTCATGGTCGGGCCGCCGCTGACGCCGGCGCAGGTCCTCGACACCGCCGCTGCCCGGTTCACGAGGGCGATCAGCACCGCAGCTGGCGCCAGCGCCTCCGAGGCGACCAAGATCGTGAACGCCTCCAACGTCGGGCTCGCGCGCGCCCTGCTGCAGAAGAAGGACAACACCGCGGCAGCGATCGCCGCAGCGCTGGTGCCGGCCGCGTTCGTCTACAACGCAATTGCTGTAGACGACGCCAGCAACCGTGCGCTGGCCAACGGCGTGTTCAATGGGGACCTGAGCGCGATCATCATCGTGCCCGAAGCCTACCGGAACCTGAACGACCCCCGCATTCCCTGGCGCGACGCCGGACGAAACGCGCAGGACTCGCAGTTCCGATATTACCAGCAGCTCAAGTATCCCTCCTTCGCCTCGCCGACGAGGATTGCCTCGGGGCTCGAAGCGAGCTACATCCTCGCCGAAGCACGGCTGCACACGGGCAACAGCGCACCCGCGCTCGCCCTGATCGCGGCCCAGCGCGCGGCCAACGGGCAAACCGCGTTCACCGGCACAGGAACCGCAGCGATTCTCGCAGAACTCATGAACCAGAGGGCCCGGGAATTCTGGCTCGAGGCCAAGCACACGGGTGACTGGGTGCGCAATCCCGCGGCAACGCCGTTCGTGGGATTGGCGGGCACGCCCTACTACAAGCCCGCGCAGGGCGCATTCGGCTCCGCAAATTGCCTCCCCGTGCCGCTTGCCGAGGTGAATGCGAACCCCAACTTCCCCAAGACCTGAGCCGGTGTCCTCGTGACGAATCATCCCTCCGCGGCGACGCCAACGTCGTTGGCCCGCCGCGCGGCGGGACTCGCTGCCTCGCTTCCCGCGAGGCCAGACGCGCGCAGCATCGCGTTCGACTCGGGTCACGCGTTTCCCGGGGTCCTTCCCGACCTCACGCGAGAGTGTGCCGCAGCGCTCACCACCTACCGGCCGGAGACGCTGCAGTACGCGCCACGTCCGGGTCTCGACGACCTGCGCGCCGAGATCGTGCGGTTCATGGCCAGCGATGGCACGACGGTCGTGCCGGAGCAGGTGCTGGTGACAAACGGGGCGAAGCACGCCATCGAACTGATCTGCAGGCTGCTGCTGGACGAAGGGGATGCGATCGTCGTGACGACCCCGACGTACTTCACGGCGATCCCCATCTTCCGCAGCTTCGGCGTCGAGTTCGTGGAGGTCCCGCAGGATGAGCATGGCCTCCATGTCGACCACCTCGGCGAGATGCTCAAGGCCCGGGCCGCGGCCGGCGCACGCGCGCCGAAGTTCGTCTACAACGTTCCCGATTTTCACAATCCCACAGGTGTTACGATGACGGTGGCGCGCCGGCGCGATCTGCTCGCCCTGGCCGGGGACCACGGGCTCTTCATCGTCGAGGACAGCCCCTACCGCAAGGTACGGTTCGAGGGATCGAGCGTGCCGTCGGTGGCATCCCTCGACGAGCACGGGCGCGTGTTTCATGTCGGCACGTTCTCCAAGCTGATGGCGCCCGGATTGCGCGTGGGTTGGGTCACGGCCTCCGCGGAGCTCATCGCGCGCATGATCCAGCTCAAGTCGGACGGTGGTTCGTGTCCACTCACGCAGCGCCTGATCGTGGAGTTCCTGCGCGGCGGCAGGCTTAAGGCGCACATCGCCCAGGTGCAGACCACGTATCGGGCGAACCGCGACGCCATGGTGGCGGCGATCGGCGAGGAGATCCCGGATGCGCGCATGGACGTGCCCCACGGCGGCTATTACCTGTGGCTCACACTCCCCGATGGCGTCGACGCGACCGACGTGGCACGCGTCGCCGCGGACCGTGGTGTGATCGTGATCCCCGGCAGCAGGTTCTTCGCCCGCAGCGACCTGCCGCATCCCGCAAACCATCTCCGCGTGGCCTACAGCCACGCAACATCGGAAGAGATCACCGAAGGCGTCCGCCGCCTCGCCGCCGCCTATCACACGATTGCCGCTGGCGAACGCACCGCCTTCGTGTCCTGATTCGCGCGCGCGGCCGATGAAGCACGATATCCGGATCCGCGACGCCCTCGCCGCCAGCGGGAGCAGTGCACAGGGGTTCGTCAGTTACGGCGAGTCCGCCTCGGGACCGATCCAGTTCCCATTGGTGATCGTCAACGGTTCGCACGACGGGCCCACGCTGTGCCTCACGGCCGGCGTCCACGCGACCGAGTATGCGCCCATCGATGCGGTGATGCGCGCCACGCGCGAGCTCGATCCCAGGGAGCTCCATGGCGCTGTGGTGGCCGTGCCGGTCGCGAACATGCCCATGTTCGCGAGTCGAACGGGTTTCGTCTCGCCGATCGACGGCCTCAACCTGAACAAGGTCGGGAGCGGCAGCGCAAGCGGCCCGCTGTCCGAACGCCTGGCGAAGACGCTGCTCGATGAAGTCGTAGCCACCGCCCAGGTCCACATCGACCTCCACGCCGGCGACCTGGGCGAGATCCTGCTCCCGTTCGTAGGCTACGCGCTCACCGGCCGCGAAGACCTCGACGCACTCGGTGAAGCGCTCGCGCGGCTGTACTCCCCCCGACTCGTGACTCTCTCGAACGGAACGCTGATTCCACCATTCGCGGATGGCCTGGTGTACGCGGCATCGCGACGAGGAGTGGTATCGCTGTTCGCGGAGTCCGGCGGTAATGGTACGCTGGAAGAACGCGATGTCCGCATCCATCTCGATGGTATCCGCGCCGTCATGCAGCATCTGGGGATGATCGCCGGCACGCCGCAACCACCGGCGCAGCGATTAACCGCGCGCGACCGTACCGTTATCAGGGCAACGCGCGCGGGCCTGCTCCGGCTCAAAGTGGCCATCGGCGACGAGATCGTCGTGGGGCAGGAGGTCGCCGAGATCTGCAACGTATTTGGTGAAACGGTAGAGTGCGTGCGGGCGCATGGGAGTGGCATTGCCGGGTTGATCTGGGCACACAAGGTCGTGAACACGGGTGATCCGATCGTGCGCTACTGGATCACGGAATCCACCTGACGAGGACCGCGGAGACCACGCCTCGAATGCCACGTTGTGCGGACGCCCAGGGCGAGGTCATAACAGCGTCGGATGCCGACGCGACCGCCTTGTACGACGAGGCGGTCACGGCGTACGCGGGCGCCCGCGCCGACACCCGCCGGCACGTCGATGCGCTCCTGGATGCGGATCCGTCTTGTGTGCTCGGCCACTGCCTGGACGGCTACCTCTCGATGCTGTCCAGCCGGCGATCGGGAGTTGTCGAAGCAACGGAGGCTCTGGAGCGCGCCCGCAGCGCCATTGGTGGTTCTGCCGCACGCGGCGCTCGTGAGCGGCTGCACGTCGAAGCGCTCGGCGCCTGGTCCGCCGGCGACATGCACCGTGCCGCCGATGCCCTCGACTCCGTGCTTCGCGACCACCCTCGCGACCTCGTCGCGCTCAAGGTCTCACAGTTCGTGCTCTCCTACCTCGGCGCGAGCGCCCGCATGCGCACGACGGTCGAGCACGCGATGCGCTCGTGGGATGCCACCATCCCCGGCTTCGGCTTCACCCTGGGCTGCCACGCCTATGCCCTGGAGGAGTGCGGCGACTACGCGCGAGCAGAGGACCTCGGGCGGCGCGCGGTGACGATGAATCCGGCCGACATCTGGGCCGCGCACGCCGTCGCGCACGTGCATGAGATGCAGGGCGTGCCACGCGACGGCATCCGCTGGATCTCCAGGCTCGCGCCGGGCTGGAGAGAATGCTCCAACTTTGCACTGCATCTGCGCTGGCACGAGGCGCTGTACCATCTGGAGCTCGGCGAGCATGAGCGGGTGCTCGAACTCTATGATCGCGAGGTCCGATCATCGCCGAGCGACGAGTACCTGGACATCACCAACGCCGTGTCCTTGCTGTGGCGGCTGGAACAGGCAGGGGTCGGCGTGGGGCCGCGGTGGGTTGAACTGGCCACACGCGCCAGGGTGCTCGGCGAGGAGCACGTCCTCGTGTTCGTCGACGCACACCACGCCATGGCCCTCGCCGCTTCCGGCGACGCCACCGCGGTCGAGCGATTCCTCGAGTCGTGCGAACGCTTCGCGCGCGAGACAACCGGAACGGAAGCGCTCGTGATGCGTGAGGTGGGCCTGCCGCTGGTTCACGCAGCGATCGCGCATCGCCGTGGGTCGTACGCCGAAGCGTTCGACCTGCTCCATCCCCTCCGGCATCGCATCCAGTCGATCGGTGGGAGCCACGCCCAGCGCGACGTGTTCGAGCAGATGCTAATCGACTCGGCGTGGCGCGCACGTCGGCTCGACGACGCAACGGCGCTTCTCGCCGCGCGCATCGCGAAACGTCCGCGCAGCGTGTGGGCGTGGAAGCACAAGGCGCTCGTGCTCGACGCAGCGGGCGCGTCCGGCGCGCGCGAGGCTCATGAACAGGTCGTCGACCTGCTCCAGGAGTGGAGTGCATGAGCCAGGAGCCCGGAGGCGCGCATCTCGACACGCGACTCGCCCGGCTGGGCGGCGCGCCCGCTGACCGCCAGGGTGCCGTGAACCCTCCGGTCTATCGCGCGTCCACGTTCGTCTTTCCGACGGTCGCCGAGTACGAGGCATCGCGCGAACACGAACACCGGTTCGATACCGTCCGCTACGGGCAGTTGGGAACGCCAACGACATTCGCACTGGAGGAGGCGATCGCCGGGCTCGAGGGCGGTTACCGTGCGATGCTGCTGCCGTCGGGACTCGCCGCCGTCACCGTCACCCTGCAGGCACTGCTATCAGCGGGCGACCACCTGCTGATGGTCGACACGGCGTACGGCCCGACGCGCCACTTCTGCGACCAGGTTCTTCGCCGCTTCGGCATCGAGACGACGTACTACGTCCCCACGCTCGGTGCCGGCATCGCCGAGTTGGTAAAGGACAATACGCGGGTCGTGTTCCTCGAGTCCCCGGGCTCGCTGACGTTCGAGGTGCAGGATATTCCGGCGATCGTGCGGGCGGCTCGCGCCCGGGGCCTGACCAGCGTGATCGACAACAGTTGGGCCACGCCCTATTACCTACCGGCAATGGCGCTGGGCGTGGACCTGTCCGTCATCGCCGCGACCAAGTACATCGGCGGCCACGCAGACGTGATGCTCGGCACTGTCACGACGACCGAGGCGCTCTACGAGCGCATCCGGTCCCACGTGGCGGAAACAGGTTTCTGCGTCGGTTCCGATGACGCGTACCTTGCGCTTCGCGGCCTGCGCACGCTGAGCGTCCGGCTCGAGCGTCATCAGCGCAACGCCTTGAAGGTCGCCGAATGGCTGCAGGCGAGGCCCGAGGTGGATCGAGTGCTCTATCCAGCACTCCCTCACGATCCCGGGCATGCGATCTGGAAGCGTGACTTCCGCGGTGCGAGCGGCCTGCTCGGCGTCGCGCTCAAGCCTATTTCAAGAACCGCCGTCCATGCTCTGCTGAATGCGCTCCGCATCTTCCAGATGGGCGTGAGCTTTGGCGGATACGAGAGCCTGGCGATCCCGATCTTTCCCTCGCCGCTGCGGACGGCCCAGCCGTGGACCGCGGAGACTCCGCTCGTCAGGCTGCACGTCGGGCTCGAAGACTCTGCTGATCTCATCGCCGATCTGGAATATGGGTTCGCGCAACTCGGCGCCGTCGCGGGGCAGGGTGCCACAAAATGAGATCGAGCGTGCCGGCGCGCATCGTGCTTGTTGGCATGCTCTCGGCATGCGTCGCCGGCGGGGAGTCCGCCACAGACAGCGCAAGCGCGAGCAATAGGGGTTCCACTCTTTCAGCCATACGCGCTCGCGGCGTCGTGAAGTGCGGCATCTCCCAGGCGGCCGGCTTCGCCACCCCTGACGACGCCGGCACGTGGCGCGGGTTCGACACCGATTTCTGTCGCGCCGTCGCAGTCGCCGTACTCGGTGATGCGGAGAGGGCCGAGTTCATTCCGTACACGCAGCAGCAGCGCTTTTCCGGGCTTCAGTCGGGCGAGGTGGACGTGCTCATCAACGGCACCTCGCTCACGCTGACCCGCGCCACGCGCCGCAACTTTCATTTCGGACCCGTCTACCTTTACGACGGGCAAGGCTTCATGGTGCCCCGGTCGCTTGGCGTAGCGAAGGCCAGCGCGCTGAACGACGCCACGGTCTGCGTCCAGCAGGGCACGACGACCGAGCTCAATCTCGCCGACTTTGCGCGGCGCAACGGCATCCGCTTTCGCCCCGTGGTGATCGAGGACCATCGCGGCGCGGTGAGCGCGCTGGCGGCGGGGCGCTGTGACGTCATCACCCAGGACGGCGCAGGGCTCGCCACTACGCGCACCATGCTCGAGCGACCTGGCGACTTCGTGATTCTCCCCGACCGGATCTCCAAGGAGCCGATCGCTCCGGCCGTGCGCTACGGCGATGACGTATGGCTGGAAGTGATCACGTGGATCTTCCACGCCACGGTGCAGGCCGAGGAGCTGGGCATCAGCCGCGAGAGCATCGGTGAGTTCGAGCAGAGCACCGACCCCGGAATCCGCCGTTTTCTCGGCCTGGAACCGGGTATCACCGATGCCTTCGGGCTCGACGCGCGCTGGCCGATGCGTGTGATCCAAACGGTCGGCAACTACGGTGAGATCTTCGATCGGAACCTCGGGCCAGGGACGCCGCTCGCGATGGAACGGGGCCTCAACCGGTTGTGGACCGATGGAGGGCTGATGTATGCGCCGCCCTTCCGTTAGGTCCGTCGCGGCGTCCGCTCGCGGTACCGTCGCCGGGGCCATCGTCGCCGGCGTGGTGCTCGTCTGGCTGGGCGCCACGGCCATGACGGCGCTCGAGCAGCGCGGCGTGCCGCTCGGCTTCGGGTTCCTTGGTCAGCAGGCGGGGTTCGACATCGGTGACGCTCCCATTCGTTACGCGCCCGAGGACACCTTCGCGCGGGCGCTGCTCGTGGGACTCGTGAACACTGCGCGCATATCGGCTGCAGGGTGGGTGTTGTGCATCGGGCTTGGCTTCGCCCTGGGCCTGATCCGGCTCTCCACGAATCCGTCGCTGCGGGGCGCTTCTCGCGCCTTCGTCGAGCTGGCGCGCAACACACCGTTGCTCCTCCTCCTGCTGCTCCTGATGGCGACGCTGCACGCGCTGCCGGCGGCGCGCGATTCCATCGGGTTTCTCCCTGGCTTCTTCCTCTCCGACCGCGGGCTTGCCGGTCCGATTCCGCGTTTCGATGGCGGCTGGGTGTGGGACGTGCCGCGCCTTGAAGGCTTCAACTTCAGCGGCGGGTTCGCGCTGTCGCCGGAGTTCACGGCGCTCCTCCTTGCCCTCACCATTCACCACGCAGCGCACGTATCGGAAGTCGTGCGAGGGGCGGTTCTCGCCGTAGGTCGCGGACAGCACGACGCCGCGTGGGCCCTCGGACTCTCTCGCTGGCGCGCGATGCGCCGCGTGATCCTCCCGCAGGCCCTGCGCGCCATGGTGCCCCTGCTCGCCAGCAACTGCGTGAGCCTGACGAAGAACTCGAGTCTCGCCGTGGCGATTGGGTTCGCCGACGCGGTCAGCATCCTCAACACCACGGCCAACCAGACCGGGCATGCGATCGAGGCGATGCTGCTGATGATCGTGATGTACCTGTCGCTCAGCCTCATCGTGGCTGCGTCCATGAACTGGTACAACGCCCGTGTACTGAAGGTGCTGCGGTGAGCGCTTCAGCCATTGCTCCGGGCGGCGCAGTTCCCACATCGCGACGCTTCACCGCGCGCGCGTTCGGCTCGGTGGGCGACTCCGCGGTCACGGTCGCGGTCGTCGTGGTGGCCGCACTCGTGCTGGTGCCGCTGTTCCGGTGGGGGGTGATCGACGCGACGTGGACTGGGACCGCCGCCGACTGCCGCCTGGAGGGCCGCGGGGCATGCTGGGCGTTCGTGTCGCAGAAGCTGTCGTTCCTGCTCTTTGGGCTGTTCCCGCCCGCCGAGCGGTGGCGCGCGGCGTGTGCAGCCGTTGCGGTGCTCGCGCTGGTGGGGTGGAGCGCACATCCGAGGCACTGGAAGCGGTCGCTGGTTGCGGTCTGGCTCCTTGTCCTGGCGCTGGCGTTCTGGCTGATGCGGGGCGGATTCGGCCTGCCCCCGGTCGCGGCCCGGCTGTGGGGCGGCCTCCCCATCACGCTCATGCTGACCGTGATCGGCCTTGCTGTGGGCCTGCCCCTGGCCATCGGGCTCGCGTTAGGCAGGATGGCCGCGAACCCGATCGCGCGCGGAGTGAGCAGCACCCTGGTCGAAGTCGTGCGCGGCATACCGCTGGTGGCAGTCCTCTACGTCGCGGCGCTCGTCGTGCCGTTGCTGCTGCCGCGTGGTGTGGAGATTCACAAGCTCGTGCTGGGCCAGCTGGGTGTGGCGATCTTCGCGGCGGCGTACCTGGCGGAGGCAGTGCGCTCGGGGCTCCAGATGATCCCCCGCGGACAGCGCGAAGCCGCCCGCGCGCTCGGCCTGCCGTGGTGGACTTCCACGCGCCGGGTAATCCTGCCGCAGGCGCTCCGGGTCGTGGTGCCGTCCCTGGTCTCGATAGCCGTCGGCTTCTTTCAGGACACGAGCCTGGTGGTGATCATCGGCATCTTCGATCTGCTCAACACGGCGAGGCTCGCGGCGCAGGATCCGGCGTGGCTGGGCTTCCATCGCGAGGCGTTTCTCTTTGTCGGCGCACTGTACTTCGCGGGAAGCGCGGCGATGTCGCGTTATGGTCTGTGGCTGGAGCGCAGACTGGCGCCAGGGACGATCATCCGACGGAGAGCCGGCCCGTGACCGACGAGCGACTCCTCGAGCGCCTGAGCGCTGACGATGCGTTGGCCCTGCGCATGCTGATGGAACGCCACTGGCCGGCCATGATCGCGTATCTCGCGCGGCACGTAGGCACATCGGGAGACGCGGCCATCGATTGCGCGCAGGAGGCGTTCTGCAGGTTGTGGGAGCGCCGATCGACGTGGAAGCCAGCGGGATCAGTGCGCGGCCTGCTTTGCCGGCTCGCGCGTAATGCCGCGATCTCGGAGCATCGGCGCTGGCGGGCGCGCGATTGCGCAACGCGGGCGAGTGTCGCCAAGACCGACGTGTACGAACCGCCCTCGTTTGCGCCGGAGCGCGAGGAGCTGCGACGCGAGCTGGAGCGCGGCATCGCCGCGCTGCCGCGTCGGCGCCGTGAAGTGTTCCTCCTCCGTCGCGTGCACGGACTCTCCCATCGCCAGATCGCCAAGCGCATGGGCACATCAACCCAGACGGTGGCCAACCAACTGAGCCATGCGCTGTCCACGCTGCGCCGGGAGCTGGCCCACCTTCGCGCATAGCGCCGCCGCGCACACTCCTGCATTCCACCCTTCAACGATACCCAACAATGGACAACCAGATTCGACGGGAACTGCGGCTCCTCAAGGGATACGCCCTCTTCACCACCGTCATCCTTGGCGTACTTGCCACGTCTGCTTTCAGGCAGCAGAAGCAACGCTTCGCCGAGATCGACGTCGAGCGCATCAACATCGTCGAGCCCGACGGCAAGCTGCGCATGGTGATCTCCAACCGTCCGCGTTCGATCGGCCCGATCTACAAGGGCCAGCCATTCGGGTACCCGGGTGGCGGGCGCCCCGGGATCATCTTCTTCAACGACGAAGGCACGGAGAACGGCGGCCTCACCTTCACCGGTCGCCGCAACGCCGACGGGCGCTACCAGGCGTCGAGCGGCTTCTCGTTCGACCAGTTCAATCAGGACCAGGTGCTCTACTTCCAGTACAACGACAACAACGGCACCCGGCGCACGGGGTTCACAATCGCCGATCGCACCGACCGCGACATCTTCGAGATGGTCAAGGAGCGCGACTCCATCCAGGCGGCACACACGGACACCGCTACCCGCAACCCGGCCATGCGCCGATGGGCGGAACAGCGACCCGGCGGGCGACCGCTGTTTGCCCAGCGGGTCTACGTCGGCCGTGACCCTGCGCGGTCGGCCGTGGTGAACCTGTCCGACCCCGAAGGCCGCGTGCGGCTGCGCATGGTCGTCGACTCGTCAGGCACGCCGAGCCTCGAGTTCCTGGATGCGGCCGGCGCCGTCACGCGAAAGCTGCCTTGAACGCCGATCAGTAGCTCCACCCCGCCGCGCCCTCGCCGGCTGGCATGCGTTCCCTGACGTGTGCGCCCATGCGCCGCACGAGCTCCGCCCGGGGGAACGCATGCCACGAGTGACCCCTGGCCGGACGCCCATACGTGAACTCGGCGTCCGATTTGGGGTCGGTAGTGCTCCTGAGGAACTCCTGCATCCGGTAGACGGCGAGATTCAGGTAGAAGTCGTCCATGTCACCAGTGAAGAAATGCAGCTTGCCGGCGAGCCTGGGGCCGAGGGTCGGCCGGTTGCGTTGCGCGTGCTCGCGCAGGTCGTAGTCATTCGCTCGCCAGTATCGGCGACCGACCGGTCGATCGAACCGGTAAGCTTGTTCCAGAGCGGCTTGGGGTGCCGCGTATCGCGATCGACCCTCCACCGTATCTATCCGCACCTTCATCACCTGCGTG
Organism: Gemmatimonadota bacterium; assembly: GCA_052389935.1. GTDB lineage: Bacteria > Gemmatimonadota > Gemmatimonadetes > Gemmatimonadales > Gemmatimonadaceae > JBQTHK01. The sequence goes on along the minus strand of JBQTHK010000013.1, from coordinate 43,215 downwards.
AACGGATTCGTCACCGTCGGCGTCCCACCGCGAAAGAATGCCACCTGACGCGCCTCTGTCCGCTCCGGATGACGTAAGCACCGATCACGGAGCGAGCAGGGTACACAGTCGCGCTTCGCCCCCCGAAAGTGCTCCCCCACATAGCCACGCGTCACGTTGCGCTGGCCCTTCCGATAGAGAGACTTCCCGGCCGGGCACACGCAGGTCCGATCCGGGTCGGGACTGTCCCACTCTTCCTTCCGGTGTCCGCAGCTTGACAAGCGAATGGAGCAGTCGGCGCGTTCTGTCGGTAGCTGCTGGCGCTCTCCGCCCGCCAGCAGCGCTCTATCGGATTCGCTGCAACTCATTCGCGCGCGTTAGGCGTCATGCACAATTCGGTTCACGTTCTTTTGGCCCTTCAACTTCTGGTCTTCACAGCATCGTGTGCTCCGGCACGGGGTCACCTTTCTGCCGGAGTTTCGGACACGGCGTCGACCGAAGTCGTCCGTCGATACCTCGAGGCGATGCGATCGAAGAACTGGATGGGCTGCGCGCTCCTTACCCATCCGGAGGAACTGGGACGGCTCCGCCGCGACTTCGTTCCCGTGTTCGCTGGCGACACTTCTGGCCAACTTGGACAGCGAATTCTCGGTGTTCCGCCCCAGCTTCAGGTCGCAAGCCTGGATTCAGTTGAGTTGGCCGCACGTCTATTCGCGTTTTATGTCAGCCTGACGGCACCAGGATCCGCCTTCGCGGTTTTCGAAAGTCCGGAAGTTCTGGGAAGCCTTCCGCGCGGACAAGACAGCGCCGTGGTGGTCTATCGGTTCCGCTTGCCGGTCGATTCCTTGCCACTGCGCAGCTGGAATACGAAGTTGGTGCGGCGGTTCGGATCGGAGTGGAGAATCGACATGCTTGCGGACTTTACGGGATTATTGCGCGAGCTGGGTGGGCGCAGATGATGCCTAGCGAAGTAAAGATTCTGGCCGCGCGATAACCGCGACAAAAGCAGTCCCGCCGGGGCCATCGCACGCTTTCTGTGATTGAAGCGCTGATGGATGGCTACGAATGCCGCGCCGACCTGCCGCCCCACCGGACTGGGGAGGCGTTGTTATCACATGACATCTTACATGTCATGCGCAAGCCACCTTCAAAACGACACGTCCAACAGTACCGACTGCGAATGCGACGGGCCGGACTTCGGCTCGTTCAGTTCTGGGGGCCGGGCACTCGCATCCCGGGATTTGCGGAGGAATGCCGGCGGCAGAGCCGCCGAGCGGCCCGGGCTCGGCGCGGCGAACGCGAAGCGCTCGATTTGGCTGGAGCGCGCGTGGGATACTGACGCGTGGACGGCGTGACGCGCGGCGCCGTGGTCATAGTTGCGCTCCAGGGGGACTACGGCAAACCGCGTCCGGCGCTGGTGGTGCAGTCGGATCTATTCAAGGAGACCCACGTGAGCGTCAGCGTGGTGCCGGTTACCGCCCCGCCACGGAGATCCCGGCCGAGGTGCGCGGTGCGGCGCAGCCCGTGGACATCACTGCGGACATCAGATTCGGGACGCCGACCGGGAAATCAACGCCTCATTCACGAGGTGTATCCCGTCGCCGCCCTTGCAACAGATTCAGGGCGTCGGTCCGCTGACCGCGCTGGGGATCGTGCTACTCGTGTGCAATCCCGCGCGGTTTGACAACAGCCGCGCAGTGAGCGCCTACTTTGGCTGGTGCCCCGGCTGGACGAGAGCAGCGAGCCGCAGCTGCGGATCACCAAGTGCGGCGACGCACTGGGGCGCCGCCTGCTCGTCACCGCGGTCCACTACATCCTCGGACCGTTCGGCCCACCGTGTGATCTCCGCCAGCATGGCCCGTTAGCAATCACCACCTTGGACCACCGGAACATTGATGACACCGCGATCGACCGGGGGAAGGCCTTTCTCATATCAACTCGCTCGATTGCGTGGGCTTTGCAGCCGACGCTCGTTAGGCATCAACGTTCTACCCGACGAAGGCGCGCTGCGTACGACCTCATTCGGGCACCTTGAGGCGCCGGGCTGACGCCTCCTCCGTGAAGGAGGATTGGTCGCCACGGCGCAAGCGAGTTCAGGAACCGTCCGCGGGCCCCTGTGAACGATTCGGATACGGCCCCGAAAACGCGGCCTCGGTCATTTGAGATTCAGTTTCTGAAGCAGTGCCTCATAACGCGGATGGCCATGGAGTGGCCGGATTTCAAAGCCTGCACCGCGGGCGCGGGCGAGGTTGCACAGGAACAGAATGCGCTCATCGTACGCCTTCTCGAGCCAATCCAGCGCTCTGTCGATTTCGCCCATCGCGGTGTAGGCCGCTGCCACAAACCACGGGTGCGCCACATCGCTGCTCCGGCCAGCCTCCAACTGCGCCATGATCCTGCGAGCGTCCGCTGGTCTCCCGGACAGCGCATATGAGGTGGCGAGCGTCCACGAGAACCCCTGCGTCGGATACTTTGCCAGACCATGCTGATGAGTCGCGATCGCTTCGTCAAAGCGTCCCTTGTCTGCATAGCTGAGGCCAAGTATGAACAGCGCGACCGGGAAATCCGGCTGCAGCACAAGCGCCCGTTGTGCCTCACGGATCGCATCATCCGGCCGTGAAAACTCCCAGTACGTCCCCGCCAACCAGGCCGTGTACAACGGCGAGAATGGATCCAATTCGATGCCGCGCTTCCATTCCGCAATCGCGGCCCCCTGATCGCCGAAGATGCTCAGGTACGAGGCATAACTGATGTGCGCATCCGCAAGGTTCGGATTGAGCTCCAGCGCCCGCTTGTAGCCCGCCTCGGCGCCCTTGTAATTCCACTCCTTGCCGATCCTGTAATTCGCGAGCGCAACGTGTGCCTGGGCCAGCGTTTCATCGAGTTCGATGGCTTTCAACGCGGCAGACTTTGAAAGTTCGGCGTCATCACGGGAAGAACCGGGACGAAAGATCTCGACAAGACCATACGCTTCGGCGAGTCCCGCGTACGCCAGCGCTTCGCCCGGGTCCAGGCTTATCGCCTGCTTGAAAAGCCGGAACGCGTCTTCAAAATGCTCGGGTGTGAACATTCGTAGTGCGAACCAGCCCTTCAGGTACGCCTCGTACGCGGCGGGATTGACCTGTCGGGCGCGTCCGAGCCCCTCTTGCTCCGAGGGAGAAAGTTCGAGCTCCACCTCTCGTGCGATGGCCGCGACGATTTCGTTCTGCAACGTGAGGACGTCTCGCAGTTCTCGATCGAATTCGCGCGACCACAAGCGGTCCTCGGTGTCGGCGCGAATCAGTGTGGCGGTGACGCGCACGAGATCGCCGGCACGCGTGACACTCCCCGCAATCACCGCATCGACCCCCAATTCGTCGCCGATCTGTCGCGGCGGCTTCTCGGTCTTCTGATAGCGCAGTACGGAAGAACGCGCGGTGACGCGCTCGAGGCCTCGCAGTTTTCCCAGTCCGGCGATGAGTGCCTCGTGCATGCCGGCGGCGAGGTAGTCCTGCTGCGCATCGCCCGACAGGTTTTCCAGTGGCAGCACCGCCAGGGAGGCGATTCTGTCGCTTCCCGGGCCGTCCATCATGCGGGTACGCACGCCTCCAATGTCTGCGGCGAAAGCGGCCACGCCCGCCAACACGAGGGCGAGCACGGCTCCGATGCGACTGAGCCACGGACGTTCCGGCGGCCTCGACGCACTCGTCGATCCGGCATCGAGTGCTTGCGAGAACTCGCGTGCAGAAGAGAAACGGTCGGCTGGCAGCCGAGCGAGCGCTTTGACGATCGCCAGTTCGATTCCCCGCGGCACCGTCTCGCGCACAGTGCGCAGGCTCGGCACTGGTTCGATCGCTTTGCGTGCCAGCAGAGCGGCCGCGCTCGGCCCCGTATAGGGCGGGTGACCAGCGAGCATCTCGTACAGCACGCAGGCGAGGCTATACTCGTCGGCCCGCGCATCGACATCGGAAGAACCACTCGCCTGCTCGGGAGACATATAGGTTGGTGTGCCGATCACCAATCCCGTCGCGGTCAAAGACTCCGTCGCCGTTGCCGACAGCACGCGACCAATGCCGAAATCCGCGACGCGCGCGTGGCCGCCGCTCAGCATGATGTTTTCCGGCTTGATGTCCCGGTGAACGACGCCGTGGCCATGGGCGTGAGTGAGGGCGCTCGCGACCTCCCGCGTGATCTTAAGCGCCTCGTCGATCGGCAGCTGCCTGTCCCGCTTGAGCCGGTCACGCAGTGATTCGCCTTCGACCAGCGGCATCACGTAGTAGAGCAGGCCGTCGCTTTCACCGGAGTCGAGGAGCGGCAGGATATGCGGGTGGTCCAGGCGCGCGGTGAGCGCGATCTCGCGCAGGAACCGATCCGCACCACCCGGCGCCGGCAGCTCGGAGCTCAGTACCTTGAGCGCCACGTCGCGATCATGCTTGAGATCAAGTGCCCGGTACACGGTCGCCATACCGCCGCGGGCGATCTCGTGGCTGACGCGGTAACGGTCAGCGATCGTGCGGTTGAGGAATTCGGAAGTCACGCGTTGATATGTGACGCGTTGGCGCCGACCGCAACCAGTTATTCGTTGCCGTGACGCTCGGACGACGGTCGGCCACGACCGGGGAAACCCCGTAGGGGCTGTGGGAGCTGGCGACCGGCCGTCTTCTGCGGGGGTACTCGCATACCGGCCCCGTCTGGGCTTCGGCGTGGATTATTGACCAGCGCTTCTTTCTCTCCGCCGACGGCACGATGCGGCTGTGGGAAGTTGAGACTGGCGCATGCCTTCGGGATTCGATGGCCACCATGCACGCTGCGTCGCCTGGAGTGCCGATGCGGAGCAGGTGCTCTCCGCCTCCAAGGAGAGCCTGGGCTTGATGGACTTCGCCACGGGACAACCTGTTCGCAAGCTGACGGGTCACGCTGATGGCATCTACTGCGCCGCCTTCGATCTGAACGGCCGACAGACGCTCTCCGGTTCTCGCGATCGAACGGTGGGTAGTGGGCCTCGTGAATTGCTGCGCGCCACGGGCATACACCTTCTGACGGCCGACACGCTGCTTCACATCCTGAAGATTCGCCTTGACTCCCGTACTCAGCTCGAAGCGGTCCGGAGGTTTCCGTACGTCGAGTACGTAAAACCCGGTAGAATCGTCGACCGCAACTTGAAATCATGGGCAGAATCTGGTTGCTCGATGAGTCCTTACAGCGGTCCAGGCGGCTCGACGACCACTCCAGAAGGTGACATCCTTCCTTGGAATTACCTCTACATGGAGTTCGATAAGGCCTGGACCAAATCGAACGGAGCAGAGCACGTCGCCAATCTCGTACCAGTGGGCTTCCAGTGAAACCAGGCAGACAGTAACTCGGCAGATATTCATCACGCACGCCACCGAGCCCTATACGCTCATCCTTACGACCACGGTTACAAATCAGGCTGATGGATCTCAACGGACGATCTCCAAGTTGGTGACTGTCCGGCAGCCTTATCAGGATTGTCCGACATGCGCGTGAGCGATATAAGCTGGAAACTGATTGCGTTGATCGCGATGGGCGGCCCCGTTCTAGGACATGCCCAGCCCCGTGGCGAAGCAACGCCGTCGAGGACGGAGCGCGCGGTGATCAAGGCCGCGGCGGCGGACGCCCCTCATATCACGAGAGCGGGGATCGACGCAAGCCACGGTCGCTCCGAATCTCCCTACTTCAAGCCTGCGATGCTCGCACCTGCTTCGCGCGGACAGGCCGCGACAATCGGATTCTTTGTTGGTGCGCTAGCTGGAGGAGCATACGTAGCAGTCCAATGCTCAAAGAACGACTGCATGTCTCCGATGCCGTTTGTCATATTTGGTCTTGGCGGCGGGTTCCTCGGCGCGCTCGTCGGACTTCTGCTCGGACCACGGGCAGGCGCATAAGGAGATTCCGAGACCGATGGTGCGTCAGCACGCTCCCGCTACAGCCTTGGCGATCAGCGGCGCATCGATCCTGATATTCGTCAGCCCTCCGGTGTGGTCGTAGTTATGACCGATGAACCAGAGGTTCTCCGCGTCAGCACTCGCCACCCGGTCCGATCGCAATGCAAAACCACGGTTGTCCGTGCGGACCACTCCGCCAAGCGAGCCTAACGCTGCCGAGAAACCGGTGGCGAGGATGACATCGTCGGCCTCCACCTCCCGGCCATCCGTCATCTTCACTCCCGATCGCGTGAACGCTGCAATCGACCCGGTGACCACACGCACGCTCCCACTCCTGATCGCGTCTACAAGGTGAAAACCTATCAGTGGAATCCCGTCCAGCGGATGATGCGCAGGCCTCGGCAGGGGCGATGGCCCAGGTTTTCGCTCGAGACGCCGCTGAACCCTCGCGATGATGCGTTCCTGCACCGCGCGTGGCAGTTTTCCGATGAGGTAGCGAACGTATTGCGCGGGCAGCGGACCGAGCTGCCTGGGCACCACGTGTGCGCCTGAACGCACGACGACGGTCACATCGACTCCGGCGACGGCAAGTTCGGATCCGATCTCACCGCCCGAGTTCCCCACTCCGACAACCAGTACCCTGCGGCCGATGAACGGCCCGGGTCTCATGTATTCCGAGGAGTGAAGCACTCGCCCGCCAAAGAGCTCCCGCCCCTCAAACTGCGGAATACGGGGACTCGCGACGATGCCGGTGGCCATGACGATGAACCGTGCTTCGATCGACTCCTTTCCGCCGACGTCCACGCGCCACACACCGCCGACGCGAGAAATGCCAGTCACGTCGCTCGACGCCTCCACGTCGATGCCCTTCACTTCTGCGTACCGCCTCAGATAGTCGAGAAACTCCAGCCGCGACGGAAAGAGCGACGTGCCGCGCGGGTAACGCATCCCCGGTAGCGTCGACATGTGGCGCCCCGTGTGGAGTGTGAGAGAGTCATAGAGGTTGACCCACGTCCAGCCTGCCTCCGGCCCTCGCTCCAGCAGACGGAATTGAACTCGCGCGCGTCGCAGCTCCGCAGCGGCGGCCAGACCCGCCGGTCCAGCTCCTACGATGACAGCGCCTGTCATCACGGCTTGAGCGGTGCCGTGCTGATTTGCTCCCTGGCCTGTCAGGGCATCCGCTTGGCGCCAGCAGCGCGACCACCGGCTACGATGAAATAGAGCGCTACCAAGAGGACAAGGACCTGAAACTCCATTCCTCCAATGGGCTTCCCGGGCGTCGGCGCGAACGACCACTGCGGCCAGTGAACGAGAGCTATTGCACCCAGCATCACCGGGGCACCCGCGAGGCCGGCCAGACGCGTGATCACATCCCGCTTCGGTACCTGACCCAGTCCACCCACCAGGGCTCCGGTTCCCGCGAGCACCTCGGCGACTCCAACCGTGAGAAACAGGGCGGTGGGCAGCTGCATCGACGCGGCCATTCCCGGATCGATGAGCTTTCCCAGGCCATGTGCAAGAAAGCCCGCCGCGAACGGCAGCCTGAGAAGCCAGTGTGCGTGTTGACTCATGGTGTCCCTCGCGACAGTGGTCGGTTATCGATCCAACACCTGGGCTGGCCCTCGCTGTCTGTTCACGGCCTCCGACTCAGTCGACGCGCACCTCTGAGTGATCGCCGATAGTCACCTGACCGGCCACGCCCTCTATGACGACCTCGTCCCCGATCAGTGACGACGACAGCTTCGCCCGGGCAATCCGCGAACCCTCCCCAACGATCGTGTCGCGCAGCTCCGACCCTTCGATGACCGAGCCGCTGCTTATCGATACGTTGGGGCCAACGACCGAATTCGTGATCGTGACGCCATCTTCGATGTAGACGGGGTCGATGATCCGGCCTCCAATGCCTGCGGGACGCCGTGCCCTGCCCTTCTCCAGCATCGCGCGGTTTGTGTCGAGAAGCGTGTCCAGCTTGCCGGCGTCGTACCACCCTTCGACGTCGATGACCTTGATTCGCGCCCCTCGCTCGATCATGTACTGGAACGCGTCGGTCAGGAAGTATTCACCCTTGTTCCTCGGCGAGCGGAGGACATGACCGATGCCCTCGTAGAGCAGCTCCCAGTTCCGTATGTAGTAGAGACCGATGTTGGCACGCTTCGAGATCGGCTCGGCCGGCTTCTCCACGATGCGCGTCATGTAGCTGTCGGCATCAGTGACGACGACGCCGAATCGCTGGTAATCCTCGACCTCCTTGGTCCAGATGATGCCATCGGCGTCGGTATTGTGAATGACCGAGAGATCGGCGTCGAAGATCGTGTCGACGAAAATGATGAGCACCGGTGCGTCGACGAAGGGCCGTGCCAGGGCCACTGCCCCGGCCGTCCCGTCCTGCACCGACTGCTCGATGAATATCCCGGGGATGTCGTAGGCCGTGCGGGCGTGCTCCTCTACTCTGTCCTTGAGGTGGCCGGTGATATAGATGACCTGGTCGACGTTCCCCAGCCTTGCGACATCGTCCATCACGTAATCCATCACCGGTTTGCCTGCAACGCGCAGCATCGGTTTAGGGGTGATGTGGGTATGCGGACGCAGCCGCGTTCCCTTGCCGGCAAGCGGAATTATGACCTTCATGGTGTGGTTGTGCCCTCGCGGCCGTAGCGATCCCGCAGCCTGACGACGTCGTCGAGCTCGGGGGTGGATGCTTCCAATATGTCACAATCGGTGACGGCTTCCATGAAGTGGATCGTCCCCGGCGTAATCCTGAACGCGTCGCCAACCTGCAGCTCCATGTCTCTCAGCTCCGCCTCACCGGGGAGCTGCACCCAGTACCGGAGGCGACCCGAGAGCAGATACACCGTTTCGTCCTTCACCCGATGATACTGCACCGAAAGCGAGTGCCCGGCGTTGATGTGCAGGATCTTGCCGACGTAGCGGTCCGTATGGGCCCAGATTATCTCGTGCCCCCACGGTTTGGGCACACGCCGCACTTGCGCGGGCCCGCTCACCACCCGGTTCCTGGCGAAGGACGCTTCGGTGTCATGCGGCTCTCATCGCAACCTGCGGGTCATTGAGCCTGCGACCGTCAGCGGCCGGAGGTGAGCCGCGACCTCAACGTTGATAGGCGGCGCCGTACGGAACCGTCCATGACGGTTTCGCCGACCCGGACCACGACGCCGCCAAGTATCGATGGATTCACCTGGATGTGGGGCACGACCTTCATGCCGAGTCGTTCCGTCAGGCGCCGTCCAATCTCCTGGTAGTCGCGTTCAGTCCCCTGTTTTGCCACTGTGACGTGGGCGTGGACGCGCCCCTCGCTTTCATCGACGAGGTTGCCGTATTCAACCGAGATCAGCGGAATCAGCAGCTGCCGGCGGTTGTCGATGAGCTTCTGCAGGAATCTCAGAACCACCCGCGGGACGACGTCGCCGAGTGCGCGGGCGAGGAGGGCGGACTTGTCGGGCGCCGGAATCTGCGGGGCGGCAAGGAAGTTCTGCAGTCGCGGCTCACGCTCCATTGCACCGGCAACCGCGTTCAGCATTGCGCCGAAGCCATCGAGGTCCCCTGCCTTGCGCGCCAGAGCGAGGTACGCTTCGGCGTAGTTGCGGGCGATGGTTGTTTCGCGCATCAGCGGCTCCGGCCGGCGGGGACCGTGGTGAGGAAGTCCTCGACCAGCTTGCGGTTTGCTGCGTCGTCGAGATTGCGTTCGATCACCTTGCCGGCACCGGCGATGGCTATGTCCACCGCTTCGCGGCGAAGCTCGGCGATCGCCAGTTCCTTTTCGCGCTCGAGTTCACGCCGTGCGCGCTCGATGAGCTCTAGCTGTTGAGCTTTAGTATCCTCCAGCATCGACGTGCGGAGCTTCTCGGCGGTCGCCCGGCCCTCGGCGATGTAGCGCTGGGCTTCGTTGCGCGCCGTCTCGAGCTGTTCGCGCTGAGCGGCAAGGAGGCGGGCGGCCTCTTCGCGGTCGCGCTGGGCACCGCTGATCGCATCCTCGAGCGCCTTTTCGCGCGCTTCGACGGCCGAGAGGAGGGGCTTGTAAGCGTACCTGGTGAGGATGAAGAGAAGGCCGAGAAAGACGGCCAGCGTCCAGATCATCAGCCCGCCGGTGGGGCTCAGGAGACTGGGCGATTCGGCGGCGTGCTCCTGGGCCGCGACGGCAGCGGGTAGCGTCGTGAGCACGGTCAGGAGCGCAGCGTTCAGGCGCATGTTGTTTCCGATCATTTGGTGTGAAGGTCCGTGGCGCGCCACCCCGGGGCGACGCGCCGCGGATGTAGCTAGAACTTGCCCTGAATGAGGAAGCCGATGACCACTCCGAACAGCGCGGCTCCTTCGATGAGAGCGGCGAGAATGATCGCCGCCGTCTGGATCCTTGCGGCCATCTCGGGCTGGCGCGCCATGCCTTCGACGGCCTGGCCGCCGATGCGACCGATGCCGATTCCCGCTCCGATCGGGGCCAGCCCCGCGGCGAGGCCGGCGCCGATCAGCGCGAGGCCGGCGTTGTTGCCCGTCCCCACGGCTTCCTGGAGGAGAGGATAGATGTCGAGCATGTTGTTTCTCCGTTACCTGAGTTCGTACTGTGCGCCCCGCGGCATCATGCACCGCAGCCTGTCACCGGGACCCGGGTCCCGACAGGCTTCACCGGTCGCCCGACCGGCTACCACCATGAAGAGTGGAGCCCTTGCTCCATGGATGCTGCCAATCTGTTGTCATTACTGCTGCCAATACCTAGTGCGCAGCCTCCCGGATCTGGCCGATGAACACCGCCGAGAGGAGCGTGAAGATGAATGCCTGAAGGAACGCCACAAAGAGCTCGAGGACCGAGATCACGATCGCCATCAGGAACGGCGCCGCCGATGCCACCGAGGCAAAGGTGAAAATCAGTCCGATGAACGCGAGAAGAACGATATGACCGGCCGTCATGTTGGCGAACAACCGGATCGCCAGCGCAAACGGCTTGGTGAACTTGCCGATCAATTCCACCGGTGACATGACGAAGAACATGATGATCCTCATCGCGAGCGGCAGCTCCCTGTTCCAGTAGAAGATCGTGCTCAGATAGTGCGAGCCCAGAGCTCTCATCCCTGCCACCTCGACGACGATGAACGTCATCAGCGCCAGAGTGGCCGTGACCGAGATGTTGCCGGTGGCAGTCGAGCCGAAAGGCACCATCCCCAGAAGATTGGCGATGAGGATGAAAAAGAAGGCGGTCAGAAGAAACGGCACGAAGCCGTTGCCGTGGTGGCCGACGTTGGGGAGGATGACCTCGTTGCGGAGATAGAGGACCAGTGCTTCGATGGCACCGGCAAACCCCTTCGGATGGCCCGATGCGTGGGAGTGCTTCTGATGCGAGCGCGCCACGACCAGCATGACTGTCGTGAGCAGAATCGCCACGACCAGCATCATCACCACGTGTTTGGTCGGCGAAAGGTTGATCGTGAAGTTGCCGATGTGGATATCACCCCAGAGCGGCTCACACCCGTGTTCACCGACGTGCCGACCAACGCAGAACTCGCGATAGAACGGGTATCGGAGCGACGGAACCTCCATGTGGTAACCGTCGGTAATGTGTGGCGTGATGATGTCGACCTTTGTCGAGGTCGGCACAGCGGCCGCGGCCACCTGAGGTGTGGCGGCGTGCGTGTCCGGAGCCTCCTGGGCCCCCGCCGAAGAGGCGAGGTGGAGGGCGCTAACAAGGGCTGGGAGTATTGAGCTGAGCGCCTTCATCAGGTCAGAAAGAGTGGCTCGATGAGGGTCGAAACGAAGAGAAAGACGGCAAAACTTATGGTCGCACTCGTTGGTGGCAGCGAGAGGCTGCCGACGATAACGAATGCGAAAATGATGAGGGCGACGAAGCGGAGACCGGCGGCCGCGCTCCATCCGATAATCATGTTTTTGGCCCCGCCGATGCCTCGCGCGACGGCGTATCCGAGCATCTGGATGAGGAAGGCGAGGAGGGCGCTGATAAAGAGCGCGCGGCGGTCGGCGGCGGCGTCGAAGGCCAGGACGAAGATCCCCAGGGCCGTAGCGATAAGGCCAGCGGCAGCGAGCGCAAATCCAAGTGCCTTGGTCACTTGCGGCGTCGCGCCTCTTCGTCGCGCAGATCTTTCATCAACCGGTGGTACATGCTCCAGAAGGAGGCTCCCGCTCCCAGAAAGACTCCCAGGATTAGCCCGATTGGCGCGGTTCCAAGTCTGCGATCGACCCACTGACCGACGTATAGGAAGAGGACTACGGCAATGGCGAACTGGAGTCCGACACCTGCGTAACGGGCGGAGCTGCGAGCCTGTTTGCGGTCTTCGTGATCGGTCTCTGAGCCAGCCTTTGGGACCTTTGGCAGCTGGGTCATCCGGAGGTGAATCTAGGACTTTGTGAAATTTTTCGCAAGCGAACCGCGACTACCGACGCCAGGTCGAGAGTCAGCTTCAGATGACGGCCGGAACCATCTGAGTTTGTTCAAGTTATGTTACTTGCAGGGTTGACGGATCGTTAGGTTGTTGATAAGTTGGCGCCGTTTAGATTTGTGATGTACGGCCCGGGCAGGCCACACCGGCGCCGGTACCCCCGACCGTTTGCTCCTTTGCCGTCCCCAAGGCCGCTTCCGACGCTCCTCCTGCTCGCAGCGCTCGTCTACGCCTGCGGCCCCCGGAGTCGATCGGATGCCGCCACTGGCAACCGCGCGGTAAACGGCCCAGAACTCGCCTCCGCCCTCAAGGTGAGCGTCAACGAATCGGTGAACTTCTCATTCGCCGTTTCCAACAACAGCACTCGGCGCATGGAGTTCATCTTCCCCAGCGGGCAGACGGTGGAGTTCGTCGTCACCGATACAGTCGGCCGCCCAGTCTGGCGCTGGAGTGAGGGACGAGTGTTTACCCAGGCACTGAGGAGCCGAGTCCTCGAGAGTGAAGAAGGCTTTACACACGACGCCAGCTGGCGTCCTGGTGAGCTTCGTGGCACCTTCGTCGCCGTTGCGTCCCTCAGGAGTGAAAACCGGCCGCTCGAGCAGAGCGTCCGCTTTACCCTTCCCTGACTCAGTCAACTTTCGTTTCGCGGCGGGCGGCACACAACGTGACGCCCGCTCTTTGCGTTTGAGGGTGATCCCTTTCGGCGCCTGTGGCGCGCATTACCTTCCGCCGACCTTCATTCGGACATCAGTACGTGGCTACATCAGTTGAACGGCCGCTCGACGACGCGCGCGATCTGGAGCTCCTGAAAAGGCTGGGCGCCTCGCGCCGGACGCTCCTCGACCAGATCGGGCGCAAGATCGTGGGTCAGCATGAGGTCATCGAAAACCTGGTCTGCGCCATTCTTGCCGGCGGGCACGTCCTGATCATCGGCGTGCCGGGGCTCGCCAAGACTCTTCTCATACAGACGCTCTCCGAGGCGCTCGACCTGTCTTTTTCGCGGGTGCAGTTCACTCCTGACCTGATGCCTGGCGACATCACCGGTACCGAGCTCCTTGAGGAGGACCACACCACCGGCAAACGCGTCTTCAAGTTCGTGAAGGGCCCGGTCTTCGCGAACATCGTCCTCGCCGACGAAATCAACCGTGCGCCGCCAAAGACACAGTCAGCACTCCTCCAGGCCATGCAGGAAAAGACAGTAACTGTAGCCGGACAGACGCATCGCCTCCAGCAACCCTTCTTTGTACTCGCGACGCAGAATCCGATCGAGCAGGAGGCAACCTACCCTCTTCCCGAGGCCCAGCTCGACCGTTTCATGTTCGAACTGCGCATCGGCTATCCGTCGTTTGAAGAGGAGGAACGGATCGTCACATCGACGACTGGAGCGATCGAGGCTACCGTACACCCGGTTCTCACCGGCGAAGAGGTCATCGATCTGCAGCAGCTGGTGAGGCGAATGCCCGCGCCACCTACGATCGTGCGCTACTGTGTGGGACTCGCACGCGCGAGCCGTCCAGGGGAGAGCGACGCCGTGCCCGAGGTACGCAAGTACGTGAACTACGGCACCGGGCCGCGCGCGTCACAGTATCTGGTGCTCGGTGCCAAGGCGAGAGCCGCGATGGATGGCCGTTCGGTGCCCGACATCGACGACGTCCGGTCGATTGCATACAGTGTCCTGCGGCACCGGATGGTGATGAACTTCGCGGCCGAAGCGGAGGGTGTCGGCGCCGATCGGATCGTGCAGGCGGTTCTCGACAAGCACAGAGCGGCGTAACAGAGCGGTTTTCGTCGTGGTTCGGCAGCCGCGCTCCCTCATGGGAGCGCGGCTTTTTGCTCGGTCGAATTGTCCCTGTCGGGGGCTCTGGCCACCCTCGCAACCGGGAGCTCTTTTTGAGGTGACGCTGCCGTGACGGGAATCACGTAGCGTACTCGGCAAAACCAATGCGGTGGCGCTGCCCCGCGGATCACACGCTGATGATCGGAACCACATTCGGGCATTGCCTATTCGCCAGTTCCGTCGGCCGGGTGGAGCCGGATTCCGACATGCACTTCGGGCTCCTCCTCTACTGCTCCACGGCCGGGCGTCACGGCGGTCTGCGAGATGACCTCGCCGATCTGTTCTGGGCCGGTGTCGAGGGTGATCAGGCCAAACACTGCCTGAGGCAGGCGCTATATCGACTGCGGCTCCAGCGCTTCCCGATCTACCTCCAGGGCGGGCGTGTGCAGTTGGACGGGGACGTGGACGTCGATGTTCGGAAGGTCCTCGACGGACAGTTGTCCGGGGAGCAGCTGGTGGCCGTTGGTGGGCTCCCGTTCCTGCCCGGTTATGCGCCACGACCTGGGTCTCAGTTTGGCGTCTGGGTGGAGACGTTGCGTGCCGAGGTTTCTGCGGCGTTGCGGCGCTCGCTGACGGATGTGGTGAAGGAGGCTCGGTCGGCGGCTCGATTCAGGGAGGTGCACAAGAGTGCCCGGGCACTGCTGGCGGTGGATCCGTTGAATGAGGTAGCGACGCTGGCGTTGGCGGAGGCGTTGGCGATGGATGGGAGCAAGGTGGCGGCTATCAGGATGTTGGAGGAGTATGAGGAGGAGGTGGGTGAGGTTTCGGCGAGCTTGCGTTTGCCGGCGCAGACGTTGAGGCAGAGGGTGTCGGAGAATCTTGGCGACGCACTATTGCCTGCGCGATACGAGGTGCCGTTTGTGGGGCGGGAGGCGGAGTTCGGATTGTTGCGTCGGATGTACGCCGAGTCTCGTCGTGGGGAGGCGAGGTGTGCAGTTATCACGGGTGAAGCTGGTATCGGCAAGACTCGGCTTGCCAGTGAGTTGTTGCGGCTGGCGGTGCTGGATGGCGGGACGGTTGCGAGCTACACGTGCAGTGTTGGTGATTCGTTGTCGCCGCTATCGAGTCTGCTCCATTTGACGAAAGAGATGCTGGGGTTGCCGGGAGCGTTGGGTTGTGCGCAGGAGCATTTGACGTATCTGAGGCGGCTGGTGTCTGGAGAGGGTCCGTCGGCGGCGGAGGCGATGTCGGCCGATCTTGCTTATGCGCAGTTGGTGTTTTGCCTGAGTGAGTTGGCGGCGGCGATCGCTGATGAGGCGCCGTTTGTGGTATTGATAGATGATTGCCACCGGTTGCACCGGACGTCGTGGCAGGTGTTCACGGACATGGTGGAGCGAGCCGGGTCGCGGTCTGGGACAGGGGGGTTCATGATGATGATTGCGGCGCGGCATCTGCCGGACTGGTACGGGTCGCTGGGTTTGAACGGGTCAGGTGGTATGTCGCAGGTGTTGCGGTTGACGGCGTTTGGTGAGGTTGAGCGTCGGCAGTTTCTGGCGGTGTGGTCGGAGGTGAATTCTGTTCCGATGCGGGAGTTGGAGGTGGGTGTAATGGTGGAGGCGTCGAGTGGGAATCCGTTTTATCTGGCGGAGCTGGCGGGTCATTTTGGGCGAGGTGGTGATTCGTTGACGCCACCGCCGCCGATCGTGTGTCTGGTGGAGCAGCAGTTCGCGGCTCTGAGCAGGGATGCTCAGAAGACGCTCTCTGTGATCAGCCTCCTTGGGGCACGTGCAACGGCCAGCCGCGTAGGAGAAGTTCTCGGATCTCCGACGGCCGCTGTTGCGGCATGGCTGGCGGAGCTCGAGGTCAGTGGTCTGGTAGGGTCCACCGGTATCAAGCTTGCTGCGCGACATGATATCGTTGCCGACGCAGCCCGGAGTCTCAGCGAGCCATCAGTACTTGGCCTTCTGCGAGCGCGAGTTGCGACATCCCTTGAGGCAGAAGCGGATCGGACACGAAACATCGAGCTCCTTGGCGACAGCCTGACGCAGTGGGTGGCACTGGACGAGCGCGAGCGGGCGTTCGACGTTGCAATGAAGCTCGGCGAGGCGCTATCGACCGTTGGATTCTCCGCGGACGCAGCCAAATCGTTCGAAACTGCGGCCGATTTCGCTCTGGATAACGAGGCACGGACGCGCGCGTTGACCAGCGCGCTCGACGCTCACTTCGATTCGCTCGCGTGGTATCGCGTAGTGGAGTTGGCTCCGCAGCTCGGGATTACGAATCTGGAGAACTCGGAGCAGCTCTCACAGACTCACTTCCGCGTTATTGAAGCGGCCTATTGGGCAGGCGGGTTTGACATGCCCCCGACGCTTCTGGAAATCGCCCGTTCCCAGAAGAACGACCCGATGCATCGCCTGCGCGCTGCCGAGCTTCTGGCGATTCGCGGCGATCATGAATGGGACGATGGACTAATCAGGAAGGCTGGGCACGCCGTGAGAGATCTTCGTGGCCGCGATCGCGGTTCCTTCGCGCTGCTGAACCTCATATCGGCGGCCGCTACCGCAACACGCGAGAGGGTGATCCAGGCATGCGAGGTGTACCTAGGTGAGCCCAGCAAGAGTGAAGCTACTCGCGTCCGTCGCTTGCGGGTAGCAGCAGACGGTTTCGCTTGTGTCGGGGAGCGTGAGCGTGCCCGTGCCCTACTCGAAGAGTCCTTGAGTGTGGGGAAGAACCTGAGGCTCGTGGATCAACTGCATTGGGCTAGCAGCATCTTGACTGTTCTCCACGTTTCTGAGCTACGACTCGACGACGCGGTTACGCTCGCGAACCGTCACTTGACTGGCAAGGAGCAGTTCTTGGAACGCTGGACCTACTGGGTGGATCAGGCGTTGGTTGGCTGGTGCGTAGGCGATCGCGCGCGGTGCATCGCCGCCATCGAGAACCTGCAAGCCTTCGACCACGTCAGGTTGACTGCGATGCGATTCGCGCAGACTCTCTCTACGATTGCAGCCAGTGTAGGAGCTGGCCGCCCTCTCAGTGAGAAGTTACTAAACGAAGGCGTTGCTTTGGCTGCGCGCAGTCGATGTCGCGGACAGTTCGACGTAAGCATCGCAGCCCTGTTGGATGCCCTGGTCCAATCGGACCGAACACCGGAAGCAGCGCTTTTGTATGCTGGCTACCATCGAAAGCTCGCGGACCGTTCCGTCAAACCGGCACCTATCCTGCTGCGAACCGCTGCTCCGTTCAGCGGTGAAGCAGCGATGGTCAGTTAGAGGGTCGATGAAACTCTGCGCTCATCTTGCTTTCGTCGTGGCGCCGTTTTTCTTCGGAAAACGCGCACGAGACTCAAGGCTCCGGGTACTCAGTAAGCGTTCTTGAGACCGCCAAACGGCTGAATGTGGCTCTAAGCTGACCCGAACTTTGTGATCGGGCCGCTACGCTACGGCTTTTCTTTCGTTTTGAGCCGCCTCGGCGAGGTGTGCAGTTCTGAGGTTCTGATAGAGAGTTTTCCAAACTTCGTCCGAAACCACTACCTCACAGATGCGCGGATCGAACTGCTTCCCCTTGAACTTGATGAACTCCTTTCTCGCCTCCTCTGGGTCGAGAGCTTTCCTGTAAGGCCGATCGGTCGTAATTGCGTCGAGCGTGTCAGCAAACATCACGATGCGCGATGCCAACGGTATCGCTTCTCCGGAGATCCCGTCTGGGTATCCTGTGCCGTCCCAGTTCTCGTGGTGGTGACGTACAGTGGGAACGATATCCTTGAGACTCGACAGCATTCCCACCAGCTCCGCACTGCGAACTGGGTGACGCTTCATGGTCTCCCATTCCTCGGGAGTGAGCCTCCCCTCCTTGGCGAGAATCCGCGCGAACTGTTCGTCGATCTTCCCGACGTCGTGCAAGAGAGCAGACACTTCAACCCGTTCGATCTGCTCCGCCTTGAGCGAGAGGGCCTGAGCTATAATCTTCGAGGCCTGCGCAACTCTTTTGGAGTGACCCGAGGTGTAGGGGTCTCGCGCTTCTATCGCTGCAACCATGAGGTCGAGCAGTTCCTCGGTGACATTTGTGAGTTCAATTGTCGTCCGTGACAGCTGCCGAACGACAAGAAGTGGAACGAGCATCCCGAGTGCTCCGGGAGCGCCAAGGCGGGCGCTCAACCAGACGAGGTAGATCGCGAAGAACGTACTCAGCAGCAAGGACGCCAGCAGGCGCCTGTTCGCGCGATTCCAGAGAGTTAGCACACGCTGGCCGCTGACCGCGCTTAGCACCAAAGCCACGGCCAGCGAGTTTACGATGGAGTACGCCGCGCTCATCAGGAAGATCGGCACGGCCAAGCGCACAGCGGAGCCCGCGAAGGAAGGTGTCGACAAATGATCTGTCGCACCGATCAGTGCACGGCTGACGGCGACTACGACTGCACACGACAGGACAACCTGCGCGACATTGAACGTCGCTTTGATAGGAGGTCGTCTGTGCCAAGCCTGCGCTGCGAGTTGTGCAACGCCCACCGCCAAAAGGAAACGGTAATCAGGTAGCAGGATTGCCGCAGCAAGGTAGGGGATCTGCGCAATCGAGCCGGCTGAGCTCTTGTTCAGCTCGTAGAAAGACAGGACGTCGGCAACCAGCCCGAGTCCGACAACGACCAGAGCTACGGCAATGAACTCGGACGATGATGCCCCCAAGCTCACGACACCGAACGTCGCGGCCGTGGACAGCACCAGCACTGTAAACACGACGGGAAGAGCGCGCCTCGCCTCATCAGGCGTACGCTGGACCGACTCAATACGCTCCGCGATCCGGCTCCACGGTCGGGGAGCCAGGCGATGCGACCGCTCGTCAGTAGCCTTGCTTTCGATCTTCATCGGAGGTCTTGTCGGCCGATCGTGGTGTTGAGCAATAGGGCCCCCGCCCCTTTCATGTCTCAGCTAGATCCAGGTGATGCTGTTTGTGATCAAAGCCAAGAGATAATCAATGAAACTCATACCGCGAACCTCCCTCGGTCCGTACTCAATCACGAGTACACGGGCACACAGGTTGGCTCCGCTCTCCTGCCGTTCGTTCCCGCTCAGCGCTCAATACTTCGCTCAACAAACCCTGGGAACGGGGGCCTTTCAGTTGTCTCACCTCAAACGACGCTCGCCTAACTCTCCCGCTAAAGGGTCCGTCAGATACTTCAGGGCCGCGTTAACCAACGATTAGTTGCATCCAACACGGCCAACACACTCGCAGTCTCCGCACTGTCACGAACCTCCGCAGTACCGGTCAACGTCGCACTCTCGCGCGCGTGCTGCACCGTCACCGCCACAAACACAAACTCGCGGTCGAACGCCTCCACTATCCGCGCACCACCAAGATCCAGCGGCCGCAACCCCGGCTCCGACTCCCCAATCGCCCGGATCGCCGCCCGCGCAGCAAGCTCGATCCGCGACCGCTCCGTCTCCGAACCGTCCGCCTCCCCGACGAAAGACTGGTCACCTTTACCGATCGTAACGCGACACGTCAGCCCCTTCGCCCGCGACCGACTCACCTCCACATCCTCGAACAGCACCAACCGCCGCCCTATCTCAGTCTCGGCCGCCAATCCCCGCAACCCTCCCACCTGCGGCGCGATTCCCGCCGGCCCCGCCGAAGCCACACCCGACACACTCGCTGCCGCCCCTCCTTTCCCGCCCCCCCCCACACCCGCTCCCGGTACAGCCGTCGGAGCAGCCCCAACACGCTGGGCCGGCACCTCCGCCGGCCCGGCCGGCGCCGGAAGGCTCGTAGCCACCGAAATCTTCCGATGGTCAACGCGCATTCCCAGGTGCGCGATCAGCGCACTCTCGATATTGCGGACCGTCTGCTTGGGCGAAAGCTCGGCGCTCGTCAGTACGTGAATCTCGTCAACGGTCCCGTTTTCGTTGGCAATGATCCGCGCAGCCAGAATCCCCGGCAACGTCGCCAGAAGCTCCTCTGCCCGCTTTATCGGCAGCACACTCCCCGCAATCAGCGGGGACGATTGAGGTTGCGGTGCCATGACCCTCCACTGGGGGAAGCGTACGTCCACTCCGACGCGCTCCGCACAGCCCCACCGTACCGGAGCCCACCGGAGCGGCCAATAATGCTAGCCATTGCTCGCTTTATGCAAGAACGCGCTGGAGCCTCCAGCCACTTTGTCCTGCCTAACTACTCAACTCCCGTTCCATTAGAAAAACATCACCCTCGGCAGCGCGGTCATTCCCCACCCACCTCCTGCCCAGTATCGTCATCCGGCAGCAGCTCGTATTCCCGCAGCTTTCGGTAGAGCGTCCGCTCACCGATCGCCAGCAATTCCGCTGCCCGGCGCCGATTACCTCTCGTTTCACGCAGCGCGTTTTCGATCGCCGCCCGCTCAATCTGGATCATCGTCATGCCTGGGCGAATCGTCACAACGTTGTCTGCAAGTGACAATGACCGCGGCTCGATCGCCCACGTCGGCGGTGCCGCCTGAACCTCGCCGATCCAGCCGCTCGACCCCCCCCCACCAACCACAACAGCTCGACTGTAGTCATCCAGTCGACGCCTCATCTCCTCGACCTGTAGCTTGAGTTCCACAAGGCTGCGAACGATGAACTCCAGCTCCCGCCCATCAACACCGCTCTGACCGCGAACCAGCGGTCCGATGTGAACCGGAAGCAGTCGCGAGCCTCCCTCACGAATCGAACGTGGAATGTCCTCCGCCCCCAGCTCGCGGTTGGCACCCAGCACAACCATCGACTCGATCAGGTTTCGCAGCTCGCGCACGTTCCCGGGCCACGGATAGTCGATGAGCACCTGCATCGCTTCCGCCGAAATCCCGTTGAAGGGACGGTCGTGCTGCCTCGACAATTCCCGCACGAACCTGCGTACCAGGATGGGAATGTCGCCCCGCCTGTCGCGCAGCGGTGGCAGGTAGATCCGCAGCACGTTCAGTCGGTAGAAGAGATCGGAACGGAAGGCTCCGCGTTCCACACTTTCCCGCAGAGGTGAGTTAGTCGCCGCAACCACCCTGACATCAACCGGGATGACATTCGTCCCTCCCACTCTCGTTATCTCGCGCTGCTCGAGAACTCGCAGAAGCTTCACCTGCGTCGACATCGGCACATCCCCGATCTCGTCGAGAAAGATCGTTCCCGTCTGCGCCAGCTCGAACCGGCCCAGTCTTCGCTCGGCCGCGCCCGTAAACGCGCCCTTTTCGTGTCCGAACAACTCGCTCTCGAGCAGGGTCTCCGCGAGCGCACCCACGTTGACGGCAATGAACGGCCGATTGCGGCGTGGACTCAGCTGGTGGATCGCCCGTGCCACCAGCTCCTTGCCTGTGCCGCTCTCCCCTTCGATCAGTACCGTGCTCGAAACAGGTGCGATCTGCTCGACCTGCACCAGCACCTCCTGGATCGCATCGGAATCGCCAATGAGGCCGGTGGACGTCGCAAGCCCAATCGTCTCGATGCGCCGCCGGATGGCGTGCGCAACCTCATCAATTACGACCGGTTTGCTGAACACGAGCGAGTAGCCCATCGCTACCAGCTTTTCCTCCATCGACTCATCCAGCACATCGGCGAAGCCGATCACCGGGATTTCCTCCCACAGTAATTCACGCACTATCTGCGTGTTGTATGGATCGAGCAACCCACCGGAAACGACGACGATATCAGGGCGTTCACGATTGATCGCCGAGCGTATGTCATCGAGCGGCGAAACCACGGCGGTGGCCATGCCGGCCTGCTCCAGCGCTACGTTGAGCCGGATGGCCGGCTCGGTGTCGCTGAGGGTGATCAGGACTTTCATCGCCCGATCCTGCCTGAATGGTCGGTCGGTTCACCACGGGCGATATCCACGGCGTGAGCGATGATGGGCGCCAGTGTTCCCAGAGCGTCCCGCACACCCGACGGTGACCCGGGCAGCGTGATGATCAGCGTCCGGGCGCGTATGCCCGCAACCGCCTGCGACAGCGCGGCCCGCGGGAACCGGTTCAGCTCCGAAACCCTGAGCCGTTCGGCGATGCCCGGGGCGGGACGCTCGATCACCACCTTGCACGCAGCGGCGGTGTAGTCTCGCGGCGAAAGCCCGGTGCCGCCCGTTGTGAACACGAGATCGGCGACGTCCCCGTCGCACCATGAGAGAAGGCATCTCACGATTTCCACTGTGTCGTCAGGAACCGTCACCGAAGCGGCGACGACGTGACCGGCGGCCGCCGCCCAGTCCCGCAACTCCTTCCCTGACAGGTCTTCACGGAGCCCGGCGGCGCAGGCATCCGAGATCGTGAGAACCGCGATTCTCATCGCGGCCTAAAGGTGCGAAGCCTGTTTGTAGAACGGTGGTTTGACAACCGTTGCCACAGCCCGCTTCCCGCGGATGTCGACCTCGAACTCCGTGCCCACCTTTGCCAGATCCGTCGGCAGATAACAGGTGCCGATCCCGATCCCGAGACTGGGACTCATCGTACCGCTGCACACCGTTCCGCTCTGCTCCTCGACCCCGCTCCGCCGGCACCACACGGCGTAACCATGCCGCGGGATCGCCCGTTCACCCATCGTGAAGCCGACCAGTCGTCGCCTCACCCCATCGGCTTTCTGCCTCGCGAGAGCGTCCCGCCCCGTGAACTCGCCTTTCCCGAGTTTGACGATCCAGCCCAGGTTGGCTTCAAGGGGAGTGACGGTGTCGTCGATATCGTTGCCGTAGAGCGCCATGCCCATCTCGAGACGCAAAGTGTCGCGGCAGCCGAGACCGGCCGGCGTCACCCGTCCCGTGACCACCAGCGCACTCCAGACGGTTGAGGCGTGATTGCGATCAAAGTAGAGCTCGAACCCGTCCTCCCCGGTGTAACCGGTTCGCGACACGATCACGTCCGCTACCCTCGCCACCGTGCCCCTGGCGAAGTGGTAGTAGCCGATGGTGTCCAGATCGATGTCTGTCAGCGGGCCCAGAACCGACGCCGCGACCGGTCCCTGCAGCGCAAGGAGCGCGATTTCGTCGGAAACGTCTTCGATCGTGCAGTCGAACGCAGCGGCGGCGCGTGAAATGCGCGCGAGATCCTTTTCTCTGTTGGAGGCGTTGACCACCATCAGGATCGAATCGCGGTCGCGATAGACAAGGCAGTCGTCTTCGAACGTCCCGCGATCGTTCAGGATCCCGCTGTAGTGCACCTGTCCGGTCGCCAGAGCAGCTACGTCGTTGGTCGTCACGGCGTTAACAAAGTCCACCGCACCGGGACCGCGCACAAGAAACTCCCCCATGTGCGAAACGTCGAACAGACCGCAGGCCTCTCGGACCGCCCTGTGCTCGGCGCTAATCCCGGTCGGGTACTGTACGGGCATCTCGTAGCCGGCAAAGGGGACGATTCGTGCCCCCAACTCGACGTGGTGCTGGTAGAAGGGGGTGCGCTTGATGGTTGTGGCGGTGTTCATCGGGGAATCGGTGTGAGCTCGGTGTCGACGGGCCGATGAATCTGTCGTAGTCGCACACGATCTGCCAGTGTGGCAGGGGCACCCGACCTTGGTTTGAGCGCGTCGCGTTCGCGGGCTCGCCCAGGTAATGCCCTGGGAGTTGGTCAGGAGGCGAACATCCCGTGCTCGCGCTTCAACCTCCCTCAGCCAAACGCCCGCCCAACGGGTCAGGAGCGACCCGGGCCTCCGCTAACGGAATCGGCCATCAGTTTGCGCCACAGGTACTGTGAGCCGGCTACGCTGAGGTGGTCATCGTCGCGATACAGCACGATCCCCTCCAGCATGGCGTGGCAGCTGGTTTCGTCGCAGAGTACTGTCGCGGGGTCGATGATCGTGAGACGTTCGGAGGCGATCCGGTCTGCGACCTCCCTCGCCGTAGAGCGCACGGTCTCGTGACGTCGATCGAATGCGCCGCGCGAAATGGAGCAGGCGTCCTGTCCTTCCCTCAATCGATCAGTGACGCGAAGCCGGAGGCAGCGGCGCGGGTCGAAGCCGAGCTCCGGTAGTGGCTGGACATAAAAGACACGATGTCCGGCGGCGAGCAGGTTTCTCAGCTCGCGCTCGATTCCTGTTCGGAAGAGTTCGAAGGCTCCAACACCGGGCTGGTCGTCGGAAATGAATCGAGGATCCTGATCGTGCTCCACTGGCCCGTAACCTCCATCTATATAGTAGGGCCAGCGAGTCATGAGGATGACCGTCCGCGGACGCCCTTCGAGCGTTTTCCAGGCGGCATCCATGATGATCGGGCAGCGCTCACGGTTGCCGGGGTCCTGGGCCGTCCACGCCCTCGTTCCACGCACGTACGGGCAGGAGCGGCCACCGATGAGCAGGGCGCCCTGCATCCGGTGAACATCGGCGACGCCGGGCCACAGGACGGCGGCATGCGAGTCACCGAGGAGGACCACGTCGGGGTCACCACTCCCTGCCACGTTGCAGAACACGGAGTCGAAAAACCGCTCTGGCATGGCAAAACGCCGGCTGCAGGCTGCGTTGCGATCGAGCGAGTCCACTCTGATGAACGGATTGACGGCCAGCTCGGTGTGTGGCCCGATCCGCGGGCCGCGGTCTACAACAACTCCGAGTGCCGCCACCGCGGCCATGACTCCGGCGATGGGGATCGCGACGCGGCCCGCCGGCCGCCGCCTGAGTCCCTGCTCGAGGAAGCGCCAGGTCAGCCACGCCGCCAGCAATGAAAAGGCCAGTGCACCGAGCTTGAGATTGCGGGTTGTTTCAGGATCGAGATCGGCGACCCTGATGAACGACAACAGCGGCCAGTGCCAGAGGTAGAGGGGGTAGCTCAAGAGCCCCATTACCACGACCGGCCTCAGTGACAGCAGCCGCCGATTTATCCACGCCGTTGGGCCGGCGATGATCAGCGCTGCCGTACCACCCGCCGGTAGCAGCGCCCACCATCCCGGGAAAGCGATGTCACGATGGAAGCGGAGCACGGATGCGGCGATAAGCAGCGACCCTCCGGCAGCCAGCACGTTGCGCGTTCGCAGCGTCATCGGCCGACCGGTGGCAAACTTCCCGGCGCCGCCTGGCCAGGCAGCAATCATCGCCCCGATCAGCAGTTCCCAGAAGCGCGTGAATGGCAGATAGAAGGCGGCACTCGGCGACGAGCGCACAAGCACGATGTTCGCGGCAATGGAGACGACAGCGATAGCTGCAATTGCCTGCCATCGTCCCTTTGGCGCCAGCCTCCAGACGAGAACGAGGACAAACGGCCAGAGCAGATAGAACTGTTCCTCGATCCCCAGTGACCACAGATGCAGAAGAGGTTTTGATTCCGCCGCTGTATCGAAGTACCCCGATTCGGTCCAGAGCTGGATGTTGGACATGAACAGGGCGCCGGCGGCGATGTGCCGGCCGAGTTGTTCGTATTCAGCGGGAAGGAGCATCCACCAGCCGATGAGTGCGGCTGCAGCAAGCACCAGCGCGAGAGCGGGGAAGATCCGCCTTATGCGGCGCGCATAGAATCCGCCGAAGGTGAAGGTTCCGGTCTCGATGCCCCTGATGATGATCCCGGAGATGAGGAAGCCGGAGATGACAAAGAAGACGTCGACACCGACGAATCCACCGGTGATCCTGCCCGGCCAGCCGTGGTACCCAACGACAGCCAGCACCGCGACCGCCCGCAGCCCGTCGATGTCGGGGCGGTAGCCGGGCTCCTGATCAACTCTCATTCCGGCCCGTCGGTGCAAGAAGGGGGCGAGGGCGACTCCCCGCTAACGGCCCTTTATGTCCTCCAGCCAGGCGGCGACCTCCTCGCCATGGCCGGCAGCTTTGACCGGGTCGAAAACCCGGAGGATCCGGCCGTCGGCGCCGATGATCACCGTGACGCGAGCAACGCTGAAGTACTTTCTGCCATACAGGGATTTTTCGCGCCAGGTGCCGTAGGCTTCCGAGACTTTGTGGTCGGGGTCCGAGAGGAGCGTGAATGGCAGCGTGTACTTCCTGCGGAACGCTGTCAGTTTCGGGAGTGAGTCCGGACTGACACCGAGTACAACTGCATCGAGGCCCCCGAACCGGGGGAAGGCGTCGCGAAAGCTGCACGCCTCGGCCGTTCAACCAGGTGTATCGGCCTTTCCGTAAAAATAGAGAATTACGGTTTTTCCCGTGTAGTCCTTCAGCGAGACTGTGCGGCCGTCGTCGGACGTCAGCGTAAATGGAGGCGCGAGGTCGCCCGGTTGCAGCATGGTGCGTCAGGATTGGGGTTGGAGGGAGGCTAACGGAGGGGAGCACTGGTCGCCAGAGGAGCGCCGCGCGCGGCGAACGTCGTCCACAGATGGACCGATCCGTCGATGCTGAGGTGGTCGTCGTCCCTGTAGAGGGGGCGGCCATTTATCAGGCCGTGGCAGCGCTCGTTGTCGCAGAGGACGTCGAGCGGGTCAAGAACCCGCAATCGGGCCGACGCGAGCTTCGCCAGCACCGGGGCGAGCGCGACCCTGTAGTGACGCTGACGTTCCTCGACGTACCGCCTCGGGACGGTGCAGTCGCCGGCACGCGGCGGCGCCCGGAAACGGTCGGTGCGCCTCAGCCGCACACAATCGCGTGCGTCAAAGCCCAGTTCCGGCGTCTGCAGCACTAGCGTCACGTCATGGCCGGCGGAGAGGAGGAAGCCCACATCGCGCTCAACCTCGTCGGCAAACTGCTGTTCACGCGTCGCGGCAGTCGAACTGTCGGAACGGAAATTCAGGCGAAGGTAGGGTTCGGCTGCGCCAAACCCGGAGCCACTTGTGTAGTAGGCGTACCGGGCTCCCAGCACTACCGATTTAGGCCCTCCTGTCAGTGCCCGGTAACCGGCAGCCGTGATCCGTGGACATGCCTCCCGCCTGCCGACGTCACTGCCGCGCCTGAGCGAGACCTGCACGTAGCGCAGGAAGGGGCATGAAGTGCCGCCGATCATCAGCGGCGATCCACCGGTCGTCACCGAATCGAGCCCAGGATAGAGGGCGTTGGCGTGGGAGTCTCCGAGCAGAACCACAGCTGGCGCCGAATCGCCAGGCGCCACGCACAGCGCATAGCGGCTGTGTTCCGCCGGCAGTCCGTACCGCACGGCGCACTCTCTGGTCCAGAGAAGCGATGCCGGCCAGGCGAATGGGTTCTGATCGCTTAGTGGAACCGGGTGCGCCCTGACCCACGCTCCCCGGGCGAGTCCGGCAACGACAAGCAGCGACATCGCGGTCGCCAGCTGCGGAACCCAGGCCGGGCTGGCGCGCCGCCTCACGCGTTTCTCCAGCGCAAAGTGCGTGAGAGTGGCCAGACCGAACGAGACCGCCAACACCGCCAGCCGCAGCCATAGCCCGGCCGGCGATCGATCGAGACCCGTTATGTGCAGGTAGGAGATGAGCGGCCAATGCCATAGATACAGCGGGTAACTTACAAGCCCGATTCCGACTGCCAGTGGCGCCGAGAGCAGCCGGCGATTTATCCACGCTGCGGGCCCGGCCGCTATCACAAATGCAGTGCCAGCCGCGGGGAGAAGCGCCCTCCACCCGGGGAAGGGATCGTTGCCGGTAAACGACAGGAGCGCCACCAACACCAGTGCCATCCCAGCCACTGACAGCAGATTCGCGAGCCAGCGTGTCGACTGCTGTACCGCTCCTCTAGAGCCGGCGGCCAGGCCCGCCCCGATGAGAAGTTCCCAGAAACGCGTAAGGGGGAGGTAGAACGTGGCACCCGGATAGCGCTCGATCGCCCAGACGTTCAGGAGAAACGACGCTCCACCGATCACGCCTATGACTCCAAGCCGGGAAAGCCGAAGGCGCCAGGCCAGGTACAGCACCAGGGGCCAGCCCAGATAGAACTGTTCCTCGACCCCCAGCGACCAGAAATGCAGGAGTGGCTTGTCTTCAGCCGATGAATCGAAGTACCCCGTCTCGCGCCAGAGCAGGATGTTGGACAGGAACAACGCCCCGGCAATCGTATGCCGCCAGAGCGAATCGAACTCATCAGGGAGCAGCAGCCAGGCGCCCAAAGCCAGGGTAGCTACGAGGACCACCGCCAGAGCAGGAAAGATCCTCCTTATCCGTCTCGCGTAAAAGTCGGCGAACGTGAAGGTCCCTCGATCGAGGGCCTTGAAGATTATTCCGCTGATGAGGTAGCCGGATATGACGAAGAAGACGTCAACGCCCACGAAGCCACCCGGGACGTCACGGGGAAAGGCGTGGAAACCCAGCACTGCCACGACCGCAACCGCCCGCAACCCATCTACATCAGGGCGGTAGTCGGGAGTGTTGTCGCGCATTTATCGATGCAAAGTGTGACTTGAGTCGCTCACCGAATAAACAGCTCCGGGCAAGCCCAATGTGTTGCGAGATCCGATGCGAATCTCCGCTTTCCTCAGGACGTATTGGGTCGAGGGCTGGAAACACTCAGCAATCGGGTCCGGCACGATCAGGGGTAGTTGACCCGCGTGCAGCGACGGTGCTCGCGGCGCCCACTAATCAATGTTCAGTGCCTCCCCGCCGAGCAGAACGGCCATCAGGGCTTTCTGAACGTGAAGGCGGTTTTCAGCCTCATCCCATACCCGGCTCTGAGGCCCGTCGATGACCTCCGCCGCCACTTCCTCGCCGCGGTGCGCCGGTAGGCAGTGGAGAAAGATCGCGTCTGGGTCGGCGAGTCCCATCAGCGCTGCGTCGACCGTGTAGCCGGAAAAGGCCCTGCTCCTCTGCTCCTGCTCGCCTTCCTGCCCCATCGACGCCCAAACGTCGGTGTTCACAACATGCGCACCCGACGCGGCCTGACGAGGGTCGCGCATCAGATGGACGCGGGCACCGGCGGACCTGGCGTTCTCCAGGATATTCGCGTCGGGATCGTAACCATCGGGGCACGCGAGGCGCAGCTCAAAGCCGAATCGCAGCGCGGCATTGATCCATGAGTTGGCCATGTTGTTGCCGTCGCCCACCCACGCAACTGCAAGGTTGCCTTGGTCGCCGAGGTGCTGCCGGATGGTCAGGACGTCGGCAAGGACCTGGCAGGGGTGGAGGAGGTCGGTGAGACCGTTGATCACCGGGACATCCGCCGCGGCGGCGAGGTCCACGACGTCGGCGTGGTCGAAGGTTCGTATCATGATGCCGTCGACGTAGCGGGAGAGTACCCGCGCGGTGTCGGTTATCGGCTCGCCGCGACCCAGCTGAACGTCGCGCGGTGACATGAAGACCGCGTGACCACCGAGCTGGCGCGCGCCAACTTCGAACGAGACGCGGGTCCGTGTGGACGACTTCATGAAGATCATCGCCAGCTCCTGCCCTGCAAGAGGCTGTTTGCCATACCGGCCCCACCGCATTAGCTCCGCGAGGTCGAGGAGGGCCGTCAGTTCCCTGGTTGAAAAATCGGTGATTGCGAGGAAATCCCGGTGCGATGGTAGCGTCACGTGCCGGTTGGTTGCCGTTGAAGGAGTACTGAATGTCTGCTCAGAGGATGTACTTGCGGAGATCCTCGTCGTCCAGAACCGCGCGAAGTCGCTCGCGCACCATTGTGGCATCGACAACAATGTGCCCAACACCCTCGTCGGGGAGGTTGAACAGCACCTCTTCGAGCAGTGTCGTCATGACGGTGTGGAGGCGGCGGGCACCGATGTTCTCCATCCGCGCGTTGGCGGCGGCGGCGATCCGGGCTATCTCGCTGATGCCGTCGACGGTGAACTCGAGCTCGGCACCCTCGGCTGTCACCAGACCCGAGTACTGCCTGGTGAGGGCGTTTTCGGGCTCGGTCATGATGCGGACGAAGTCATCTTCGCTTAGCGGTGTGAGCTCGACCCGTATCGGGAAGCGCCCCTGAAGTTCCGGAATCAGGTCGCTGGGACGGGAGACGTGGAAGGCGCCAGCGGCGATGAAAAGGACGTGATCGGTCTTCACCATTCCATGTTTGGTCTGGACGTTGGATCCTTCGACGATCGGGAGGAGGTCGCGCTGCACACCTTCGCGCGACACGTCCGGCCCGCCTCCTCCTCCACCCTGTGACCGCGTTCCGGCAATCTTGTCGATCTCGTCGAGGAAGACGATGCCGAGTTTTTCGGTGCGGTCGACCGCGTCGGACGCGATGTCCTCCTTCGAGATCATTCTTTCGAACTCCTGCTCCAGCAGGATGCGGCGGGCTTCGGCGACCTTGACGGTTCTGCGCTTCGTGCGGCGCGGCAGCATGTCCTTGAGCATTTCGCCGATCGACTCCATCCCCTCCTGGGCCCCCGCCCCCTGAGCACCGATGACGTCGAACATCGGTCGGGCAGCGAGTGTCACGTCCACTTCGACATCACGGTCCTCGAGCTGGCCGTCGACGAGAAGCTGCCTGAGCTTGTCGCGCGTCCTCGTGTATCTGTCGTGGGCCGGGCTCTGGTCGCGCTCCGGAGAGACGGCACCGCTCGACGATACCACGAACACCTGCGCGTCTTCACTCTCCTGCTTTTTCTGGTTTGGCCTTGCGTCGGCCGGCATCGGGAGCAGAATGTCGAGCAAACGCTCCTGAACGCGCTCCTCCGCCTGGTCCCTGACCTCGGCTTCGCGTTCGGCGCGGACGAGCGCGATCGCATTCTCCACCAGATCCCTGACCATGCCTTCGACGTCGCGCCCGACGTAGCCAACCTCGGTGAACCGGCTCGCCTCGACCTTCACGAACGGCGCTCCGGCGAGGCGCGCAAGCCGGCGGGCGATCTCCGTCTTCCCGACTCCGGTTGGGCCGATGAGAATGATGTTGTTGGGAGCGATCTCCTCCCTGATGCCCTCGGGCGCCCGCTGTCGCCGCCATCGGTTCCTCAGCGCGATGGCGACCGACTTCTTCGCGTCGTGCTGACCGACTATGTAACGGTCAAGCTCGGCGACTACCTGCCTTGGCGTTAACGCGGCCAGGCGCGCCAGTGCTGCTTCAGTGCGTTGAGATGACATTACTGATCGGCGTTTAATCCGCCAGGCTTGCCGGTCAGGCCGACGGCTCGAGGATGGTGATGTTGCCGTTGGTATAGATGCAGATCTCGCTCGCGATCGTGAGAGCTTGCCGTACTACCTCCACCGGCGGCAGTTCCGTGTTAGCCACGAGAGCCCGCGCCGCGGCCAGTGCAAACGAACCACCTGAGCCGATCGCCAGAATACCGTCGTCGGGCTCGATGATGTCGCCCGTCCCCGAAATCAGGAAACTGTGCTTGCGGTCGGCGACGGCGAGGAGTGCCTCGAGGCGCCTCAGCACTCTGTCGCTGCGCCAGTCCTTCGCCAGCTCGACAGCTGCCTTGGGGAGGTTTCCGGGATAGCGTTCCAGCTTCTCCTCGAACTTCTCGAAGAGGGTAAATGCGTCGGCGGCGGCGCCGGCAAACCCGGCGAGCACCCGCCCTCCCGCAATTGATCGGACCTTCTGGGCGTTCGACTTGGTGATTGTATTCCCCATCGTCACCTGCCCGTCGCCTCCCAGAGCAAGTGACCCGTTGATCCGGACGGAGAGGATGGTGGTAGCGTGGAACCTTGGAAGCGCGCTCTGCATCTCCTGAAGGTAGCGGATGCGCGACCGTCACCCCAGCGCCTCCGGGCGCCCGTACCTCACTCAGGCTCTGGGATGGGCCTTTCGGTACACCTCGCGGAGGCGCTCGACGCTGGTGTGGGTGTAGATCTGCGTCGTTGAAATGGAAGCGTGGCCGAGGAGCTCCTGGACAGCGCGCAGGTCCGCTCCTGCATCGAGAAGATGGGTCGCGAAAGTATGCCGCAGGGAATGCGTCGACAGCTTTTCGCTTTCGTCAACAGTACGCAGGCAGCCGACAACGATGTTCTGTATGGCGCGGACGGTGAGCCGCCGTCCTGTCGGCCCAACGAACAGGGCACTCCGGTCGGTCTCGCGCGTGCTGCCCAGCTGCTGTAGCAGCTGCTCCCGCTTCAACTCGTAGCTGCGCAGGGAGCGCCGGGCGTGGTCGCCGAAGGGCACGATCCGCTCCTTGTTTCCCTTCCCGCGCACCTTGACCTGTTGCGAAAACGGATCGATGTCGCGCTGGTCTATGCGCTGGAGCTCGGACACTCGCAGCCCGGCCGCATAAAACAGCTCGAGGATCGCCAGGTTCCGGACGTCCCTGAAACGGCCCGCACCCGCCCTTTGGACAGCTGCTCCAAGGAGGGCGTCGATCGCGGGTCGGTCGAGCCACGAAGGCAGGTGACGTTCCGCCTTCGGCGACTTGACGGCGCAGGCCGGATTCTTCTCCACAATCTGCTCACGCTGCATGAAACGGTAAAACGTTCGAATGGCCGAGAGCGCTCTCGCTGCGGATCGTTTGCTCAGTCCACGCCTCGTGAGGTGACCGAGGAAGCTGCGGAGGTGAAGTCTGTCGACGGCGGCCCAGTCGACAGCTGACCCATCTTTCGCCAGACCCTCTCCCGCGAGCCAGTTGCAAAACTCCGAGAGATCCCTGTCGTAGGCTTTTATCGTGTTCTCCGGGAGACTCCGCTCCCGCTCCAGATGGTTCATGAACCGCGTCCGGGCGTCGAGCTGTTCACCCCGGGTCATGCCCGCTCCGCAACTCGCTGCAGGCTCTCTCTCCACGAGACGATAGCCGCCACCGCACGCCCGGCAAGCTTTTCCTTCTTTAGTCTCTTGTCGCGCGGGGGGTCTTCGAGGGGGTCGACGAGACCGAAGTTGGCGTTCATCGGCTGAAAGTGGCGCGGATCGGCTTCCCGCAGGTAGCGGTAGAGTGCTCCCAGCATCGACGTCGGCGGCGGAAGCACGGGTGACTCGCCATTGAGAAGGCGGCTCATGTTCATCCCGGCCAGAAGGCCACTGGCAGCACTTTCTGTGTATCCCTCGACGCCAGTCATCTGTCCGGCGAAGAGAACCGTGGCATCGTCCCTCAGCGACAGGTGCGGGGTCAGGGCCGCCGGTGTGTTGAGGTACGAGTTGCGATGTACCGATCCGTAGCGCAGGAACTCGGCATCGGCCAGCCCGGGGATCATGCGCAACACACGATGTTGCTCAGCGATGCGGAGCCGGGTCTGGAACCCGACCAGGTTCCACAACTGTCCCCAGCGATCCTCCCGGCGCAGTTGTACCACCGCCCAGGGCCTCCGTCCGGTTCGGGGATCTACCAGGCCCACAGGCTTCATGGGACCGAACCGCGGCGTATCGCGGCCTCGTCGGACCATCTCCTCCACTGGCATACAGCCTTCGAAGTAAGGGATCGTGTCGAAGTCGTGGCCGGGGTACTGGTCGCCGGCCGCGAGCGCGTCGACGAAGGCCTCGTATTCCTCGCGCGTGAATGGGCAGTTGAGGTACGCACCTTCCTCGACTCCTTCCATTGTCTCACGCCCGTAACGGGACGCATTGAACACGACACTCGTGTCGAGCGATTCGAATGAGACTATCGGGGCGATGGCGTCGAAAAAGGACAGCGCACCTGCGCCAACCCGCTCGGCTATCGCGGCCGCGAGTGCGTCTGACGTGAGGGGGCCGGTGGCGATGATCGATGGTGCGCCGATGCTGGTGACCTCGCCCCGCTGTACGACGATGTTTGGGTGGCTTTCGATCAGACTCGTTACCCGTGCTGAAAAGACGTCCCGATCGACCGCGAGTGCTGTCCCGGCGGGAACACGCGCGGTGTCGGCGGCGGCGATGATCACACTCCCCAGCTCGCGCATCTCCTGTTTGAGCAACCCGTGCGCTGTTCCGAGCTCGGTGCTCTTGAAAGTGTTGGAACAGACGAGTTCCGCGAAGTCCCCGCTCTTGTGAGCCGCTGTTGTCCGCGAGGGCCTCATCTCATGCAGGACGACGCGATGACCGCGGTTGGCGAGCTGGAGCGCCGCTTCACTCCCGGCGAGCCCGCCTCCGATCACGGTGACCGGTGGCGTCGAGTGCCAGGCAGGCTGATTCCCGCCACGCTCGCGCGGGTGATGTTCCGGTGACGTCATGACCGTATCTTGACCTGACCAGGCTTTCCGCGCCATGCCCCTTGGGATATCAACACGCCGGCTGAAGCACGTCGCCGCGGGCTCGATGGTGGCAACAGCCGCCGCGATCTCGCTTGCCTCCTGTACTCGATTCAAGACCACCGACGAGTTGAGGGACGAGATGCGGGGCCGCGAGACGACAGTGGGCATGGCATGGCACATCGAACCCTGCGAGGTTCCGGCCTTTGACGATTTCGGATGGCGGCTCGACTCGATTGGCCCGATTCACCTGAGACTGCCGTCATCGGTTCGTCTCGTTGCGGGGCCCACTTACGGTCGCCGTCAGTACCGCTACGGCTCGGGTGTGCTCGAGTTCTGGCTCGCTCCGGACGCTGGTGAACTCTATCGCGGGCGCGTTTTCGGAACGGGGTTGTGGCGCCAGACCGCCTGTTCGATCGCCGATCGCCCCGCCGACGTTGGAACGCCGCTGCAGAAGAATCAGTTCGGGACCGTGGTGCGCTGGTCCGAAGCCGTGCCTGACGAGACACTGGTGGCGCTGATATCCGCCCTGAAGCTGGAGGAGCTGCGAATGTTGCGGGCTGTGCTCTTTACGTTGCGCTTCCGCCCTGAGGGATGATCGCGCTCAGGCGATCGCTGCCTGCTCGTCGACGCGGACAACGTCCCATTCGTTACCGCACTTGAGGCAGCGCCTGTACTCGCCCCGTGTGCGGTTGCTCTTGGCCTCGGCGCCGTTGTAGCCGCACTCGGGGCACAACTCGGGAACCGGCCGGTCCCAGCAGACGAAGTCGCATCCAGGGTAGTTCTCACATCCATAGAACACCTTGCCTCGTGCCTTCGAGCGTCGCTGGGCAAGTTCACCGCCGTCTCGCGGGCAGCGAACGCCGGTGGGCATCGACCGCGTGCCGCGGCACTTGGGGAACTTCGAACAGCCAAGGAAGTCCCCGGAGCGTCCGTGGCGAATTACCATCGGCGCTCCACACTCGTGGCACTTGTAGTCGGTGACCACAGCGGGCTTCTTCTCTCCACTTATCGGTCGCGTGTAATCGCAGTTCCTGGGATGGTTCTCACAGGCGACGAACGGCCCGAAGAACCCACCCTTTGCCATCAAGCTGCCCCCGCAGCGCGGACACTTCTCGCTGCCGAGCTTTGATATGTCGTGGGCCTCGGCGATGAGGCCCCCTACGTCGACGTCGGAGAGCGAGGCCTCGAATGGTGTGTAGAAGTCCTTGAGCACACGGCGCCAGGCCAGCGACCCCTCTTCGATCTTGTCCAGCTCACCCTCCATCTCGGAAGTAAAGCCGACATTGAAGACCGCCGGGAACTGCCTGACCATGACGCGCTCGACGCTTTCTCCGAGTGGCGTCGGAGTGAAGCGCCTCTGCTCCAGAAGGACGTAGCGCCTGTCGACGAGGGTCGAGATGATTTGTGCGTAGGTCGACGGCCGTCCGATTCCAAGTCGCTCGAGTTCCTTGACCAGGCTCGCCTCCGAAAAGCGTGGTGGCGGCTCGGTGAAATGCTGGTTCTGAGTCAGCTCGCGCATCGGCACCTTGTCGCCGACGACGGCGGGCGGCAGAGCCTGCTCGTCCTCGAGGGCCTTGCCGTCACCTTCCTCGCGCGACTCGCGGTAGAGCGCAAGGAATCCCTCGAACTTGATGACGCTCCCGGTTGCCCGGAACAGGAACCGGCGTGCCCTGCCCTGAAGGAGAAAGTCGAGCGTCGTGGTATCGAATATCGCGCGCGCCATCTGCGACGCCATGAAGCGCTGCCAGATCAGCTGATAGAGCCGGAACTGATCTTCCTTGAGCCATCGTTTCAGCTCATCAGGGTGCCGCGCAGGATCACTGGGGCGGATGCACTCGTGGGCGTCCTGTGTGTTGGCGGCCACCGCCCCCTTCTTTTCGCTTCCGTAGAG
The DNA here is from genome assembly GCA_052389935.1 of Gemmatimonadota bacterium. Classification (GTDB taxonomy): domain Bacteria; phylum Gemmatimonadota; class Gemmatimonadetes; order Gemmatimonadales; family Gemmatimonadaceae; genus JBQTHK01. The sequence goes on along the minus strand of JBQTHK010000013.1, from coordinate 7,448 downwards.
CTGTGGCTCAGAGGCGAGATACGCCTCGCCATTGGGGAGGAGTCGACGAATCACGTCGCGTGCCTGCAACGCAGCGCTTGGGGCAACCCTTGTGCTGTCGGTTCGCATGTAGGTGATGAGGCCCACCGCCCCCTCGTCCTTGCCCAGTTCGACACCTTCGTAGAGGGACTGTGCGAGTCGCATCGTACGTTTGGAGCCGAACCCCAGTCGCTTGGCTGCTTCCTGCTGCAAGGTCGAGGTAGTGAACGGAGCTGCCGGGTTCTTGCGGCGTTCGCGACGCTTGACGTCGGTCAGCGGCAGCGCACCGAGTTTCCCCGCGCCGGCCACGTTCCTGCCCGCGAGGGCGGCAGCGGCCGTAACCTCGGAGACGATGGAACTCGCTTCGCCCTCCGACTTGATCTGCACCTTGTGGTCGTCGACCGCGTGAAGCCTGGCCGCGAAGCGCTGGCCGGCCTTCTCCAGCTGGGCCGCGACGCTCCAGTACTCCTGCGGCCGGAAAGCGCGGATGTCGCGCTCGCGCTCGACGATGAGCCGCAGCGCGACTGTCTGCACGCGTCCGGCCGAAAGCCCCTTCTTGACTGTCTTCCACAGGAGTGGACTTGCCTTGTAACCGACGAGCCGGTCGAGAACACGTCGAGCCTGTTGCGCGTCGACGAGCCGCATGTCGATGTCACGCGGACGCTGCATCGCGTCGCGAATCGCGTCCTTCGTTATCTCGTGAAAAAGAACGCGGCGCACCGGCGATCCACCCTTTCGCTTCAGCTGCTCGGCAACGTGCCACCCGATCGCTTCTCCCTCGCGATCAGGGTCGGTGGCGATGTATACCGTCGACGCTTCGCGAGCGGCGGCCTTGAGGTCGGCAAGGGTCTTTTCCTTGCCCTCGATGGTCACGTATTCAGGCTCGAAACCGCGATCGACGTCGATTCCGAGCTTTTTCTCCGGGAGATCGCGAACATGCCCGATCGTCGCTTTGACCTTGAATCCGCGGCCGAGGTACTTCCCGATCGTCTTGGCCTTGGCCGGCGACTCGACGATAACCAGTGAGGAGCCCGAGCCCGATACCTCGCCCTCATCAACTTCCGGGGGAGCGGCAGCCCTTTTTCTCCGGGCCGGCGCGCTGATCCTTTCCTTCTTTGTTCGCGATTTCCGCTTTGCAGCGGGCCGCACCGAGGCGCCGCGGCCTGCGATCCGCCGCGTGGTCATCTCACGATCGACCTTCTTTCTCCTGGCTGCCATTTCTTCTAATGAATGATTCCCTGACCCGGTCCCGCACCTGATGTTCCCGTCTCCGCATCGACCGCTTCGAGCGCCGCCCTCACATCCTCGACGGTCACCCGTCCTTCGACATGAGACAGCAAGCGATCGATCACGCCTTCAAGTTCGTCGGCACCCATCACGCCACCGACACGTTGACTCAGCAGCAGCCCCCACGCATCGGGATTGAACCTTCCCTGCTCGTGTGGCCCAATCACGCGGAACGCAGCGGGCACCGACGGTGCGACGCTCGATACCGGCAGGGGCATGCGAAAGGCACTGACGATCTTTCCGATCTGCAGTCGGTCGAACCCTTCGGATGACAGATACGCTTCCAGCTCGGCAACGTCTGTTTCCGGCGCGAAGCGTTCGCGAAGGACGGTCAAAATGACCGATAGGCGATCACTCATGGCCTAACCTAGCGCGCCGTCGCCTGTCGTGGCAAGCCGCACCACCAACGCTACAAGTTCTTGTGGGGAAAAGAGTTCTGTATCAATCCTGTGATCCGCCACCCGGAACAAAGGCGCCCGCTGGGCCTGAAGTTCCTTGAGACGCGCCTCAGGATCAACGCGCAGGAGTGGACGGGCTCCCGCCAGGCTGCCCATTCGCCGGACGGCCTCGGCCGGCGAAACCGCCAGCCAGATGATGGTCGCGCGGGGACGCATCAGTGCCACCGCCTGGCCGAGCGTGATCCATCCACCGCCGGGCGCGATGACAGCCGGGGCCAGACTCAGGCATCTTGTCGTCCACTCGGTTTCCCGTATCCGGAACCGCACTTCTCCCTCACTATCGAACAGCTGGGTCACTGTCTTGCCTGACTCTCGTTCGATCTCGGCGTCGAAGTCGACAAACTCCCGGCAGAGTTTCAACGCCACCGCGCGGCCTACCGTCGTCTTGCCGGAGCCCGGCAGCCCGACGAGCACGATGTGTCTGTCATCGGTCATCGGGCTCGCGGGTTGTCGAGAGGCGTTCGGCGATTCGCTCAAGATATCCTTCGACGTTCCGTTGCTGTTCGACGACCGAGTCACCACCGAACTTCTCGAGCCAGGCCTGGGCAAGGACAAATGCAATCATGGCCTCGGCGATGACACCCATCGCCGGGACAGCGGTGATGTCCGAGCGCTCGGCGACAGCCGCGGCTGCTTCTCCTGTTTTGACGTCGACCGTGGCGAGCGGCTTCATGAGCGTCGAAATCGGTTTCATCGCCGCGCGGACGACCAGCGGTTCACCCGTCGTCATGCCTCCCTCGAGCCCACCGGCCCGGTTGGTGCGGCGGCGAACACCTCCGGCACTGCGATCGGGCGCGAGCTCGATCTCGTCGTGAACGGCTGAGCCGCGGCGCCGGGCCGCCTCGAAGCCGATCCCGATTTCCACACCCTTGACTGCAGGGATCGACAAGATCGCCGCCCCGATGCGCGCGTCGAGCTTGCGGTCCCACGATACGTGCGAACCGAGCCCGGGGGGCAGCCCGCCGGCGACGATTTCGCAAATGCCGCCTAACGTATCGCCGGCCGCCTTCGCGGCGTCGATGGCGGCGATCATGCGCAACTCCGCTTCCCGGTCGAGGGTGCGCAGTGGTGACACATCGGCCGCGGCGTTGATGTCGGACGGCAGTCCATCGTTGGGGGGCAGGGCGTCGATGCCACCGAGGTGCACCAGATGGCTCCCGATGGTCACGCCGAAGTGCGAGAGCAGCTTGCGGCAGATTGAGCCGGCGGCTACGCGGGCGGTGGTTTCACGCGCGGACGCGCGTTCGAGAATGTCACGCGCGTCACCGCGGTCGTACTTGAGCATGCCGGTGAGGTCGGCGTGCCCCGGCCGAGGCCTGGTGACCGCGCGCCGGCGTGGATCAGGATCACCTTGTCTCGGCGCCGGATCCATGATCTCTGCCCAGTTCTTCCAGTCGCGATTGATGATCATCATCGCGATCGGAGCGCCGGTTGTCTCACCGGCCCTTACACCCGAAAGCAGCTGTACTTCGTCGTGTTCGATCTGCATCCGGCGTCCGCGTCCGTACCCTTGCTGCCTCCTCGCCAGCTGCGCGTTTACGTCTGCGGCAAGGAGCGGGAGGCCGGCCGGCATCCCTTCGAGGATGCAGACCAGCGCCTGACCATGAGATTCGCCAGCGGTGGTAAAACGAAACATGCGGGTTACGTGGTGCGCGGGAGCGATGAAGACGCTCTGGCCTCCTTTTCGCTGCCGACGTGATTTTGCGACTGTATCACGACGGCGTGCCCACCGCAATCCGCGAAGTCCGATGGCCTCAGGACGAATTTAGCCGCCGACTCACCGGACTGGTCCCTCGATCGTGTCGTGGCTGCCGTCGCAGTGCCGAGGCTCCGGCTTTATCGATGTCGGCGCTTTACGCCGATCACGTCGCGCCGAAAGCAGGCGATTGCTGAAACGATCGACGCGCGCAGGGCCGAGTCAAGGTTCGATAGTCAGGTCACGCGGCGATTCACTGTGGGACGCAAGGGAGGCCGCACTCACCAGAGTGGTATTGTCCATCGTGACACTCAGGCCCGAGCGGGCAGCAGCTGCATTCGGGGCCGTCGGTGCATTCCTCCAGTACCGATGGGTGACGGTGCCGTTGCTGAAATGGGCTTCAGAGCAGGTGTGGCAGACGCCTGCGCTCTCGGGCTGTTGGTCCATCGCAAGTGCTGCGAGCGCAAGAACCGTGACGGCGATGACCCTGTGAATTCGTTTGCCGAGCAAGTCGATTGGGAACCTCTTCACCTGTCCCGCCCTGGTGTTGGTAGAATGAATGGACGGTACAGATCGATCACAACGCGGTCGCCATCGTCGCGGTAAGCGTAGATCAGCCTGCCGGGCAGAAGAGCCATCAGCCCCCTGAATCGCTGGCTGGCAACCAGTGTGCCGGAGTCCGTTACAACTTCGATCATGGTGTCGATATTTCTTGCGAGGTCCGCTGCAGTGCCCGGTCGGCGTTCCGTGGCGCTCCGCTGCCACTCCGCAGGCGGAATCAGTATCACGGTCCAGATCGTGTCGTTACCAAACTGGTAAGCGGGGCCTACGCTGTTGAGGAATGGCCGGCCGACGCCGACAACTCCGGGCGGTACCTCTGACCATTCCCGGAACCACGGTGGTGAACGGTGGAATCGTGAGAGGATGTTTCCGGAGGGAGAGATTCGTTCCACCACGTACCTGTTTCTGCGGGAGGCGAGAAAGCTGCCGCCGGCATCGGTTATCCAACGCTCTTCGCACTGCCTGCAACGCGGTGTGAGCGCGACGGGTCTGGGAGTGAGCGGCACCTGGGTGCGGGCTCCCGCAAAGGACACGGTTTCGAGCGCGCCGTCTGTTTTCGCATGTCCGACGAAACCACGACCATCAAGGAGCGCGTAACCTGAAAAGTTGCCATTGAAGGTCATCTGCCGAACGTATCTGCGATCGGGGCTCAGGACGGCAACTCTCCGGCTGATGTCGGCGACGTAGGCCGTATCGAAGCGGTCAATCGCGATCGCCAGGATGAGCTCGAACTCCCCCGGTCCGGCCCCCTTGCGTCCCATGATCCTGAGCTGTTCTCCCGACTTGGAGTATTCGATGACCTGGGTCTTATCGAGCGAGGAGACCAGGTAGCCGTTTGAACTGACGGCTACGACCGAGTTGGGTCCGAGGTCACTCGTGCCTTGGCCCAGCGTCGCGATCTTCGTTAGGTGCAGGCAGGAGTCGCACGCCGCCCTGTTGCTCACCAGAACGTCTCGAGGCTGCCTTGCGACCTGCGCGCCGCCGGCCTGTAGTGCGATTACGCAAGCACATACAACGCTGCCTGCCTTCACTGATGGTTTCCTGGACCCGAAATGCGGGTCAACTCCTGCACGATGTCTTTGAACAGGCCCGGGGCGACGTTGATGTGGGTGGTCACCTCCGCGCTGTCACATCCGACTACCTGAAGCGCCGAACGGTCTTCGTTCAGCCTGATTAGCCACCCTTCCTCCCCGTTAATGCTATTCGCTACCAGCGAATGGTCACCGTCGTCGACCGCCCTTCTGAGTGTGTCAGCGAGAGCTGAACTGACGAGGCAGCCTCGACACTCAACGTGATGGCCACAGGCGACAGATTCGTCGGCATCGTTCGAGAACTCATGATCCATCGGTACAACTGCGTAGGTCAGCGGCAAGGCACCGCAGGTGTAGCAGAATCCCGGACACGAAGTCTCGTTCAGATGGGCTTGGGACTCTTGCTGAGACGTTGTCGTGAACCTCATCGTCGAAGCTCCCCCGGCCGCCAAGCTGCCAACGAGCAAAGAGTAGAGCGCCAGGTTTTTCATCAGTCCCTCCGTCTAAGGTTGTAAGGCAACTCGCCAGATGCGCGCAAAGATTCGCCCATCGGCGTCCACTTCTTCAGATACGAACTCCCGCTCGCCGGCAATGATGTGCATCGGAACGTCGAACCGAGCCGTCCGGACGATTGTCCCATTCATTGGATCTATGACTTCGACTATCGAGTCGTAGAACCGATTGACGTCCGTTATGACAGCATACGGGGACGCGCGCCCACCCCGCGTCACTGTACCAGGCGGCCTGATCGCCGACCTCCAGTTCCGGGTGTCGCTGGTTGACATCAGAACCCAGAGGAGACCGTCGTCGTCCTCATGTATCGCATGGATCAGGGTCTTGGCGGCGCTTACATCTCGCTGAGGTCCGGGATCATGCGGCTCGAACCAGCTCACGCGCCTGAAGAGGGTTTCGACGCTTTCGCCGGCGTCATCGTATCGGTGAATACGGTAGGCGCCATGCTCCGCCGCCCAGAACCCTCCTGAACGTCGGGGCGCCATTGGTCGCAGGGTCTTGCGGTCCAGCTCCGGTCGGTACCCGACAGGATCCAGGTCGGCTGATCGGGCAAGCTTGAGATCCGGGCCAAAAAAGTGCAATGCATACCCGAGCCGATCACTGCTGCGGATGGTGCCGTTCGCGATTATCCAACTCGGCGTTACCAGCAATCCGTGAGCAAGAGCAGCACCCGGGCTGTGCGTTGATCGCACGAAGCGGTACTCAGGGTCGTACACGTTGACCCGCATGTTCAACGCATCGGCCAGCCAGATCGAATCGCCAGGACCGATGGCGAAAGCTCCCAGACTGCGACTCTCTCCGGGCCCTGACCCTTCACGCGTGACGCGACGGAGGAACTTGCCGCCCGAATCAAACACGAGCAGCGAGCCGCCGGCATGAGTATACGCCGACACGACATAGCGACCTCGTGACTTTCTGCCATCGCGCAGACGCCCTGAAAAACTACCCGGGCCTTCAGTCTCGCCAAGCCGCGGACCTCTGATCACTTCCATCTTGCACGACCGGCAGGAGGCATCGACGCGCAGTTCGATCTGCCTGGGCGGCGTTGCCGCCACCTGAAAGAATGCGCTCACCGCCAAAGCCATCATCGCCATGGTCGATCCCCGCCTGTAGGAGTCGCAGCGACATCATACGCCCCCCCCCCGGCAACGTGTCAAGCTTTTCTTCATTAGAACTGTCTAATCTGAACCGACGCCTCCCCGTACCAGGCATCCCGGCCGGATCGGCATAGGGGATGGTGCCTGATCCTCACCATTCACCTACAACACCACCCGACATGCGGGTCCGAATCCGGCGGTACGGCGAGTTGAGGTCATTAAGGGCCAAGGCGCGGAACACCCGCTGGAGGAAATACCGTCGCGTAGGCGGACTTGTGAGCGCCATCGGTGGCCATCGCCCACCAGCGTCCGCAGTTCGCCGCCGCCGGTCGTGCCAAGCGATCGGAGAGTCGCCGAGTGCGCAGGTGCCTCGCTTCTGCTGTTTGAGGATCAGCTCGCGGACTGCCCTCAGTAATCATCGTGTCCAGCGTTGACGTAGCCTGATGCCCGCGCTTGCCGGGAGTAGCCAACATCGGCAGGCAGCGAGGAACGCGCCTGCCCTTTAGGACCTGTTCAAGGTTCCGGACTCGGCGCTGGGTCGAGTTTGGCGAGATGCTCGGCCGACGGGTCAAGGTCTGCGGGAACGAGCCCGGAGCCCTTAACCGGAGATACGGGAACCTTCACGTCAGGTGACTCGTTCGGTGACCTGGCCCGTAACCTGCCAGCGCCCCTGCTTACGGGCGAGGAAGACTCTGACGTCCTTCTCGACCAGCGGCACCCGAGTGTTGCCAGTGCTTTCAACGGTGCGAATTACGACCTCGGCAGAGTCTTGACGCTGAAGGAGGTC